>NCHN01000086.1 GCA_002281875.1 Sphingobacteriia bacterium 24-36-13 | reverse complement strand
GTGCAAGTAAAAGGAAGAGGCAGGGTGTTAGATCAATCTATACTTCCTGGTCAGCCCATTGCAAAAGGTCAATTAATTCAAATCAACTTAAACTAGTACGCATACCATGAAAACACTTCAGCAATTACTCGTTCAACTAAAGCCTCTGCAAGTTGCAGGTTCGCTTGAATTGGGTATTGGTGCTATTGAAATTGATTCAAGAAAAGTGAAAGTAGGTTCTGCGTTTATTGCCATCACCGGTGTGCAAAGTGACGGTCATGCATTTATTCATAAAGCCATTGAGTTAGGTGCGGTTGCCATTATATGTGAAACCATGCCTGCTGAATTAGTAGCAGGTATTACTTATGTAAAAGTTGCCAATACGCAAGAAGCAACGGCTCGTATGGCGGTTGAGTTCTACAATCATCCCTCTACTCAAGTGAAATTAGTAGGCGTTACTGGAACGAATGGTAAAACCACTATTGCTACTTTATTGTTTAAATTATTTCGTCAGCTCGGATATAAATGTGGGTTAATCAGTACGGTGCAAAATCAAATTGATGATGCCATTATTCCTGCAACACATACTACGCCCGATGCCATTAATTTAAATGCATTGTTGCAGCAAATGGTAAATGAAGGTTGCAGTTATGTATTCATGGAATGCAGCAGCCACGCCATACACCAACATCGCATCACTGGTTTGCAATTTGATGGAGCGCTATTCAGCAATGTCACCCATGACCATTTAGACTACCATAAAACATTTGACGAATACATTCGCGTTAAGAAAAAATTCTTTGACGATTTACCTGCTACTGCATTTGCTATTTCTAATGCAGACGATAAGCGTGGGGAGGTAATGTTACAAAATACTGTTGCTACTAAATACTTGTACAGCCTTAAAAAAATGGCTGCTTTCAAGGGAAAAATATTAGAAAATGCATTGACCGGCTTAGTGATGACCATTAACGACCAGGAAGTGCATTTTCGCCTAATTGGAACTTTTAATGCTTATAACTTATTGGCTGTTTATGGTGCGGCTATTTGTTTGGGTAAAGAAAGTCAGGAAGTGCTTACTGCGCTCAGTATGCTTACTGGTGCAGAGGGTCGCTTCGATTATATCATCAGTGCCAACAATATTATTGGCATAGTAGATTATGCGCATACCCCTGATGCATTAGAAAATGTATTGGCCACTATTAAAAAATTACGCAAGGGGTATGAGCAAATTATTACGGTAGTGGGCTGCGGAGGTGATAGAGATAAAACCAAACGTCCTATCATGGCGCAAGCTGCTTGCGATTTGAGTGACCGAGTTATTTTAACCAGTGATAATCCCCGCACAGAAGATCCTGAAGCTATTCTAAGAGATATGGAAACAGGATTGTCTAGTTCAGCGAAAAGAAAATACATCACCATCGTAGATCGAAAGTTGGCCATTGAAGAAGCAGTTAAAATAGCAAAGCCTGAAGACATCATTTTAGTGGCAGGAAAGGGCCATGAAAAATACCAAGACATCAATGGAGTGAAATATCCTTTTGACGATAAACAAATTTTACAAAACGCATTTACCCTAGTTACCCCTTAAACCAACTGTATGTTATATCAATTATTTAACTGGCTAAAACAAAGCTTCGATATCCCCGGGGCAGGACTATTTCAGTTCCTGACTTTTAGGATTGCCATGGCAATTGTATTGAGCCTA
>NCHN01000040.1 GCA_002281875.1 Sphingobacteriia bacterium 24-36-13 | reverse complement strand
CTTGTTTTAACTGTTTTGATAGTTGCTCCTAAACAACAGTACACATCGTCTGCTTCAGTCCAAGATTCAATCGTTGCAAAATTGATTAATTGTTCTACTAATTTAGGGTGCGATCTGCCCAATGGCCTACGAACATAAATAGTCACTTGACTATATAATTCTGATTCTAACAATATTTCTAGCAGATATGATCCGGTTAATCCGCTTGCTCCAAGTACTAAAGCTTTTCTTTGCACTATCCTATAATTTTACCAAAGATAAGGACTGCTTTATTTGTACTTTTGAAGAGTTATGTCAAATAATAATCTGAATAGCGATTTAAATGCCTTAAATCCCGCCGAAAAGGAGTTTGAGAATACCATCAGGCCTCGGGAGATTGATGATTTCTCTGGCCAACCTCAATTAATTGAGAACTTGGTCATATTCATTAAAGCTGCCAAGTTAAGAGGGGAAGCCTTGGATCACGTATTGTTTCATGGCCCTCCAGGATTGGGTAAAACCACTTTAAGCAGAATCGTAGCCAATGAATTAGGCGTAAGCATTAAAGAAACTTCAGGTCCTGTGATAGAGAAGCCTGGTGACTTGGCGGGCTTGTTAACTAATTTACAGCCCAATGATGTGCTGTTTATTGATGAAATTCATCGTTTAAGTACAGTTGTTGAAGAGTACCTCTATTCAGCAATGGAAGATTTTAAAATTGATATTATGATAGATACTGGCCCAAATGCCAGAAGTATTCAAATCAATTTAAATCCATTTACATTGGTAGGCGCTACAACTCGCAGTGGATTATTAACTGCTCCATTACTATCCCGTTTTGGAATCAAGTCTCGTTTAGAATATTATGGGGCACCTGTATTGCAAAAAATTATCGAAAGAAGCGCTGCTATTTTAGGCACTAAAATCACTATTGATGCAGCTGCGGAAATTGCAGGGAGAAGCCGAGGTACACCTAGAATTGCCAATGGACTTTTGCGCAGAGTAAGAGATTTTGCTCAGGTATTAAATGATGGAAAAATTGATTTAGGTATTACCCAGCATGGTTTAAAAGCATTGAATGTAGATGCACATGGTTTAGATGAAATGGACAATCGTATTTTATCTGCCATCATCAATAAATTTAAAGGCGGTCCAGTTGGTATCACTACTATTGCAACAGCTGTAGGCGAAGAACCAGGTACCATTGAAGAAGTGTACGAGCCTTTCCTAATTCAAGAAGGATTCTTACAAAGAACCCCTAGAGGAAGGGAAGCTACTTTGAAAGCTTACAATCACCTAGGGGTGGTAATGAAAAGAGGAGAAGCTGGTGAGCTGTTTACCTAAGGGGCAACCAGTCTAAATCCATTTCCATGAATATTGACAATTTCAATATTGGTATCTTCTTTTAAGTACTTGCGTAATTTAGCAATATAAACATCCATGCTACGACCATTAAAATAGGTGTCGCTGCCCCAGATTTTTTTCAATGCTCTTTCGCGAGGCAATAAATCATTTTTATGCTCCGCTAACATTTTCAACAACTCATTCTCTTTAGGAGAGAGGGTTTGCATGGTAGTACCTATTTTTAATTCCCTCAATTTTGGATTAAAATGATAGCCTCCTAAATCAAATTCAATATTGTCGTTGATTTTATTTTCTTCTTCATTTCTTTTCAAAATGGCTTTGATTTTCATCAACAATACTTCACTGTCGAATGGCTTAGTGATATAATCGTCGGCACCTAATTTGTATCCTTGAATAATATCGTCTTTCATGGTTTTAGCACTCAAGAAAAACAAAGGCACATCAGGATCTATATCCCTAATTTCTTCTGCTAATGTAAATCCATCCATATTGGGCATCATCACATCTAGTAAACAGATATCAAATTTTTCACGCTGAAATGCGGCTAAACCTAATCTTCCATCTCTTTCTAATGTTACTTCGTATTCATTTAACTCTAGGTAGTTTTTAAGTACCATACCCAAGTTGGTATCGTCTTCGCAAAGTAATATTTGGTATTGTTTCTTGTCTTCCATTTGTCAAATTTTGAGTGAAATAACAATAATTTACTATTAATT
Organism: Sphingobacteriia bacterium 24-36-13; assembly: GCA_002281875.1. GTDB lineage: Bacteria > Bacteroidota > Bacteroidia > Chitinophagales > Chitinophagaceae > Sediminibacterium. The sequence continues at coordinate 13,628 of NCHN01000040.1, read as the reverse complement.
CCCGAGCAATGGGGTGCAATCTTTTGTTAAATATCCTATTGGGCTTTCTTTAGATATTGCTTATCGGTAAGTGCTTTCAGAAAATTAACTAAATCTTTTTTCTCATCAACAGTTAATTTGAGTGGTTCCCTTAATGTTGAATCAATATTGATTGGCTTTGGAACAAATTGGTAAGGGTTGTCGTAATAATCTATCACTTCTTCTAAAGTCTTAAACATTCCGTTGTGCATATAAGGTGCTGTAACCGCTACATTGCGTAGGCCAGGCGTTTTAAATTTACCGAGGTCTTCCTTGTTTTTGGTAATTACAGCACGTCCTTCATCTATTAAATTAACTCCATCAAATAAGCCAATATTTTTAAAATCGTCGTTGGTAAAATCGGGTCCGTTATGACAATCAAAACACTTGGTTTTATCGCTTACAAAAAGTTGTCTACCTCTTTCTGCTGATGCAGACATTTCATCTAGGTCAAAAGCAGATTCGTCGGTTTCCAAAGTGTTTTGGTAAGCAGCTAAAGCAAGCCCTATGTTTTTGGAGGATGGAAGCTGTTTAAAAATCGAAAGGAACAAGGGTTTATATACTTTACTATTGTTCAAGCGTTTTACTGCATCTTGAATGGAAAGGTTCATTTCCACCGGATTTTCAATGGGCATCAAAGCTTGTTCTTCTAAACTGGCTGCCCTTCCATCCCAAAAGAAGGGATCATGACCGCGAAGATTCATCACTGTAGGTGCATTCCTGCTACCTGGTGTTCCACCTACCCCTAAACTGATGGCTAAAGTGTCTGCAAAACCAAAAGCGGGAATATGACAACTAGCGCAACTAATGGTATGATCTTTTGAAAGGATTGGATCAAAAAAAAGTTTCTTTCCCAATTCGGCTTTGGTTTTAACAGGGCTGGGTAAATTAAAGCCGCTGCCAAAGGCAATAGCCAGTCCTAATCCCCCTAAAACCCACCACTTTTTCATAATGCAAAGTTACTTAATTTGTGATTTACTATTTTGCAATAAATCATTTATATGAGTAATTCACAAGCATTTACCGAAGCCGTACAAAAGGGTTATCAATTTAAAGGGGAGTTCGTGAAAATTGGCTGTGGCATGTTTAATGGTGAAGTGATTAAAGATGCGAGTGTTTTTATTCCACTTAAAACCATGAATAGACATGGATTAATTGCAGGTGCCACGGGTACAGGTAAAACTAAAACCTTGCAACTAATCAGCGAATGTTTAAGTGATAACAGCGTTCCAGTTTTATTAATGGATATTAAAGGTGATTTAAGTGGAATTGCTGCAGAAGCTGTTTCCAATGAAAAAATAATTGAGCGGGCAGCTAAATTGGGGATTCAGTGGAAGCCGAATGCTTATCCAGTTGAGTTATTGACGTTGACTGGTGGTAACGGGGTAAAATTACGCGCCACGGTTTCAGAGTTTGGCCCTGTTTTACTGAGTAAAATTTTGGGATTGAATGATACCCAGGGTGGATTGGTTTCTATGATATTTAAGTATTGCGACGACAATGCAATGCCACTGCTCGATTTGAAAGATTTTATTAAAGTATTGCAATACATTGGTGCAGAAGGGAAGGTGGAAATGGAAAAATCCTATGGAAAAATATCTACTACTTCTACTGGCACCATATTGCGAAAAGTAATTGAATTGCAACAACAAGGTGCAGATATTTTCTTTGGCGAAAAAAGTTTTGAAATAGACGATTTAATGCGCATTAGCGATGATGGAAGAGGCATGATTAATATTTTGCGTGTGACCGATATGCAAGACAAGCCCAAATTATTTTCAACATTTATGTTGCAATTATTGGCTGAATTGTATGCCAGCTGTCCTGAAGAAGGAGACTTAGATAAGCCAAAGCTGGTACTGTTTATAGATGAAGCGCATTTGATTTTTCAAGAAGCATCTGATGCATTATTACAGCAGCTAGAAACAGTCATTAAATTAATTCGGTCAAAAGGGGTAGGAATATTTTTCTGTACACAAAATCCGCAGGATGTACCCGCTTCTATTTTAAGTCAACTCGGATTAAAAGTGCAACATGCATTGCGCGCATATACTGCTGCGGATAGGAAAACAATTAAACAGGCTGCTGAGAATTTTCCAGAGTCTAATTTTTATGATGTAGATGAATTATTAACGCAATTGGGTATTGGAGAAGCTTTTGTAACATTATTAAATGAAAAAGGAATTCCAACTCCATTGATACATACCATGTTGAATCCTCCGCAAAGTAGAATGGATGTATTAACTGAAGCAGAGATAAATGCAATAAATGCTAAGAGTAAATTGGTGCCTAAATACAATCAGGTAATTGACAGTGAAAGTGCGCATGAAATATTATCGGAAAAATTAGCTGAAGCACAAGCAAGAACTGCAGAAAAGGAAGCAACCGCTAAGGAGGCATCGCATTCCGAAAATGATGATAGACAGGGTAGGCAAAAAGAAGATAGTTTTTTTGATAATCCTATAGTGAAGCAAGTAGGAAGAACAGCAGCAAGTATTATCACTAGAAGCTTATTAGGTGCTTTGGGTTTAGGGGGAAGATCAAGCTCCAGGTCTAGTTCTAGAAAACGCTATTGATTTTTCAATAGCCAAAAGATTCTTTTTTCTTCGGAAATGATAATTTTATTTTCTGATTGTAAAAAATTGAGGACTGTCCAGATTTTTTTAGGGGAAATATTTTTTATTTCCCTTATTAATACTTCCGTATTGATTCCATTGGATGCGTTGGCCTTTAATAATAATTCTATTTGATTGAAGTCGGCCTCAGAAATTGCGGTTCTTTTATTGTCTAAGCAATGATCACAAACACCACAAACAATGGTACTATTGTCTCCAAAATATTGTCCAATAAAATTACTTCTACAAGTTTTATTAAGGTTGGCATACTGAATGATATTGCCAATTCTTTGTGTATGTAATTTTTTCCTTTCTAAATAATGGTCTTGGTTAATACGTAAAAACTGAGCTGGCGCCCTATTTAAAAGAAAGTGAATTTGAGGAGTTTCCTTTTTAGGCAAATATTCAATAATTCCATGCGTATGTAATTGTTTTAATTGCATGGTTATAGCGTCAATATCAGTTCTGCAAATTCTTGCAAGTGATTGCTCATAAATAGAAATTCGATTATAGAATATTCCTGCATAGGTTCTGAGTAATGCTTTAATTAAAGGCTCTAAAGAAGGGTACATAATTTCAAACTGATCCAAGGTTTCTGTATCTGTGCAAAAATTTACTTGAGTTGGTAAAAAAATCTGTTCGTTAAATTGGATATGTCCTTCTTGTTCTAAAATACGAAGTACATTCACAACCAATAAAGGATCTAATTTAAAATGGGTAATAAAACTGTTAAAGTCAAAGTCATAATAAATACCCTCTCCATTGCCAACTGCAATTTGTAAAAAATCTGCAATTGCCTGATACACTTCTTTGATGATAGGAATGGGAGGGAACTTTTTTTCGCCATTTTGTTCCAATTCCATTAAGTCTTTTTGTTGCCATAGTAAAATGGCGTAAGCCTTTTTTTCATCCCTGCCAGCCCTGCCAGCTTCTTGGTAGTAGTTCTCTAAACAATCTGGAATATCGTGGTGAATGACGGTTCTTACATCTGGCTTATCTATTCCCATTCCAAAGGCATTGGTGCAAACCATCACCCTTGTTTTATTTTGAATCCAACTCAATTGTTTTTGTTCTCTCAGTAATTGATTCAGCCCTGCGTGATAAAAGTCTGCGCTAATCCCTTGCAATAAAATGGCTTCCGCTATTTTTTTGCATTGCTTTCTGCTATTGCAATACACTATGCTACTGCCTGGAACTTTTTGTAAAATTTCTAATATTTTATTGATTTTACTTTCCGATTCAAAACAGCTATAAGATATATTGGGTCTTATAAATGATTGTTTGAAAACACTTGGCTGATCTAGACCTAATTGTAATTCAATATCTGTTAGTACAAGCGGTGTTGCGGAAGCTGTTACAGCAATAGTTGGAATAGACGAAAGCTTTCTTTTCGTTTCAGCAATTCTACAATACGATGGTCTAAAATCATATCCCCATTGAGAAATACAATGTGCTTCATCAATCACTAAAAGACTAAATGGAATATGAGAAAGATATTCATTAAAAAGAGGGCTTTCTAGTCTTTCTGGCGAACAGTAAATAAATTGATAAACCGATTCAGTAGCATCTATTAAAACCTGTCTTACTTCTTCTTTTTGCATTCCGCTATGTATTGCTACCGCAGCAATCCCTTTTCGATTTAAACCATCTACTTGGTCTTTCATTAATGCTATTAAAGGACTAATTACTAAACTTACTCCTGGTAGAATGATTCCAGGAATTTGAAAACAAACTGATTTCCCTCCTCCAGTTGGCAATAATGCAATACAGTCTTTCCCTTGCAATACAGACTGAATAATTTCTTCTTGTAATGGTCTAAAAGCAGTATGCTTCCAATATTGTTCTAATATCTGTAAAGGCGAAATCAATTGAATTAAAAGACTTTTTTAAAGTTCAATCTAACAGAGTTGATGGCCAATACTACATCGCTTAATCCCATCACTAAAGCACCAATTGTGGGGCTAAGAAAGCCAAATGCAGCAACAGGTATGGCTACCACATTATATATTAGTGCCCAAAATAAATTTTGCTGTATAGTTAGATAAGTATGTTTTCCTAGACCTAGTGCAAGTGTTAAATTTTTAACTCCATGATTCATTAAAACTACTTCTGCGCTTTGCACTGCAATATGCGCTGCATCGCTTAATGATACCCCAACAGTTGCTTTTGCTAAAGCAGGTGCATCATTTATACCATCACCTACCATAGCAGTTGGTTTAATTGCAGTTAAAGCTTCAATTTTAGCTAGTTTTTGGGAAGGGCTTTGTTCTGCAAATACTTCATCAATACCTAATTGATTGGCTACATAGTCACATTTTGCTTGCATGTCTCCACTTAATAAAATAGTTTTAATGCCTTTCTGTTGCAATGCTTTTACCATTAATGCAGCTTCTGGTCTTATTTGGTCTTTCAAATTAATTGAACACAATAATTCATTGTTTTTTATAATGTAAATATTGTGTTGGGTATCTGAAGTTAAATGGGCAACCATTTTATAGGAAGATGCAGAATACGTATTACCTTCTTTGTCTACAGCAGTCATTCCCAATCCTTTTTCTTCTGTTATTTTACTAAACCGTATTTCGTCCTTGGTTTTCCACTCAGTTGCAATGGCTTTAGCTAAAGGATGGGTTGAATATTTTTCTAATGAATAAGCTAAACGCTTGCATTCGGATTCACCTACTATTTTTCCTGCGGGTGTAAGTTCAAATTCGGCTATAACAAATTGTCCGGTTGTAAGAGTTCCAGTTTTATCAAAAACCACTTGTTGAATGTCTTTAAATAATTCGAGTGTTTTGGTATTTTTAAACAATACGCCATTGCGAGCAGCTCTTCCTAATCCAACAGCTATTGCAGCAGGTGTTGCAAGCCCCATTGCACAAGGGCAAGAAATAACTAGAACGGCAATACTTCGCATTAAACTTGCAGTAAAGTCTTGAGAACCTATGGTATAATTTAAAATAAAAGTTAAAAAAGAAATGCCAATTACAACTGGTACAAACACCGCACTAATTTTATCTGCTAGTAATTGAACTGGGGGCTTTTCTGTTTGAGCATTCTTGACCATTTTCAGGATATTACCTAAAACAGAATCTTCTCCAACTGCAGTAACATATGCTTTCACTGTGCCATTCACAATGGTTGATCCCCCAATTAAAATGTCTTTTACTTTTTTCTCCACTGGTATAGATTCTCCAGTAATGATAGACTCATCAACAGCTACTTCACCGGATAAAATCTTACAATCCATTGGCACGGCTTCCCCACTTCTAATCAATAATAAATCACCTGTTTTAAGTGAAGTACTTTCTACAGGAAAAATATGTTCGGTTTGTTCATTATCGTAAGCAATCATATTAGCCATGGTCTTTTGAGACTTCGCTAATTTGTTTAAAGCAACCTGCGTTTGTTCTACTGCTTTGTCTTCCATCCAATAACCTAAAAATACCAACGTAATAATGGTAGCCGCAGTTTCATAAAATAAGTATTGATCTGCTTGACCTGTTAATGTTCCATATAAACTATACACAAATGCAGCCAATGCACCCATGGCTACCAGTACATTCATGTTCGGAACACCTTTTAGTAAACTCTTTAAGCCACTCCTCCCAAAAAAGTCCATACCCAATACAAATACAGGAATAGTTAATGCCAATTGCACATAAGGATTCATTAACCAGTGAATATGAATACCTGGTATCATATGCAGCATCAATGGAAAAGTAAAGACTGCACAAAAAGCAAATCTTTGTAAATGTGTTTGAAAAAGGTTTTTTTGTGCTTTGCCTAAAACTTCACCACCTTTTACTTGGTACCCTAAATCGTGTATGCCTTTTTGTATAGTTGTTTTATTTACGCCTTCCGGCAAGTTGAAACTCACATCTCCTCCAATAAAATTCACTTTAACTTCTTCCATTCCTTTTTCTTTCAGGAATTGATCGATGGATAGTGCACAGTTGGTGCAGCTCATGCCCGTTACTTTCCAATTTACTTTTTCCATACTCAAATTTACAAAAGGCTTAGCTCCTTCATTTGCGAGTTTGGAATAATATTCCCTTTTAGCCAACTATCTTTGTATCATGGATGCAATTTTTACCATTGACCAAATAGATCGAGTAGCTGCAGCATTTTTTAAAAAATGCCAAAAGCATAAGGTTTGGGCATTTCATGCGCCAATGGGGGCAGGTAAAACCACTTTTATAAGTGCGCTCTGCACTCATTTAGGGGCAAAAGATGCCTTAAGTAGTCCAACTTTTGCTATAGTGAATGAGTATTCAAGCACAAGCGCTGGTACTTTATACCATATGGATTGGTATCGCCTTAAAAGCGAAGGGGAAGCCATTGATGCGGGGGTAGAAGATTTGTTGAACAGCGGATCTTATTGCTTTGTAGAATGGCCTGAAAATGCACCCGATTTATTGGGCCCGGAAACACTTCACTTATACTTGGAAGTATTAGATGCCCAAACCAGGCGTTTGTATATTCCTGAAGAACAAGCTTAATTTGTTAACTTCATTCTTTAACCTTACACATGGCAACCAGCAAACCAAGTATTAGTCCTTCGCTTTTATATGAAGCAATGGAGGAAACTTTAGATATTAAAACTCCAGGGGCAAAATTACATATTGGCATCCCTAAGGAAATTGCCTTTCAGGAAAATAGAATTGCGCTTACTCCAGATGCAGTGGGTGTTTTGGTAGCCAATGGAAATATGGTTACCATAGAACACAATGCTGGTGAGCGCAGTCATTATTCTGATAGGGATTATTCAGAAGCAGGCGCACAAATTGTATATGATCGTGCTGCTGTTTATCAATGCCCCATATTGGTAAAAAGTGCACCACCCGTTGAAGATGATATCCCATTGCTACAAATGAATCAAATCATTATCTCTCCTATACACCATTCAGCACTAAAAAAAGACATTATTGAAAAAATGATGGCTAAGCGAATTACAGCGCTAAGCTTTGAAAATTTTAAAGATGATAGTGGAACTTATCCCATTGTAAGAAGCATGAGTGAAATTGCTGGTAGTGCGGTGATGTTGATTGCTGGACAATATTTGAGCAGTTTTAATGAGGGGAAGGGGGTATTATTAGGGGGAATCAGTGGTATTCCACCTACCAAAGTGGTTATAATTGGAGCAGGAATAGTAGGTGAATGTGCAACTAGGAATGCTTTGGCAATGGGAGCTTCAGTAAAAGTATTCGACAATAATATCTATCGACTTAAACAAATGCAAAATAATTTGGGACAACGCGTTTGGACCAGTGTTTTAGAGCCTCGCATATTAGCTAAACAGTTAAAGACCTGTGAAGTAGCTGTAGGAGCTTTAAGCAATGAATATGGTAGGGCTCCTGTAGTTGTAACCGAAGAAATGGTTGCTGCAATGCGTCCTAATAGTATCATTATTGATGTTGCCATAGATAGAGGCGGATGTTTTGAAACCAGTGAGCTCACTAGTTTTGAAGAACCTACTTTTTTAAAGCATGGGGTTATTCATTATTGTGTGCCCAATATCCCAAGCGGGTTTGCAAGAACTGCATCTCAAGCAATTAGTAATGTATTAATGCCCTTATTATTAGAAATAAGTGATGAGGGAGGCTTAGAAGAAATGATTTGGCACAAGTTCAATGTTCGAGAAGGGGTTTATCTGTTTAAAGGTTCTGTAACTGATATTTATATCAGTCAGAAGTTTGATTTAAAATATACCGATCTTAATTTATTAATTGCAAGTAGAAGGTAAATTATTTGTAATCATTAATATGAATGCGCTGAGAACAAAAATGAATTTCAGCCTCTTCATTGCTGCAAATGATGACGATTTTATCGTTGCAATAAGTTTGAATTAGCGTTTGATAAAGTGCGTAGCCCTCTTTGTCTAAATTGGTACAGGGCTCATCCAATAATAGAACAGGGGTGTCTGAAAAAATAGCTTGGGCCAGCTTAAGTCGTTGCTTCATTCCACTACTGAACTTACTAATTTGTTTGTTGGCAGTTTTTCCTAATCCAATAAGTGCTAATATTTCAGGTATTGTTTTTTTATTGCTTAATGGTTTGAAATTGTTATGAAACGCTAATAGTTCAATTCCACTCATTTCTTCAATCAATTCTAAATAAGGCGTACAAATAGAAATATGTTGAAAATGTTTTTCAACATCTACAGGCAATTTAAAATCGCCTTCATTAAAATTGATATTACCAGCAATACATTGCAACAGCGTGCTCTTTCCTGAACCATTGTGGCCGGTTATAGCATAAGCTTGTCCTGTGTTAAATTGATAATTCAATCTTCGGAAAATCCATTCCCGATTAAATTTTTTACCACAGTTGATTAGTTCAATGAAATAATTATTCATCATCGTTGGCGCCCTTAGTAAAACGCTTGATAATACCACGACCACTTTCTCTAATGAAAGTCACGATTTCGTCTCTTTCATCAGTTGCGGGCAATTCTTCTTCTATGTATTCTAATGCCTGAGAAGTGTTCAACCCTTTATTGTAAATGGTTCTGTATACGTCTAAAATATGGTTGATTTGTTCTAATGGGAATCCCCTTCTCTTTAACCCAACACTATTTACTCCTCCATAGCTTAATGGGTTGCGCACCGCTTTTATATAAGGAGGCACATCTTTGCTTACCAAGCTTCCACCTGCTATAAATGTGTGTTGTCCAATATTTACAAACTGGTGCACCGCACTAACACCACCTACTACTGCCCAATCTCCAATTGTTACGTGGCCAGCCACCTGAACACTATTACTCATGATAACATGGCTGCCAATAATACAATCGTGCGCAATATGACTATAAGCCATAATTAAACAATGATTCCCAATGACGGTTCTTCCTCTGTCTTCAGTTCCTCTATTGATGGTTACAAATTCTCTAATTGTAGTATGGTCCCCTATTTCAACGGTTGTTTTTTCTCCAACAAATTTTAAGTCTTGAGGAATAGCACCTAATACCGCACCGGGAAATATGCGACAATTTTTTCCAATTCTAGTGCCATCCATAATGGTAACATTGCTACCAATCCAAGTGCCTTCTCCCACTTGAACATCTCCGTGAATTACGGTAAATGGATCAATTTTTACATTGGGGGCAATGCGGGCATTGGGATCAATATAAGTATAAGGATGCGTCATATTTTTTGTTTCAATGGTAAGATACGATTTTGATTTCTTTAGTTGTCTGCTCTTCTTACTACTTGTGCCACTAAATCTGCTTCTGTGGCAACTTTTCCTCCAACATAAACCGTACCTCTCATTTCACATATACCTCTTCTGATGGGGCCAAGAAATTCTAACTTTAATACCATGGTATCACCTGGCCTTACCATTTGTTTGAATTTGCAATTGTCGATTTTTAAGAAATAGGTATCGTATTTTCCTTCAGGCATAGAGTTGATACAAAGAATACCTCCTGTTTGGGCAAGCGCCTCAATTTGAAGCACGCCAGGCATTACCGGATTACCAGGGAAATGTCCTGGGAAAAACCATTCATTAAAACTTACATTCTTGATACCCACAATATAAGTGTCGGTTAATTCAATGATTTTATCAACCAATAAAAAAGGGTGTCTATGCGGTAAAGTTTTTTCTATTTGTTCTAATGTGTAAACAGGGGGTACAGTAGGGTCATAAGTTGGAACCCCTTTTACGTGTTTGTTTTTTTTGATGTACTGTTTAATTTTTTTTGCAAACTCCACATTAGAACTATGTCCTGGTCTATTTGCAATAATTCTTGCTTTAATTGGGTATCCTATTAGTGCAAGATCTCCTACAACATCTAATAATTTATGTCTGGCTGGTTCGTTCGGGAATCTTAATTCTAAGTTGTTCAAATACCCTTCACTTTTAACCGCTATTTCTTCTTTCTTAAAAATCTTTGCCAAACGAGTCATTTCTGCATCTGTAATGGGTTTGTCTACCACCACAATTGCATTGTTAATATCTCCGCCTTTTATTAAATCATTGTCTAATAACATTTCTAACTCGTGTAAAAAACAAAATGTTCTACAAGGAGCAATTTCTGTTTTGAAGTCTTTGATGGTTTTTAAACCAGCATGTTGGGTACCTAATACAGGACTATTAAAATCTATCAATGTAGTTATTTGATAGTCCATCGCAGGCAAAGCCACCATTTCAACTCTTTTGCCTTCGTCGTAATGATAAATATTCTCATCTAAACTGTACCAGATCTTGGCAGCTTCTTGTTCTAAAACACCTATTTCTTCAATTAAAGAAATAAAAGGGGCTGAGCTCCCGTCCATGATAGGAATTTCAGGTCCATTCACTTCTATCAATACATTGTCTACGCCCATTCCTACTAAGGCTGCTAGAATATGTTCAACGGTGCTCACTTTAGCATCACCCACCTGCAGGGTAGTACCTCTACTAGTATCGGTTACTAAGTCGCAATCTGCTTTTATGATGGGCTTATTGGGTAAATCGGTACGTTGAAATTGAATACCAAATCCAGGATTAGCAGGCTTTAAGATCATATCTACCAATACACCAGTATGTAACCCAGTTCCACTAATTTGAATTGGTTGAGATAAAGTATGTTGTTTCTCGGGATTAAAATTCATATCCATAGTTCCGCGCTTTAAGATTGCGAAATTAAGTTATCCCAATGGTTTAACCTCATATTACGATTTAACCCTTTCAGAAAGCAGTTCTGCTACTAATTTTTCTAAGGCTTGAATCCTTTTTTCGGTTTCAGGTAAATTTCGGGTTGCTGCTTGAACCCTTAATGAGCTGGTATAATCAAAAGCTGGGTAACCGTTAACCGATTTATTGGGTTCTTTAATGGTTTTGGTAATTCCGCTTCTTCCACCAATTTTAGTGCCATCTGCAATACTTAAATGACCAGCAACACCTGTTTGTCCGCCCATCATTACATACTTGCCTACTTTGGAGCTGCCACTAATGCCTGTTTGTGCAGCAATAACGGTATTGCTTCCAATTTCTACATTATGGGCAATTTGAACCAGATTATCAATTTTAACACCCTTACAAATTAGCGTAGACCCCATAGTAGCTCTATCAATAGTGCTATTAGCGCCTATTTCAACATAATCTTCTACTACCACATTACCCAACTGTGGCACTTTGGTAAAACTGCCATCTGCTTGAGGTGCAAATCCAAATCCATCACTCCCAATTACTACACCAGCATGTATAATTACATTGTTTCCAATTACACAATCTTTATAAATTTTAACTCCAGGATAAATTGTAGTGTTGTCTCCAACAATCACCCTTTCGCCTAAATAGACGCCTGGATAAATTTTGCTATTGTTCCCAATTTTTACTTGATCACTAATAAATGCAAAAGCACCAATATAAACCGATGAGCCAATACTAGCAGAATCAGCAATATGACTAGGACTTTGGATGCCTGTTAGTTGATTGGCAGCCATTTCTTGGTACTTGGTCATTAAAACAGCAAAAGCACTATAAGCATCTGGAACCCTTATCAGGGTTGCTTTTACAGGTGCTTTTAATTGCAATGATTGGTTTACAATTACCACCGATGCTTGGGTAGAATATAAATAGTCCTCGTATTTAGGGTTGGCTAGAAAAGATATTTGAGAAGATTTTGCTTCTTCAATTTTACCAAATGATTCAACTATTGCATTGGCATCTCCTTCAATAGTTCCATTGATCATTAATCCAATCTGGGCTGCGCTAAACTGCATAAAGGTGGGTTAGGTTAACAGACAAATGTAGAATTTTTTTATCTGAGACGAAAGATTTTGCTGTATCATAGAATTGTCTACTTCTGTAATATCTTTTACCGTTCCATCTTTGTACAGAATATTGATTTTTTCTTCTTTGCTTTGGTAAGTTGTATTGGTTGCAATGCCGGTGAAACATAGAAAATCAGCTTCTTCTGCATTTACCCCAAACTGTTGCATAACCTGTTGCTTTTTTGTTTCTACATATAAAGGTTCAAATGGGTTTGCTTGAATACTTGTTTTATAAATATTTCGGTTGAGCATTCTAGTGCAAAGCAACGAAAGTACTTTGTCTGAATGGTTGCTCCATTTTTTAATGGCACTAATAACATCAAAGTCGTCCATCAAACAAAAACGTTTAATGGTTTCTGTATTCATAGGGCCTATAAATTCACCTAAAAAGAAGTCTATTTGTGATCCTGTGGCTAAACTGTCTCGATGTTCTTTATAAATAGACCTTACTCTTTGAATAATTTTAACCAGCATTTTTTCCGCAGACAAAACCGTTTTATGCAAATAAACCTGCCAATACATTTGACGTCTAGCAACTAAAAATTTTTCTACGCTATAAATGCCTTTTTCTTCAATCATAAGCTGACCATGATGCACAGTGAGCATTTTCAAAATTCGATCATATCCAATTACGCCTTCGCTAACACCAGAAAAAAAACTGTCTCTGCTTAAATAGTCCATTCTGTCTACATCTAATTGGCCGCTGATGAGTTGGTGCAGAAATGGTTTGTGGTATTGATTGGTAAAAATAGCTATGGCTAAACTTAACTGACCATTCAACTCGTTATTCATGAGTTGCATAATTTGAAGCGAAAGGTCTTCATGATGAACACCCAAAACTAGTTCATGCTCTAATGCATGAGAGAATGGCCCATGCCCTATATCGTGTAATAGAATGGCTGCTTTAACAGCAATTTCCTCTTCTTTAGTAATTTCAATTTCCTTGCTTCGAAGCTCATTCACCACATTGCACATTAGATGGTATGCCCCTAATGAATGATGTAAACGAGTATGTACAGCCCCAGGATAAACCAGTTGAGCCATAGCCATCTGTTGAATCCTTCTCAAGCGCTGATAAAAAGGGTGGCCAATAATTGAAAAAATGAGTGGGTGGCTGATTGTGATAAAACCGTATACGGGATCGTTAATAATCTTTCTTTTTGGATTGGCCATGCTGTTGCTGAATTGTTAATAAAGGTAGTATTTAGAACTACAAACAAAATTATAAATAGCTTAG
>NCHN01000085.1 GCA_002281875.1 Sphingobacteriia bacterium 24-36-13 | reverse complement strand
CAGTAGTCATCAATAATCCTGAATAAACAATCTTTTTCATACGCACCATTATTGTAGAGTAAATGAAATATTTTGATCCAATAATCTAGTTCCACCAGGACCGCTCACTTTAATTTCGTCAATCACCACCGTTGATCCAGCCTGACATTTATTTAATAAAGCTTTTGCTTCAGCACTAAAATAAGCTCCTGATACTTCAGCAATTCCGAATCCGCTTTCTTCAAAACCTCTTCCTGTACAAATAAGTGTAAAAGAAACAACATCATATTTTACGCCTTCGAAAACAAAGTCTTTTAATTCTGCGGCCACCCCTTTTTGTACTCTAAATACATTAGCAGCAATTGGTCCACCGGCTTTACCGCCGACTGTTGCTAATGGATTGGGAACACGTTTAATTGGGATAACAATCTTCTGGGTATTCTTACCATCGGTTGCATTCACAGTAGCAGATCCTAAAGCAGATGCAGTTACAATATATTGACCTGGACCCGCTTTACGGAATCCAATTCCTGCGCCATCTATAGATACATTCACTTTCTCGTCTCCACTTCCACCAGTAACACTTAATGGATTGTCTAAGCCTTGATAAAACACACGGGTCTTATCGGTAGAAACTACTAATCCTGAAGGAACACCAACAGTATATTTAATTTCTTTGGTTACTGAAGCTGTTGTACCGTCTGGTTTTACAAATGAAATGGTCACATTTTTAGAACCACTACCTGTTGGTCTAAACTTGTATTCGAATGAGCCATCAGGTGTAGGTGTTGCAGATGCACCATCTACTGATACTTTTGGTTGAGAAGCACTATTGAAAGCACCCACACCAGCATTAATAATAATTTCTTCTCCAGGCATTACATAGCTGGCGTTGGCATTTGCAATTGCCTGAAACTGGTCGTATACTAATTCTACTTCACCAATTTCTTTATGGCAATATTCAACCGCTTGTGATTCACTGTTCTTAATATCGTTTTGAAACTTACTTAACATAGTGATACCGGCAACAGTGGGTGTCATATGAAAGAAAGTATAGGCCCATTCTTCCTTGTCTTTTTCATTTTTTACTGTTGGTAAACTTAAAGGCAAGTTGGCACCAATAGCAGCAGCCATTTCAGGGTCAATGGCTAATAATTGTTTTTTGAAATTATCTAACTTATCAAATAATTCTTTGCCCTTTCCTTTTCCCGATGGGGGTGCAGAAACAAACAAACGAGTAGCCGCATCCAAATCATCTTCTTTAAAATCTTCCTTACCATCCACCATCTTGAGGCCTGCTTCTCTTTTTAATTCTGCTTTTAAAGATTCAATATAGTTGTACACTTCATCAGAAAGTGTTTTTGCTTTTTGTGCTTTTGGCAACCATACTTCTGCTTTATCTCTAGTAGTAGGGTCTTCAATTTTTTTCTGGAACGATTTAAAAATCTCTGAATTCTTTTTTTCCGCAACACCAGTAGCCGTCATCAGGCTTTTGTCTACAGTTTTAAAAGCATTCAATATTTCTGAAGAAACGTTCAAAGCAAGCAAAGCCGTTAACACGAGATACATCATGTTAATCATCTTCTGCCGCGGTTCCTTGGGTAATGACATACTATCTTTTGTTTATCTAAATACGTTTGATCAATTCAGTTTACTATTCAGCTTATCTACCCTGCATTGCAGTAAGCATACTACCATATACCTGATTCAACTTGGTAAGGTTATT
>NCHN01000084.1 GCA_002281875.1 Sphingobacteriia bacterium 24-36-13 | reverse complement strand
TAACTGGCTAAAACAAAGCTTCGATATCCCCGGGGCAGGACTATTTCAGTTCCTGACTTTTAGGATTGCCATGGCAATTGTATTGAGCCTAGTAATTGCGACGGTTTATGGTAAGCGCATCATTTTATTTTTACAGAAAAAACAAATTGGTGAATCGGTTAGAGATCTAGGATTAGCTGGTCAAGAACAAAAGAAAGGTACCCCTACGATGGGTGGTATTATTATCTTATTAAGCATATTGATTCCTACTTTGTTATTTGCCAATTTAGACAAAGTGTATGTGCGTCTGATGATTTTATGTACGGTTTGGTTGGGTGTGATTGGGTTCTTAGATGACTTATTTAAAATTCGTGCAAGAAAAGCAGCATTACAAAAAGGCGAAAAATACAAGAAAAAAGATTCAGATGGCTTGGCGGGTATTTCAAAAATTATTGGTCAGGTAGGATTAGGGATCATCATTGGTACAACCCTTTATTTTAGCAACGCCGTTACAGTAGAGCGCGAAATTATTGGGTCTGATAGAAAAATATCTGTGCTTCAAGAAGGAGATCGTTTTGCAAAAGACTCTACCATTATTGTTCGCCAAATGAATGGCATTGAAAGAAAGTTTGTAAAAGTAAAAACACCCATCACTACCATTCCTTTTGTAAAAAACCATGAGTTCAACTACAGTAAATTAATTAGTTGGATGGGGGATGGTGCGGAGAAATATACTTGGATTGTGTACATCCTAATTGTTACACTTATTATTACTGCAGTTAGTAATGGTGCCAACTTAACCGACGGATTAGATGGATTGGCTGCTGGGGTGAGTGCCATTATTGGTGCAGGTTTGCTCGTATTTATTTATGTGAGTTCTAACTACGTTTTTGCTGATTACTTAAACATCATGTACATCCCTAACCTAGGAGAGCTCACCATTTTTGTAGGTGCTTTTGTAGGAGCTTGTATTGGATTCTTATGGTACAACGCATACCCAGCGCAGGTTTTCATGGGCGATACGGGTAGCCTTGCCTTAGGAGGTATCATTGCTTCTTTGGCCATTATCGTGCGTAAAGAATGGTTGATTCCTATTTTCTGCGGCGTGTTCTTGGTAGAAAATTTAAGTGTGATGATTCAGGTAGGATACTTTAAGTACACCAAGAAAAAATACGGAGAAGGGAGAAGGGTTTTCTTAATGAGTCCCTTACATCATCACTATCAGAAAAAAGGGTTTCATGAAAGTAAGATTGCAGTAAGATTTTGGATCATCACCATCATGCTTGTAGTAATGAGTGTGGTATCATTAAAAATACGATAAGAAGTGAGTAGCAATATCATCATATTAGGTGGAGGAGAAAGCGGTGTAGGCGCTGCGGTGCTTGCAAAGCACAAGGGCCATCCCGTATTCTTATCCGACGGTGGTAAACTGAAAGATATTTATAAAGCAGAGTTGACCGCCAATGGAATTGAATTTGAAGAAGGTGGTCATAGTGTTGAACGAATTTTAGCAGCAGATGAAGTAGTAAAGAGCCCGGGTATTCCAGAGAAAAACGAAATGGTGAAAGCCATTCGTGCAAAAGGAATTCCGGTAATCAGTGAAATTGAATTTGCTTACAGATACAAGGGCGATAGCACCATTGTTGCCATCACTGGTAGCAATGGAAAAAGTACTACTACTGCATTGATGTATCATATCTGTAAAACTGCGAAACTGGATTGTGCGATGGTAGGCAATATTGGTTACTCTTTTGCACGTCAAGTTGCTGAAGATCCAAAGCCTTTATA
>NCHN01000083.1:1921-3397 GCA_002281875.1 Sphingobacteriia bacterium 24-36-13 | reverse complement strand
GGCATTTGATTACTTCATGAGGGAAGGATCTGTTCAATTAAACGAACAGATTCTTCAAAAATTGCATGAAACCTATATGAACTGCAGAAGATTGAACCTGAAACTGGTAATTGTGTACCATTATGGTAAGCTGAATAACCAAAATAAGGAAACCGAAACCGAAAGAATCATTAAAATTTGGAAACAGGTCATCCATTATATGCGGGAGTTTTCAAATGAGAAGCTGTTTTTAGAATTGTACAATGAGCCCACTACCGATATGGATATTTGGAAATCTACTGCAACTACCTTGGTGAGAGAATTGAGAAAAGAAGATCCAGATAGAATATTTATTATAGGGGGAGCCAATTACAATGGGATTAACGAATTGCTCACGATGGGGAAACTGTCATCGGATGATGGTAAAATACTCTACACCTTTCATTTTTACGAACCCTATGTATTTACCCATCAAGGGGCTGAATGGACCAAGGAGAAAACCTATATGACCGGCCTCCCTTATCCATTTAAGAAAAGAAAAATGCCGGAATTATTAGGCGCAGCACCCGACTCAGAAGTAATTAAAGAATTTGAACGATTCCCTAGAGAATCCAATTACGACTATTTATTTATGAGAATTAAAAAGATTAAAACGGAGGCCGATAAGCAAAATTTACCACTTATCTGCACAGAAACGGGGGTTATCAATTTAGCATCAGTCAAAGCAAAATCTGCCTATCTTAGAGATATCACAAGTATCATGAAACGTTTTGATATACCTGTAATGCTTTGGGACTACAACGATAAGTTTGGTATATTGAAAGGAGAAAAAGTGATGAAGCAACTAAAAAACTGGTTAAAGGATTAAATCAATTATATGGAAACAGTATTGCAAATAGACGGAGTAAGCAAAGCCTATGGCAAAGTGAAAGCCCTACAACAGGTTTCATTAACCATACCCAAGGGAAGTGTATTTGGAATATTGGGTCCGAATGGAAGTGGTAAAACCACCATGATGAGTATTGTGTTAGACGTGTTGGGAGCAGATGCCGGCACTTATAGCTGGTTTAATCAACCTCCAACTGCTGCAGCAAGAAAAAGAATAGGTTCATTATTAGAGACGCCTAATTTTTATCATTATTTATCTGCAGTAGATAATTTAAAAATCACTTCTGCTATTAGTGGAAGAGGTACCGATCAAGATATTAATGAAGTATTAGAAATTGTAAAACTAACCGAGCGTAAGAAAAGTAAGTTCAGCACGTATAGTTTGGGAATGAAGCAAAGACTGGCCATAGCAGCAGCATTATTGGGTAATCCAGAAGTTTTGTTATTAGATGAACCAACT
The DNA here is from genome assembly GCA_002281875.1 of Sphingobacteriia bacterium 24-36-13. Lineage (GTDB taxonomy): Bacteria > Bacteroidota > Bacteroidia > Chitinophagales > Chitinophagaceae > Sediminibacterium. Next base: position 2,070 of record NCHN01000083.1, on the reverse strand, counting down.
AATGGACTAGACCCTGTTGGTATTTTAGAAATTAGGGAATTAATTAGAAGACTTGCAGACAGAGGTATTACTATTATTATTGCGAGTCATTTATTAGATGAAGTAGAAAAGATTTGTACGCATGTAGCCATACTAAAAAGAGGGAACTT
>NCHN01000083.1:0-1825 GCA_002281875.1 Sphingobacteriia bacterium 24-36-13 | reverse complement strand
AGCAATGAAGACATTGTGGAAATTGCAGCAACCAATATGCAAGCATTAAAAGACTGTGTTGCACAAATGCAAAATGTACTATCTATAAAGGAAGACAATCAACGCATGCAAATTCATTTTCCTTCAGGAACTGCTAACCTAGAAGAAGTAAATCAATTCTGCTTTAACAAAGGGATTACATTGAATTTATTACTCAACAAAAAGCAGCGATTAGAATCAAAATTCTTTGAATTAACCAACGACTAAATCAACTTATATGGGCGCTCTTATAAAAATAGAATGGTTAAAAATTAAAAAGTATCCTGCATTTTGGTGGATGCTGGCCATTGTGATGCTTACTTATCCAAGCATCAACTATATGTTCTATAATATATACAACCAGTTTACACAAGGGAAAGAAATGACCAATAATATTGCCAAAATGTTATTAGGTAACCCATTTGCTTTTCCAGAAACTTTTCATACGGTTGCGTATTTTTCTTCCTTCTTTGTATTGTTGCCATCGATATTGGTAATCATGCTTATTACCAATGAATACAATTACCGCACCCATAAACAAAATATCATTGATGGATGGAGCAGGAAAGAATTCATGCTTAGTAAATTAATAGATGTAGCCATCATTTCATTTGTAGTAATGGTAGTATATATGTTGGTTGCATTGGCATTTGGCGTATATGCAGATCCAGAAAATATGGGACGTATTGCAGAACAATTGCATTATATACCCATGTTTTATTTACAAACATTTGCGCAATTGTCTGTTGCGTTTTTACTAGGCTATCTAGTAAAAAAAGCATTCATTGCACTCGGGCTATTTTTATTTTATTATTTAGTAGTAGAGAATATTTTAGTAGCGTATTTAAAATACAAAAAAGTACCCATCACCAGATTCTTACCAATTGAAGTGTCTGATAATATTTTAGTAGCGCCTGCATTCTCAGGCAATTTTGGGAAAGACGCAAAAGAGGGTTACGAATTAGCACTTACATTAGTAAGCGAACAAGTAGTATTAACCTGTGTTTATACCTTAATTATCTGGTTGATTTGTTTTAAAGTACACAGCAAGAGAGATTTAGCTTAACTAGTAAGTTGAGTGAGCGCGTCATTAATGGTGGGATACTGAAATTGAAAACCAGCAGCTTCCATTTTGCGACTACTCACCGTTGCGCTCTTGAGTACTTCAATACTCATTTCGCCCAAAACAATTTTTAGTACAAAAGCAGGGACATAAAAGGGGATATATAAAGACCCACATATCTTTTTAGCCAATTCAATCGTGAGCGTTTTATTGCTAACCGGGGTGGGAGCAACGGCATTGTAAACACCATTCATTTGCTCATTCTCTATTGCATAAATGTATTGATTGCATAAATCGTCTACATGAATCCAGCTGATCATTTGATTGCCAGCGCCCAGTATAGCAGCCGTTTTAAACAGCAAAGGTTTTTTAAACTCTACCAATGCACCACCTTCATTACTTAGTACAATACCCGTTCTTAAAATAACCAATCTTTTTCCAAAAGCTTTAACTGGGGCAATGCTGTCTTCCCATGCTTTGCAAGTATTTCCTAAAAAATCGGGATAAGGATTTGCTGCTTCAGTAAAGCCGATTTTATTATGGCCCACAGTTATTTCTCTGCCCTCTACATTAACTCCGCCGTCATGATGATCAGGACCGTACCAACCAATTGCGGAGGCACTAATCACCCCCTTCACTTTATTGGGAATAGAAGACAAGGCTTTCACAATGAGTGCGCAACTATTAATACGGCTATCCGCAATAGCCTTTTTACGAGCATCCGACCAACGTTTATCGGCAACA
>NCHN01000082.1 GCA_002281875.1 Sphingobacteriia bacterium 24-36-13 | reverse complement strand
TTTAATTCTATAGTTAATTATGGTTACGCCGTCTTCAGCAGTAACAGTAATATCAATCATATTATCTCCTTCTTGCAAAGTCATTACAGGAGAAGCTGCACCACTTGCTACAGTAACATAAGGCTCGGGACTAAATCCTGTATTATTGATTCTTACTTGAACAGTTGCATATTGATTCTCTGTAGTTGGTGTAACGGTTAAACTATTCACCGCAATCAATACATATGTTTCATAGTCAATATCATTTCTATTAAATGCTGTATTCAAAGCACCAGTGCTAGATACCAAATTACTTAGGTAGGCATTGGTGTTTGGAATAATGGTCATTGTTCCTGGAGCAGGAACAAAAGCATAGTTACTTAATAAGAAAGTTCCTCCAACAGGCGCACTAGGGAATATTGTACCCGCATATACACCTAAGGGAGCTCCTGCAGTATCAACGCCACCACTATAACTAAGTGTTACTGAACCAATAGTTTCTCCAGAAACCAATCCAGTAGATGAGAATGCAGTAGAACCAACTGTTGGGTTAACCAACACAGCCCCATGAAGTTTACTTGCTGCGTTAGCTGTAACGGTTAATAGTTTTTGCGTAATACTTAATCCTGTTAGGTTATCATTAGCTAAAGCAGAATAGTTAGCTGCTAATCCAGTTCCATCTGCAATGGCGTAAGAAACTGTTGAAGTATAAGCTGCTCCAACATTGGCACTACTATAAGCAGTAGCCGATGGGGTAATAGTCAATGCTTCAGCACCAACTAATCCGGTTACAGTACCAAGGGCTACTACCCCTGCGGCAGTTGTACCATCATATACTTTGGGAGCAATGGTAGGTGCAGAAATGGTAATAGCTTTAGGGCTTACGGTACTTGAAACGGTAGCAACATTATGAGGTGTATTTAAAGCACCAGTACTTGTTAAAACTATATTACCTGCATAAGGTCCACCTAAAACAGTTGCATCCGCTTTTAAGCGAACATACACAGTAACCAATGGAACTGTATTAATAGCCAAGGGGGCAGTAACAGTTGCGCCAAAACCAGATCCTGAAGTCAATGAAACTTCATAACCAGTTGGAGCAGTTACTAAAATATCATTGGTAAACAAAGTACCAGGACCTTCTACAGTAAAACTGGTTTCAGCTGAAGCTGTACCGTAAGTAGTGTTTACTGCTACTAATGTTCCAGTTGTTGTAATTGTCTGAGCAATCAAAACGTTCCCCGTAAGGAACAATACAATTGGAAGTAGAACTTTAAGTAGAAATTTTGATTTCATACGCTTAGTGGTTGCTGATGCAGGGGGTCATCAATTTTTGATGTTTTATCTAAATTAAATGCCGATTTTGTAGTGCTTACCTCAAAAAATTTGTAGTAAAAACCACAGTCTACATAAAAGTAAGTTAAACTGTTGATTCACACAATATTTTGAATATTATTTTTTGAAACCTTTTTACACAGAGACTTATTAAATAATTTTAACAAGCTTCTACTACATTAAACTACATCCCTTTTAAGATAAAAAACTACAAAAAAGCAGGTCAGGGCTACAATTCCCCCTTTCAGAAATATCATTATTTAAGCAATAAAAGATTCGATTTATGAATTAGCCAATTCATAAAAAGCAAGAAACCCGCATTACTGCAGGTTGCTTGGTATCGTTTAGGGATTTAACTAGTTGGTAATCATAACCTTAGTGCTCTTATACTTGATATCGGCACCATCTAGAGAAACAATATGAACCGCTTTCAACAATATGAACCGCTTTCAAGCCAGTGCTTACTGGAACCTGAACCGTATTCATACCTTTCACAGCTTGAACTTGTTTCAGGGTTATTACTTTTCCAGACATATCAGTTACTCTCAAGCTCAACTCAGCTGCCTTAGCACTGCTGAAGTTTACAGTAATCCTATTGCCAGTAACTGGGTTAGGATAAAGAGCTAATTCTTTTGCTTCTAAGCTACTCAAGTAATTGAGGTCTTCTTTGGTAAAGGCTACATTAGCAATAGTGGTAGTGATTTGGCTATTTCTGCCTGTTCCTACTTCTACAGTGAAAATGATGCTGGTAATGTCTTTGGCGTCAATCTTAGCGCTTGTAGAAGCCGATTTAAAGTTATCCAAAGAAACATAGTAATCCTGCTGACCAAGTTCTAGTTGAACATCAGCAGCATATTGATTGCGATAATCTACAATACCATTTTTCACCAAGGTTACGTGTAGGTTATATCCACCACTTGCAGAGAATTTCAATCCTTTGTAACCAGTTAAATCAGCTGTTGCTCCACCACCTCTTAACAATTTCACTACTGATACAAAGTCTGAACTATTGGCCTTCAATTCTACATTACGGAATAATGGATATTCTTCAGCAGTATAAGAACGCTTGCTATCATTGGTTACAGTAAAGCTGCTCAACACAGTGGTTGCTTTGTTATAATCAACAGCCCAAGTACCATCAGACATATATACCACGTCTTTTACTTCTCCACCAACATACATGGTCATTGTGCTCTCGTATTTGTCATCCATTGGGATGATTACGTTAGACTTACCATTTGCATTAATAGTGAAAGGTATATTTCTTACAACACTGCTTGCAGCTGTTTCAGTGGCTTTATCTTCTAGTTTAAAGTATCCACTTGTATTTGGAGTAGCATTCTTAACAACCAAGTTAATATTCTGACCTTCACGCTTACCAGACTCAACATAAGTGGTAGGCAATACGCTAGACTTGATCACATTTACTGGAGCAATGGCTTTGATCTTGGTTAAGATATCAGCAACCATGTCAGTTACCAATGAGGTAGATCCTGCCCATAACTGGAAGTTATACATGGTCTCGTCATTAGCATAATCCTGAGTCAAGTAGATAGACTGTAAAGAGAAGTCTGGTCTGCCAGTTTTGGTACCAACTGTAAAGCTAGTAGCGTATTCTTTTTGACCGTTCTCATTTTTGATACTGTACTTGATAAACTCAAGACCTTGCACTTTAACTGTTTCAACACCCAATAAGGTAGCGCCTTTTAAACGATCACAGATTGGTTTGGTGTGGTCATACAATTCACCCAACGTCTTAGTTGCAAAAGCTACTGCTTTTACTTCTTTGTTTGCAGTGAAGTCAAAGGCCAATACTTCTTTTGCATTGGTAATGCTTGTCAAATCTTTAGGAGAACTGTTGTAAGCAACATATCCTTTAGAAGTGATGTCAGGCATAATGCTAGTCAAGCTTATAGAAGAAGGTTCTGTTCCTTGTACCCTATTTCTTACATCGCTAAATTGAACCTGAGGCAATTTGCTATAATCAACTGGTCCATTTTCA
>NCHN01000081.1 GCA_002281875.1 Sphingobacteriia bacterium 24-36-13 | reverse complement strand
CCATGCCCTGCTTCGTCTTGTACTTTTGCCAATAAAATGGCTTTCCTGCGCAATGATGGGGCCCTGGTAATCCAATTACCTTCCGGTAACATACCAATGATTTCACTATGGGCATGTTGACTAATCTGTCTGATTAATGTTTGCCTATATTTTTCTGGCATCCAGTCTTTTGGCTCAATTCTTACTTCACGATCAATCTTGTCTTGAAAGATTTTTTCTAAATTCTGTTCCATAAATATTGGTTATTTAACATCAAAATCAATTAATACATTTTCTGTTCGTGGATGAGATTGACAGGTCAAAATAAAACCGTGTTCAATTTCTTCCTGCTCCAATCCATAATTCACGTCCATATCTACTTCGCCGTCTACTAATTTAGCTTTGCAAGTGCAGCATACTCCACCTTTACAAGCAAAGGGTAAATCTGCTCCATGTTTTAAAGCAGCATCTAAAATGCTTTCTCCTTCAAATCCTAAATCGAATTCAAATGTTACTCCATCTTGCTTTACCGTAATATGGCTTTTAATTTCTTGTTTACTAGTGGAATTATTACTACTTGCTTTTTTAACTTTAGCACCTGTAGTAAATAATTCAAAATGTATTTTTTTGTTGTCTACTCCGCTTTCTTCTAACGCTTTTTTAACACCAAAAATCATTTCTTCGGGGCCACACAAAAAGTATTCATCAATAGTGGTAGGCTTTAAAATATTGTTACAGAGTTGTTGAAACTTCTCCTGATCAATCCTTCCAAAATGAATGGGTGCATCTGTTTTTTCTCTTGATAAAATATAAACGATGCTAAATCGGCCCATGAATTTATTCTTAAGCGATTCCAATGCTTCTTTAAAAATAATGCTATGCCTATTTCTATTTCCGTAAACCAATGTGAACCTGCTTAATGGTTCGGTAATTAGCGTTGTTTTGATAATGGATAAAATGGGAGTAATGCCACTACCAGAGGCAAAAGCAACATATTGTTTTTTGGCATTGGCATCTAATTCAGTGAAGAATTTGCCCATTGGCGGCATCAGTTCTAGCTCAGTTCCAGCCTTCAATTCTTCATTGGCCCAGGTAGAGAAAACACCTCCTGGAACTTTCTTCACTGCAACCCTTAATTCATTATCTAATGGACTACTACAAATAGAATAAGACCTCCTAATTTCTTCGCCGTTAATGGTTGTTTTAAGCGTAATATATTGGCCCTGCTTAAATGCGAAAGTTGATTTTGCTGTTACTGGAACATCAAATGCAACTGATACGCAGTCTGCAGTTTCTCGCCTTACTTCTTTAACATGTACTGTTTCAAACTTAGACATTCTTTAATCCTCCCACTAAAATGGTAATCATATTATTGGTTAATTCTTCTGCATTAATTTTTTGAGTTGATCTATGCCAACTTTCAATTCCACTAATGGCGTGTAGAATAATCAACACTGCAGTTGGGGCATCTATTGATTTTATTTCTTTGTTTCGAATACCCGTTTCTATAATTGCAGCAAATCTTTTGCGATACATTCTTCGCTGATTCTGAAAATTGGATAAGTACGGATCAGACAAATGCTTCCATTCTCTATCACTTACATATACTTCTTCGTAGTGGTTCACCATTTCGTTGATATGAAAGCGAACCAGCTCTTCTACTTTTGCAATGGAGCTTGTTTTTTTAGACTCCACTTCATCCATATGTTGCATGAATCGATTGGCCACTCCAAAACATAGTTCGTGCAATAGCTCTGTTTTAGATTTGATATGATTATACAAGCTAGCTGCTTCTACTCCAACAGCTTCCGCTAAGTCGCGCATGCTGGCTGCTTTAAACCCCTTTTCTCTAAATAAGGAAGCAGCTTTGCTAACAATAACCTCTTTTCTGCTACTGTTCTTTTCAATTTTTATTCTGGCCATGTAGCGAAGATAATATACTAACATATGTTAGCAAAGAAAA
>NCHN01000080.1 GCA_002281875.1 Sphingobacteriia bacterium 24-36-13 | reverse complement strand
CGAACAGAGAAGTTAAGTCCCCCATGGCCGATGGTACTCGCATCTAGCTGGGAGAGTAGGTAGCTGCCATATTTATTGAACCTCGATCTTTATTGATCGGGGTTTTTTTTTGCTCATAGCTTAGCTGATTTTAGGTTTCTCTAATCACACACTAATTTAATAAGCTGTATTAAACTTTGAATAATCTAAATGGCTTAACTTGCTAATGGTTTTATGGCTAAACCGAAATCCAATATATTATTTCAAATTCTTTCATTAGGTAATCAGGCCGATACTCCATTTAGAGTAGCGTATAAGAACTATATGTTCAACCTGTTTCTACTGATGGCTACTCCTTTTGCCTTCTTGGTGATGTGCATCAATTTTTATATTGGTGAGTACACACTTGCTTTTTTTAATGTTGCCCATCTTTCGATTTTTATAGTTGGTTATTATATATCCTATTCGCAAAAGCATCTTGATTATAGACCATTGTTATTATTTTTAGGTGCCCTTATTGCTTCTTATACTGCATATGTTTATAAGAATGGGAATGAATACCGATTTTTGATAATGATTGTTGCTGCAGTAGTTCTTTGTGAAAAGAATTGGCAGTATATTTTATTTGTTCTTTTTGTTTCACTCAGCTTTGTTGCAATAAGACTAGAAGAATTGCCGTTGAGCAGCATGAGTGCAATAAATATTATTGAAAAAACAGTCAAATTATTATTTCCTCTTTCATTCTTTTCTATTTGTCTTTACTATTTCAAAGAAATTTATTTTAAGAATCAATATAAGCTTGAAACGGCGTATGCGGAATTGACTAAGAATAAAGAGGAAAGAGATCGGATTTTAAACGTGGTTGCGCATGACTTGAGGAGTCCGTTAAGTGGAATTTCTGGAATTAGTAAAATGATGTTGGCTGATGACAAAGTTGTTGAAGACAACAAAGAGATGTTTAGATTAATAGAACAGAGTGCTGAATCTACGCTTAGGTTGATAAGTGATTTAATGCATACCAATATTAATTCTGTAGAGCAATATCATTTCAATCCAATTGAATTAAATAAATTAGTTCATCAAATTCTTCAAATACTTGTATTTACGGCCAAAGAAAAAAATATTATTATTGAAGCAAATATTACTAAACAAAAAATAATATTAAAGGCCGATAAAGATAAAATAGATAGGGTAATTTCTAATTTAGTAACTAACGCAATCAAATTTAGTAAGCCGGGTTCTATAGTCCATGTATCCTTGCATGCAAATAATGATTTTGCAGAAATAATTGTAAAAGACAATGGAATAGGTATACCCGAATATTTGCAGGGGAAGATTTTTGATTTGTTTACAACTGCAAAACGAAAAGGTACTGCTGGCGAGAAAAGTTATGGGCTAGGTTTGGCAATTTGTAAAAAAATTCTAGATGTACATGAAGGGTTTATTCATGTAGAAAGCAAAGAGGGGGAAGGGTCTTCCTTTATTGTTAGGCTTCCACTCAAGGCCTAATCATTTCAATATGCTCTATTCCATCCTCTAAATACATTTCTCCTTCTTCAATAAATCCGAAGGAAGCATAAAATTCAATCAGATAACACTGAGCTCCAATTCTAATTGGGCCAGATCCAAATTGGTGATGTATTTGTTGAATGGCTTCTGCAATCAAAAGTTTACCAGCACCTGTTTTTCTATATTTAGGCGAACTTACTACTCGTCCAATACTCATTTCATTATAAGCTAAACCAGGAGGAAGTAACCTACAATATGCAATCAGTTCATTGTTATTCCAATACATTAAATGGAGGCTTTCTTGATCTTTATTATCTGCATCTTGAAAAACGCAATTTTGTTCAACAACAAAAACCTCGTTTCTCAACTGAAGAATTGAATACAATTCAATTGGGGTAAGTAATTCAAAAGTTTTTATTGAAAAATAACTTGTTGCAGTATTCATATAGTTCGTTTAACTGATTTGCAAATAATCCCGCATCTTTGCAATGCTGTAAAAATAAGCATACCAGCGATAAACATGTCAAAAAGAGTTGCAATCATAGG
>NCHN01000039.1 GCA_002281875.1 Sphingobacteriia bacterium 24-36-13 | reverse complement strand
AATAAGCGAGTCAATCATTTTATTATTGTGAAGAATAGAATTATAATGTTTTACTGTTGAAAAATATTCTAATACATCTTTTTTGTACAAAAGACTAATCTCATCATTATTAAATTCTTTTTTGCAAGAACTAAAACTTAATGATATAAAAAGTAGGATAAAGATTCTCATATATTATTATTTCTATCTAAAAATAATAATATTGAGTTCTTTGAATTAACAACTACAAAAAATAGGGTGATTTATGCAAAATTATCTTTATTAAATATTTTATGGGAAACTAAAAAGTCATTGATATTTTTTAAAAGATGCAACTATAAATTTCAACTTACCAGTGAGGGTTTTGCTTAATGCCAGTAAGACTTTCGTAAAAGGTAAAAAAGAATAAGAGGTCAAAAATGACCTCTTATCTTGTGTAGCTCCCCCTAATGTACAATTATCGAACCAATTTATTGAAGATTTAGGCCTAATCTATCTTTTAGAGCCAATAGTCAAAGTTGTACCGTTGTTCCCTAGCATGGCTATAAATCAATATCAGCAAAGGTTTGCTAGTCTGTAAACTTCCCTTACTGATATCGAACAATCAATGAATAATAATAACAAGACAACGGCAGTTCAGAAAAAGGGTGGGAAAGGGAAAGGGTAAGGTAGGGGTAAGGTAGGGGTAAGGGAAGGGTAAAAGGGATTAGGGCAACGGAAAGGGATGGCATAAGGATGGGGAGCGGCGAAGCGGCGAGGGACAGGTGACAAAACAAATTAAACAATAGCTATTTTTTGAATTGTGAAGAATAGAAAAACCTCAAATTATTTTGAAAACACTAACTCATGTGTTTTTTTTGAAGTATATTCTTATCTTAAACTATGAGTAAAATTACTTTCTTATTTGGAGCTGGTGCAAGCCGAAATTGTCTACCTATTGTTAATGAAATACCTAATAGATTATACAATTTAATAGATATTTTGAAAAAAGATGAATTACAACTAGAACATGAAGAATTCAAACCGGCAAAAAAAAGCTACCGTGAGCTACAAATTGAACTTATTGAAGATATCAAGTGGTTATTTGACTTATCAAATGATCATGCAAGTGTAGACACTGCAGCAAAAAAGCTTTTTATTAAAGGTGATTATAATAATCTATTAAGACTAAAAGTAGCGCTTTCAATATTTTTGATTGTCGAGCAAATTTTAAAATCACCAGATAAACGATATGATTCATTCTTTTCCTCAATACTGGGTGACTCCAAATCTGATTTTCCTAAAAATATTCGAGTTGTATCGTGGAACTATGATCTTCAATTTGAATTATCGTTTATGGATTATATAAATGATAAGCGATTAGATGCCTTGAGAAGCCATATAAATTTTATTACTAAGTTTGACTATTTACGCGATAATGATGATCTCCAAAACTTTGGCATATTTAAATTAAATGGTCATGCTGGATATTATACTAATTCATCAAGATGGAGTGTTCAAGATTTGTTACCAAGCTTAGATGGCGATTTTGATATTACAAAATTTAAGTCTCTTATAAATAACTATGCTAGGTTAAAATATAACCTTGATGGCTTAAACCCTTCTTTATCCTTTGCTTGGGAAGATCAGTATGGCGAAAACAATGTCGTAAAAAAGGCAATTAGTAATGTATTTGATACCGAGATTCTTGTAGTAGTTGGATATTCATTTCCTTTTTTCAATCGAAACATTGATAGGAGGATTATTCAATCAATGACAAACCTTAAAAAGATTTATTTACAATCTCCATGTAAATACCAGACAATCTGATCCCCATTCGCCAAAGCAATGTGACCCCCTAAGAAACACTTTCCAATAATGGATTGATTGAGGCCTAAAAAATGGTAAAGAACTAGTTGTAATTGTTTTTCAAACGTAGGATTTATTTTGTCTATTTTGATTAAATATTTTTCTCGGTTTCTGCAGTGCTGCTTTCTTTTTTTAGTTTGCGTAAAGATTCCCCCTTTAACTCTACACGTACTGATTGATGAACCAGTCTGTCAAGTATAGCATCGGCTACAGTTTGTTCTCCAATCACATCGTACCAGTTTTTTACTGGAACCTGTGATGCAATAATAGTACTTCGTTTACCATGTCGGTCTTCTACTATATCCATTAGTAATGCTCTACCGCTAGCATCAAAAGCCTGGATACCAAAATCATCAAGTATTAACAAGTCTTGTTTTTCTATACGAGTAAGCTCTCTGAGGTGTGAGCCATCGGCTTTGGCCATTTTTAAGATGGATAGTAATTTGGCGGTATTGGTGTAGTAAACTTTAAACCCAAACAAACAGGCTTGGCGCCCAATGGCGGATGCCAGATAACTCTTGCCTGTTCCGGTACTACCAGTAATAAATACATCTTGTCCCTTTTTTATAAACTCACAAGTAAGCAAGCGATCTATTTGATTTTTATCCAGTTCTCGTTTATTACTAAAGTCAATACCGTCTACATCTGCCATATAGCGGAACTTAGCTGTTTTAATGTTTCTCTGCAGGGAACGATGTTTGCGATCATCCCATTCGTTTTGTACTAAGTACTGTGCCATCTCATCATTGGTAAAGCTAACTGGAGGTGGAAGCTCTACAAAAGTTTTAAAAGCAGTTTGCATTCCAAGTAGGCGCATATCGCCCATTTTCTTTAATGTGTCTTTGTTCATTAATGTTGGTTTTAAAATTTAGTGATAAAAGCTTTATTCGTAGTATTCTGCTCCACGTACATTTTCATGTGATGGCATATCTGTATTCAGTATCTCATCTTCCATTGGGATTGTATCTGCTTTTGTTCGCAGTATCTGGTCAATAATACCATAGTTATAGATACCATAACTATCTGCTCGTTTACACGCATTAACGAGTCTAGTATTACCTACGCGTTTGGCAAAGCTTAACACGCCAGAACAAGATTTATAACTTTGTTCTGGATAAATTTCACGCGCTAATATCTTGGCTATGTATGCTGCTACACTTTCCCCGATGGCGCTAGCAGTTGACATAAATTTCTGGGGATTCCAATCAGCTGCATACTTATGCTGGGTGGCAAGATGATCTTGGATAGTAATATACTTGAGTCCTTTGCCGATATATCTATCATGAACGGCTACCACTTCGTTTTCATCATACACCGACAACTTGGTAGTGCTGTACTTTATTTTCAACCGCTTACCTATTAACTTGTAGGGTACGCTGTAATATCGTTTATCAACACTAAGCAACACGTGCCCATATTTGTTTACAGATGATAGCTGCGAAGTCATCGACTCAAATAAATATGGATTTAGCGGTTGCAATGTTTGCTTTTCTATCTCCATAAACTGTTGCATCCTGCTATAGTTCTCACCAGTAAGTTTAGCATTATTGTGTATAGCTAAATGAACAAGAATGTCTTTATTGAGGTCATCTAATGTGTGGTAAACTTTTTGATCAATCTTAGAAAAAATAGTTGTGTAACTAATCTTAACCGCACCTTCTACCAACGCTTTGTCTTTAGGTTTATAAGTACGAGTTGGATATCCAAACGTATGGTAATGTTCTGCAAAAGCAGCGAAGGTTTCATTGAGTTGTGCCTCATACTTACTGGCTTTGGTAACTGCCGATTTTAAATTATCTGGCACAATCGCCTGGGGAACACCTCCATAAAAATGAAGGGCACGTTCACAGCATAAAATAAAATCCTCTTTGCATTGGGAGTGTACTGCCATTACAAAAGTGAGTTGACTGCAACCTAGGATAGCTACAAAAACTTCCAGTTCACTTATCTCACCCGTTTGCGCATCCACCAAGTGTAATTTTTGTCCGGTAAAATCCACAAACATTTTATCGCCTGCTTTATGTACCATTTTTAAAGAGGGCTTACCTTGCTGCATATACTTATTAAGCTTATCCAAAAAGGATGAACTCTTATATCCATCAGTACACCGGGTTAAATAAAACTCATAAACCTTACCCTTTGTTACACCACGTTTCTTAAGCATACTAGCGAGTAATGGAAGAAGTGGTTCTAAATCCGCTTGTCGCCTATTAAATACCACAATAGGCTCTTTAATTAAAAACAACCGAGACATCTGAGCATCGCTCATCGCTTCTATCTGCTCTATTGTTTTCTCCGATAAAACATAGCGATACAGATACTTTTTAATAGTATTACGAGCAATCCCTGTTGATTGACTAATTGTCTTTGTCCCCTTTCCTGAAGCATAAAGACGGAGAATCTGGCGTATTGTAAACATCTCAATTGTTTTGTTAGACATGAATGGAAAGGACTTGATGAATCAAGAACCTCTCGCTTTTTTCCTACTAAAACAACTAATTCTTATACCAATATCTAGGGGGTCAGTTTAAAATGGCGAAAGGGGGTCAGTTTGCTCTGGCGAACAGGGGTCAATTTACACCGGTATTAGGGGGTCAATTTAACTGGATTTTCCAGTCATCTTACATTATGGCGTAGATCCTGGGAAAGTAATACATGGATCTGTAATTAAAAAGATACAAAATTACCCATCTAAAAAATCATCTAAAAAATAATTAAGTATCCACAAGGCGACCGAAAAAATCGGAACTGAGTGCAAATCAAAACGTGTTAAATATTGAATTATGTGAAAAAATATTAAATAAAAAGGAGAAAAAATTCAGTCGAAAACAGATTGAAAAAATAAGAGAGCTACTCTATTTATTAGCAGCAATTGAATTTGACAATCATCAAAAAATTAAATATGAGAAACGTAATAATTTATGTTAGAGTATCTACTGAAGATCAGAAGGAGCATGGCTATAGTCTTGATTCTCAAAGAGAGCTATTGATTTTATATGCAAAAAAGCAAGGATGGAATGTTTTGCGAGTTTTTGAAGATGATTTCTCAGCTTGGAAAGGCTTTGATAGACCCGGATACAATCTATTAAAAGAGTATATATCAAACAATAAAAAAAGTATTGATGGGTTAATTTTCACACAATGGTCAAGATTTTCAAGAGAAACAACAGAAGCTTTAGTTGAGATTCGCCGACTTCGAAAATTAGGAATTGAACCAAATGCTATCGAACAATGGATTGATTTTTCAATACCAGAGAATATGTATATGTTGGCAATATATATAACTGCTCCTCAAGTAGAGAATGACAGACTTTCTCAAAGGACTAAAGCTGGAAATCGTCAAGCATTAAAACAAGGTAGATGGTTGTGGAAGGCTCCTTTTGGCTATACGAACAATCGCATAACTAAGCTAATTGAAGTTGTTGAAGAAGAAGCTGAACTTATTAGAAGTTGTTATCAAATGATGGCGTCTGGCTTGTACAATGCAGAAGAAGTCAGAAGGAAATATTCAGAAGACGGCATGCGCCTAAGTAAACAAGCTTTCTTAGATATGCTTCAAAATCCTGTTTATATTGGCAAGATAAAGGTTCCCGCTTTTAAAGATGAACCTGAGCAATTAGTGGCAGGCCAGCATATTCCTATAGTAGGATCTGAATTGTTTGAAGATGTTCAGCTAGTTCTGAATGGAAAAAAAAAACCCTATAGGGGGCTTACTCAAAATTCAAGCTTACCATTAGTCGGTCATTTATATTGTCCATTATGTGAAGGGCGGATGACTGGGAGTGCGTCGAGAGGTAATGGCGGTATTTATCATTACTACCATTGTCAAAGAAAATATGGTTGTAAAAACCAAATTAAGGCAGAGATAGCCAACGATGCATTTTTGGAACAGATGAAGAGCATTCAACCTGATCCTGAGGTATTAGAGTTGTATCATCTAATACTTCAGGATGTTTTTGATAGAAATTCATCAAAAAACGAAGATGAGAAAAAGGCTTTGCAAAAAGAGATTGAAAAAATAGACTCTATAATTGATTCTGCAATTAATAAAAATTTGAGTGGAGTTTTTGATGATGAAACCTTTATTCGATTAAAAGAGAGATTAGAAGCACAAAAATCAACGAGCCTTTCAAGATTAAAGACATTAAAAAGTATGAAGTCTGAATTCCAGATCTACATAAATTACTCTACGAGTTTACTGGCAAATATTGGTGGTTACTACCAGAGTTCAAGTGTTGAGACGAAAAAAAAGATAATTGGTTCGATATACCCCGACAAAATCTATTTTACTAATAATTCGTATCGAACCACCCGAATCAATGAAGTTGTTGACCTAATAGTCAATGGCAGTAAGGATTTGAAACAAAAAAGCCTTGCGAAAAATGCAAGGCTGTCTAGTTTGGCTCCCCCTTCAGGACTTGAACCTGAGACCCTCTGATTAACAGTCAGATGCTCTAACCAACTGAGCTAAGGAGGAATTTCCCCTTTCGGGGTTGCAAAAATAGGGGTTTCTCTATACTTTCAAAAAAAATACCCTAAAAATTACCAAAAAAGCTTTTTTTAAACCCTACAAAAACCCCGTTTTCATTTTCTTTCACTGGGTAGGTTTTTAAAAAATACCCTTCCCCGCTGGTATTGCGACCGTTTTGAATAGAAAAACGATAACGGTGTAATGGGCAAACCACATTCCCTAAACCATCAATAAACCCATTAGCCATAACTCCACTGGCGTGCGGACACTTGTGAGCGAAAGCAAAAATTTGCTGCTCTTTTAAAGCCAAAGTGATTTTTTTACCATCTGCTTCTACCACGCACATTTGGTTTTCTTGCCATTGTAGTTCGCTGGCGTAATCGGCAACTTTAATCCAACTGAATGCTGCTTCTTCCAATTAATAAAGCATTGTTTTGTAGGGATAACGAATCGCATACATTTCTCTAACCTTCTCCAATATAATATCTCTCAGGGCATCTAAATTTTGTTTCTCAGTAGCTGAAACAAATACGCAGTTGCCGTTTGTAGCTAAATCCCATTTGTCTTTTAGATCTCTCAATATTTCTTCTTTAACAGAATCCTCTAACCATTCGTCAAAGTTCTTCTGTACATACAAATCCATTTTATTAAAAATAGTCAGCATGGGTTTTTCAAAAGCTTTTAACTCTTGTAAGGTTTTATTCACCACGCCAATTTGTTCTTCGTATTGTGGATGAGAAACGTCTACCACATGTAATAATATATCTGCCTCTCTTACTTCATCTAATGTGCTTTTAAAGCTTTCAACTAGATGGTGCGGTAATTTCCTAATAAATCCTACGGTATCGCTTAATAAGAAAGGAGTGTTTTCAAAAACCACTTTACGTGTTGTAGTGTCCAATGTGGCAAACAACTTATTTTCTGCAAACACTTCACTCTTACTTAATATAGTCATTAAAGTACTCTTGCCCACATTAGTATAGCCTACAAAAGCAACTCGAATAAATTCGCCACGTTCTTTACGTTGAGTAAAAGACTGTTTATCTATTTCGCTTAATCGTTTACGCAACAAAGAAATCTTATCTTTTACAATACGTCTATCCGTTTCAATTTCTGTTTCTCCAGGTCCTCTTGTACCAATTCCTCCACCTTGTCTTTCTAAGTGCTTCCACATGCCTTTTAAGCGAGGCAACAAATATTGATATTGCGCCAACTCCACTTGTACTTTAGCTTGTGCTGTTCTAGCTCTTCGTGCAAATATGTCTAAGATTAAATCGCTTCGGTCAATAGTTTTTACATTCAGCTCTTTTTCAATATTGGATATCTGAGAGCCTGTTAATTCATCATCAAAAATGACAAGCGTAATATTCTTGCCATTTACATACTGTTTAATTTCTTCTAGTTTTCCTTTACCTACAAAGGTTCTACTATCAGGGTGCGCTAACTTTTGTGTAAATCGCTTTACGGTAGTTGCACCTGCTGTTTCTGCTAAAAAAGCCAATTCATCTAGGTATTCTTCTGCCTGCTCATTGGTCTGGTCCTTTAGGATTACGCCAACCAGTACTGCTTTCTCCTCAATGGAGATGAGTTGTTTTTTCTCTATCAAATGATCTGTTTATAGTCCACTAATGGAAATACCAATCGTAAATCTGTTCATAGAAGGGCCAACGCCCTCTTTTAAAACAGAAGTGATTTGGTAGCTTCCTTGTAAACCTATGATGCCGTAACCAATTCTTCCGGTTAATGCAATGGGCGTTCCATTAAAATATTTCTTTGTTACTTCCTTTTGTACAAAACTGTTACCATAAACAGTTTGGCCATTTTTATCTACCAAATTTTTTCCCTTTGTATGTGTTCTTAATAGCGTACCAATTTTAGCACCTATGGCAAACTTCCATGATTTAGCAGGATTCTCAGGATTAGTATAGTACCTTAATTCAACAGGAATTTCTAAGAAAATATTGGTCACTTTAAATTTATCAAAGTGATTTAGGCTATCTGCTATGGTAAAAGGTAAACGGCCAGCATTTGATTTAATATCTACATTAACATTATCAAAGAAGATATTGCTCGATCCAATACCTGCTCCATAAGCCAAACTCATTCTTTTGTTATTTTTGAATGGCTTATCAAACATTACATAAAAATTGAAATGACGGCTAAACCCATTACCAGTTCTAACACTATCAGGTCTTCCTGTCCAAGTATCTACTCCATACTGAATCATAAAATGATCCTTTGAGCGTCCACTTAAGTCAATTTTGCTCCAATCTTTTTTCTTGGTTTCGGTAGTTTGAGCTGCGGCACCCAGACCAACCAGCACCGTAAATAATAAAAATATTTTTTTCATTTTGGTTGATTGCAAGATTATTCCCCTTGCAAGGGAGCAAAAATAGTCAAAATGAATCCAACTGATTGGTTAAAAATTAGTCAATAAACTAGAATAAGGGCTTCATTTTTACAAATTTCAAGGTAGAACGATATATAAATTTTATATTTATGCCTCGTAGTAAGCAAAAAAGCACTTGATGAACACGGATTTCTTAAAGGGTAAGCGAATTTTAATAGCAGAAGATGATTTTGTAAATCAAAAGCTGATTACACATTCATTAAATGTAACAGGAGCAACTTTTGATATTGCAGGCAATGGCTTAGAGGCAATTGAAATGCTGAAGCAGCAGCCCTACGACCTTATCTTGATGGATATCAATATGCCTGAAATGGATGGATTTGAAGCTACGCAGATTATTCGAGCAGAAATCAATAAGACCATTCCTATTATTGCTATGACGGGTTGGAGCAGTAGAGCCGAAGGAGATAAGTTTACTCGTATGGGCATGAACGCTTGTTTGGCAAAGCCATTTGGGTTAGAAGCCTTATATAAAACATTGGATGAAATCTTTAATGCACCACCCCCAACTAAGCCAAGCACAGCTAATTTTGGTGTTAAAGCACCCGAAGCAGTTTCAACTGTTACAATAGATTTAGAAATGTTGAATGAGTTGGCGGAGGGAGATAATGAGTACAAGACCACCATCATCAATATGTTTCTAGAAAGTATGCCTGAAAGCATACAGAAAATGCAAGATGAGTTAGCAGCTGAAGATTGGGATAATTTTTACAAATCCGCACACTATGCAAAGTCATCGCTTTCTGTAGTTCGTGTACCAGATATGCATACACTAGCAAATACCATGGAGGTAAATGCCAAAAAACAGGAAAAACTAGAAACCATTGCACCTTCGCTAGAATTATTCAAAAAATATTTTGAATTAGCTAAAGGAGTATTGCACGAAGAAATTCAAAAGCTTAGTTCCTGATCATTACATTAATCCAATTTTATTTTGAATTTTAGAGAACTAGGTTTAGAGGAAAGATTATTAGAGGGGATTGATGCCATGGGCTATGAAACGGCCACCCCAGTTCAGGCACAGGTGATTCAACCCATTTTAGCAGGAAGAGATATTATAGCTTCTGCACAAACCGGAACGGGAAAAACAGCGGCATTCTTATTGCCGATTGTTCATAAAATGCTTACACAGCAACATTCTTCGCATCATATTAATGCACTTATAATTGTCCCTACAAGAGAATTGGCTATACAGATTGCTGAAACCATGGAGGGCTTAAGTTATTTCACTGATATCAGTTGTATAGCTGTTTATGGTGGAGGTGATGGAAATTCATTTACTGCAGAAAAAAAAGCATTGAGTAGTGGAGTAGATATGGTGGTATGTACACCAGGCAGAATGATTGCTCATTTAAATATGGGCTATGTAAAAATGCAAGAGGTAAAATATTTGGTTTTAGATGAAGCTGATAGAATGTTAGACATGGGCTTCAATGATGATATCATGAAGATTATTTCTTTTCTGCCAAAGCAAAGACAAAATTTATTGTTTTCTGCAACCATGCCGTCTAAAATGCGTGATTTAGCAAGAAAGCTTTTACAGAATCCTGCAGAAATTAATATTGCGGTTTCAAAACCGCCAGAGCAAATAGTTCAACAAGCATTTGTGGTGTATGAGCCACAAAAAATACCGTTGATTAAATACGTGTTGAATAACAGCGACTATACAAGGGTCATTATTTTCTGTTCTAAAAAACAAAATGTTAAGCAATTAAGTTCAGAGTTAAAGCGAGCTAAATTTTCTGTAGAGGAAATTCATTCCGATTTATTACAAGATAAACGGGAGCAAGTCATGCAAGATTTTAGAAATAGAAAATTAAAAATTTTAGTTGCAACAGATATTTTAAGTAGGGGAATTGATATAGAAGAAATTGAATTAGTCATTAACTATGATGTGCCCAATGATGGGGAGGATTATATCCACCGCATTGGCAGAACTGCTCGTGCCGCTACATCTGGAACTGCTATTACATTTATTAGCGAAGCAGAGCAAAGAAAGTTTGCACAAATTGAAACATTGTTGGGCAAGCAGGTAGATAAATTAATTGTTCCAGAACAATTTGGTGCAGCACCAGAATATGCACCACGCAGTCACAAGCCAATGGGTAATAGAAGACCCAATCAGGGCGGTGGCAATAGACCTTCATTGCGACCCAATAAACCTAGGCCAAACAATTCAAGGCCAAGCAATCAAGGGCCGAACAATCAAACAAACCCCTAGCGCACAAATTGAATGCAAACTGGTCTTCCAACTGATATTCTATTGCCAGTATCATTGAGTAATCCTGTAGTCTTGTTTCTTTTGAACACCACAATTTCATTGCTGTTTTGATTGGCTGCCAATAAAAAATTTCCTGTAGGGTCAATTGAAAAATTACGGGGTGCTAAGCCAAGAGTAGATTGTGATCCAACCCAAGTAAGTAAACCATTCGATGCAACTTTATAAATGGCTAAATCATTGTAGTCAACTCTATTGGAAGCATATAAAAATTGACCATCAGGCGATAAATGAATATCTGCTGCGCCAGATTTTTTATCACTTGGCTTTTCAAACATATTGATCTGTTGTAATTTTTTTAGTTCCCCATTTTTAAACGCTAATACGGTAACTGATCCCGTTAATTCTTGAACTGCATAAACAAAGGGTTTGGTGGGATGAAAACTGATATGTCTAGGACCGTCACCGGGATTACAGTTAAACACCGATAAAGGATTTTCTGATAAAGGTTTGGTTGGATTATTTAAATCAACCGCATAAACAGAAATTTTATCTGTGCCTAAATCTTGAACCACTAAAAACTTTTCATTAGGAGATAAAACTGCAGAATGTACATGTGCTTTCTCTTGCCTTGATTTATTAGCACCGCTTCCTATATGTTGTATAGTTTGTTTTTCATTGCTTAAACTTCCATCTGAATTAATAGCAATGGCGCTTAAATTTCCGCCAGAATAATTAGAAACAAAAACGAAACGATTTCTACGATCAGTACTAATATGACAAGGATGGTCACCTCCTGATAACACCGTATTGAGCAATTTAAATTCTCCTGTTTTTTTATTAAATGCATAAGCAGAAACAGCTCCATTTCCTTTTCCTAATTCATTTACCGTATATACAAATTGATGATTAGTTGATGTAATTAAGAAGGAGGGCTCTTCTGCTTTTTGCTTACTTATTGCTTTTGAAGAACCATCTGCATTAAATTGATAATAATAGATTCCTTCACTATTACCCGCATTGGTATAAGTGCCAATTAATAAATTATAGTTCAGTTGGTTTTTTTGTGCAAAGGAAAAATACGCACAAACTGATAAGATTAATGTATGGAACAATCTATTTTTCATATGAAAGCTTCTTGGGTATAAATATAAATGCTTTATTGCTAACTGTAGCGGACATCAATGTTACATATGTTACACATAGCCCATTTTTGCTGTTCTACTTTTGTGTTCTTAAAAAAGAATTATGAAGGTAATAGCAGTTATTTTACTAATTAGTGCATCATTTTTTTCAACTCAGGCACAGGTATCTCCAACTCCTATACAGCTAAGTGAAGCCCTTGAATTGGCTCAGAAAGCCAATCAACAAATACGGTTGGCAAAAATAGATGAGCAGATTGCTGGAGCTAATCTTAAGCAAACCGAAGCTATTTGGTTGCCCCAATTAAATCTTTCTTATACTGCAATGAATACCAATAATCCATTGAATGCCTTTGGTTTTAAGTTGCAGCAAGCCAATGTAACAGCAGCCGATTTTAATCCTGCTTTACTCAATAACCCTGGCGCAACCCCTAACTATTTAACGCAACTTAGTCTTCAACAACCCATTGTTAATATGGATATGTTGTACATGCGAAAAGCAGCAGAAAAGCAAACAGAAGTTTTATCACTTCAAACAAAAAGAACCGTTGAAGCAGTTAAACTTCAGGTTACACAAGTGTATTTGAATCTTCAATTTTTATATGCTGCAGAAGCAGTTACAAAAACCGCACTAACAACAGTACAAACTATTTACAACTTTACAAAAAACAGATTTGATCAAGGATTGATGCAAAAATCGGACTTGTTGAATGTTGAAGTACAAGTTAAAAATGCTGAAACTCAGTTGAATGATATTCAATCTAAAATTGCATCAGCTTCAGATCAACTTGGTTTATTGATGAATCAACCTAAAGGAATTGTTTATGCAACAAACACATTTGTTTTAGCATTGCCTACTACAATGATGAAGAATATTCCTACTGATAGATCAGATTTTAAAGCAATGGAAACCGGATTAGGTATTTATGATATTGCAATTAAAGGAACCAAAATGAGTTGGTTACCAAGGTTGAATGCTTTTGCCAATTACCAATTAAATGATAAGAAAGCTTTGGGTTTTAATGCTGGTTCTTATTTTGCTGGCGTACAATTGTCTTGGGATATTTTAAAAGGAAATCAAACTAAAAACAAAGCAGCTACTCAAATAGTTGAAAAGAGTAAACTAAAAGAGCAGTACAATTCAAGACTAGACCAAGAGCAAGTAGCATTACAAACTGCGTTACGTAATCTAAAAGATGCTCAATATAAATATCGACAGTTGCAAAAGTCTATTGAGCAAGCTGAAGAAGCTTTGCGTATTCTACAAAATAGGTATCAACAAGGGTTGGTAAGCACCAATGATATTTTATTGGCACAAACTCAATTATCGCAACAAAAATTAATGCAAGCTGAAGCAAAGTTGGCAGAATATTCTGCAATTAATTATTATGATTTTTTAACTACAGTACAATAATTTCAAAATAGTATTAAAATGAATTTCAAACTAAAAACACTATCTGTTATTGCATTCATTGCAACCATTACAGTAAGTTCTTGTAGTCAAAAGGAACAAAAAACTGCCACTGTAATTGATAAGCCTATTGAAGTGAAAGTTTCAAGTGCTGGGGTACAGTCTGCAAATGGAAAAATGGAAGTAACGGGCCAAGTGGAAGGAGTACAGTCTGCTAATATATCAACAAGAGTAATGGGAACCATTACAAGTATGCGTGTAAAAGCAGGTGATCAAGTTAAAGCAGGGCAAGTATTATTCACTATTAATGCTGCAGATATTAAAGCTAAAACAGCGCAAACCGGAGCTATGATAGCTCAAGCTGATGCTGCAATGCAATCTGCAAAGAAAGATTATGAGCGATATACTGCATTATATAAACAGCAGAGTGCAACAGCAAAAGAATTGGAACAAATTACGCTTCAATATAAATCGGCACAAGCCAATTTAGAGGTAATGAAGCAAATGAAAAATGAAGTAAGTGCCAATTTATCTTACACTACAGTTACTGCTCCATTTGCAGGAGTCATTTCACAAAAATTAGCTGAAACAGGAAGTATAGCTAGCCCAGGTATGCCTGTTTTAACATTGGAACAAACTGGAAATCTTCAAGTAAGTGCATTGGTACCTGAGAATATGATTACTTCTATTGCTGTAGGTAATATAGTAGATATGAATATTAATGCCGCTGAAAAAAAGCTAACTGGTAAAATTATTCAAATTAATACCTCTTCTCAATTTACAGGTGGTCAATATGTTATTAAGATAAATATACCTGCAGCTGAAATGAAAAAACTGTATTCAGGTATGTATGTAAATATAGAAATACCTATTAAGGAATCATCTATTCATACCGTTCAAAATAACGCTGTGACTGTTCCAGAAAATAGCATTGTATACAAAGACCAGTTAACTGGATTATATACTGCAACAGCGGAAAATACTGCTCTACTAAGATGGGTAAGGCTAGGTAAAAAACAAGCTGGTCAAGTTGAAGTGCTTTCAGGACTTTCAGCTGGGGAACAATTTATTTTGAGTGCTGATGGTAAATTATACAATGGCGCCCCTATCAAATTAGTAAAATAAACAAAGGCAAAAAATACTAGACAATGGAAAAAGGATTATCAGGTAATATAGCAAAAGCCTTTCTGCAATCTAAGCTCACCATTTTATTAATGGTTGCATTTTTATTGATTGGTGGATATAGCACCATGCTGATGCCAAGAGAGGAAGAGCCTCAAATTCAAGTACCAATGGCGGATATCTTTATTGCCTATCCTGGTGCTAGCCCCAAAGAAGTAGAAACCAAAGTTTCTGCTCCATTAGAAAAAGTAATTTCTAATATAAAGGGTGTTGAATATGTTTATTCTACTTCAATGAGTGGGCAATCTATGTTGATTGTGCAATTTTTAGTAGGCGAAGATGTAGAAAGATCTCTGGTAAAGCTGTACAGTGAGATCATGAAGAATATGGATAAAATGCCGCAGGGTGTTAGCATGCCATTAGTAAAAACAAGGGCAATTGATGATGTTCCTGTATTGGGGTTAACCTTATGGGGAGAGCAATACGACGACCATCGTTTAAAACTAATTGCACAAGAACTTTCTAATGAATTAAAAAAATCAAACGATGTAGCGGATATTAATATCATTGGCGGTAGATCAAAAGAAATTAAGGTTGAACTCAGTAAATCTTTAATGGCTGCTAATCGAGTTGATTTTTTAATGATATCTAAAGCAATCGGTGGAGCCAATACCCAAAGTGAAAGCGGATCTTTTTATAAAAATGATTCAGCATTTTCAGTATTAACAGGAAATTTTTTAAGTTCTGCTGAAGATGTTGCTTCATTGGTGATAGGGATGAATGGAGGCTCACCTGTTTATTTAAAGCAAGTTGCAACCGTTACAGAGTCTCCTATCACTGCCAATCAGTATGTGTTTTATGGATACGGCAATGCTGACTCCATCGGAATAAAAAAATACAAGTCTGCTTATCCTGCAGTAACCTTGGCAATTGCTAAGAAAAGAGGTGCAGATGCAATGAAATTGTCTGAGAATGTATTATCAAAAATTGAACACCTAAAAAAAGATCTTATACCATCAGACTTACAAGTAACTGCTACCAGAAATTATGGCGAATCTGCTTCACATAAAGTATCAGAATTATTGTTTCATTTATTTATTTCAATAGTAGTAGTTACCTTATTTGTGATGCTCGCAATGGGATGGAGAGGTGGATTAGTGGTTTTTCTATCTGTGCCAGTAACATTTGCATTAACACTATTTAGTTATTATGCAATGGACTATACACTAAATAGAATTACACTATTTGCACTAGTATTTATTACAGGGATAGTTGTAGACGATTCCATCATTATTGCAGAGAACATGCATAGGCATTTTAAAATGCGAAAATTACCACCATTGCAAGCGGCTATTTATGCAATCAATGAAGTGGGTAATCCTACCATTTTGG
This sequence comes from Sphingobacteriia bacterium 24-36-13, assembly GCA_002281875.1. Classification (GTDB taxonomy): domain Bacteria; phylum Bacteroidota; class Bacteroidia; order Chitinophagales; family Chitinophagaceae; genus Sediminibacterium. The sequence goes on along the minus strand of NCHN01000039.1, from coordinate 9,737 downwards.
CCACATTCACAGTAGTTGCTGCAGTGCTTCCAATGGCATTTGTGTCTGGATTAATGGGACCTTATATGAGTCCTATGCCAATTGGCGCTTCTATAGCAATGTTGTTATCATTAATAGTTGCCCTTACTTTAACTCCTTATTTAGGCTATATATTTTTAAGAGAGAAAGAAAAGAAAGATGGTACCAATAATCATCATGCACATACTAGCTTAGAAGCATCTGGAATTTATAAAATTTATAATTCCTTTATACAACCCATGTTAGAAGTTAGATGGAAACGTTGGGCCTTTATTTCAGGAACGGTGGTAGTTTTATTAGCGAGCATGGTACTGTTTTATACCAAATCTGTTGCAGTTAAAATGTTGCCGTTTGATAATAAGAATGAGTTTCAAGTAGTAATTGATATGCCTGAAGGAACTACTTTGGAAAAAACAAATACGGTAGCAGGAGAAATAGCTGCATATATTGCCAAACAGCCCATGGTAAAAAATTATCAAGGATATATTGGAACAGCAGGGCCAATCAGTTTTAATGGATTGGTAAGACATTATGATTTACGAAGAGGCGATCATGTAGCAGATATACAAGTAAACTTAGTTGATAAAACAGAAAGATCTATTCAAAGCCATGATATAGCTAAGCAAATGCGTGCGCCAATACAAAAAATAGCTGCAAAATATCATGCGAATGTAAAACTAGTAGAAGTACCACCAGGACCTCCAGTGTTATCAACTTTGGTTGCTGAAGTTTATGGTCCTGACTATCAAGAACAAATTAAAATTGCAGCTCAAATTGAACAGCTATTTAGAAATACTACCGATGTTGTAGATGCAGATTGGATGGTAGAAGATGATCAATATGAGTACAAGTTTACTGTTGATAAAGAGAAAGCGATGCGCTATGGTGTTGCTACTGCTCAAGTAAATGCAATTGTATCAGGAGGAATTTCAGGAATGCCAGTAGGTGTTATTAGTTCACCTAATAGCTATAATCAAGTCCCCATCAAATTACAGCTTAAAGAGGAAGATAAGTCAGGCGTAAATGAAGTGTTGGCATTAACTGTAACTGGAATGCAAGGAAATGTTGTTCCATTAAGAGATATTGTAATAGTAAATAGACAACTCAAAGAGAAGAGTATTTACAGAAAGAATCAAAAGGAAGTAGTGTATGTAATGGCAGATATGGCAGGAGATTTGGAAAGTCCCGTCTATGCTATTTCAAGAATGTCTGATAGTATTCCGCAATTAAAAATTCCTGCAGGGTATACTTTAAAAGAAGAATATACGCAACAACCAGAAACTCAAGATAACTACTCATTGAAATGGGATGGAGAATGGCAAATCACTTATGAAGTTTTCCGTGATTTAGGAATTGCATTTGCTGCAGTTATCTTGATTATTTATATGCTGATTGTAGGTTGGTTCCAAAACTTTACTGTTCCATTGGTTATGTTAGCAGCAATCCCATTGAGTTTAGTAGGAATCATTTTAGGGCATTGGTTAATGGACGCTTATTTTACTGCTACTTCTATGATTGGCTTTATTGCATTGGCTGGTGTAATGGTCAGAAACTCTATACTACTGATCGACTTTATCAATATCAGATTAGGAGAAGGGATTCCATTAAAGCAAGCAATAATTGAAGCAGGTGCAGTAAGAACAACCCCTATCCTATTAACTGCTGGTGCGGTGGTATTAGGAGCGGTTATTATTCTATTCGACCCAATTTTCCAAGGCTTAGCTATATCTCTAATGGGAGGAACCATTACTTCTACATTTTTAACCTTATTGGTTGTGCCATTGCTTTATTATAAAATGATGCGCAAAAAAGTAAAATAAAACTTATGAAATTACTTATTATAACAGCAGTAAAAGAATACAGTAAGTCTGTTGAAAAAATCTTGAAAGACGCAGCGGTCTCCGTTTTTAGCGTTACCGATACCATTGGCGTAAAGAATAGTCCAGACGATTATTTGTTAGACGATTGGTTCGGTTCTGATGATGGTAATAAATATGATTCTGTTTTTATTTTTAGCTTTTGTACCACTTCAGCAGCGGATAAAGTATTTAATTTAATCGAATTATATAATGCTCAGTCAAACGACAATCAATTCCCCATACGGGCATTTATTGTACCAGTAGATAAATCAACTAAATAAAAGAATATGAAAGAAAGAATAATAAGAGCGGTAGCTGGAACATTTGTTTTAACAAGTATATCACTCGCTTATTTTGTACATATCAATTGGTTATTGTTGGCTGCTTTTGTAGGGCTTAATTTATTGCAGTCTTCATTTACTAAATTTTGTCCGTTAGACTGTATGTTAAATAAAGCGGGTGTAGGAAAGGAAACAAATGCAAGTTGTTGTAATACGGCTTCTTAAGTAATTTATTGGTTACATTCAAGTAAATTTTACTTGAATGAATGAACAAGAACGCAATAGTAGTTTATTAAAAAAGGAACGACTCGCTAATAAATTAGCTGTTGATCAACAAAGTTCATTTTTGGCAACTTGGTGGATTGAAATCGCTAATGTAATTAAAGAAGCGGGAGTTAATTGGAACCTTGAATATTTAGAAGTAGTCAACCAAAATCAATATGATTTTTGGACGCGGGTACTAAAGCAGGAGCCTTGGATCGACTTTTTGTTTCCTGACACTGTTATTCATAAGGGAGACCACTATTGGGTTCATGAACTATTTTATTCAAACTATCCAAGTTCGCTTCCTTTAAGGTATTTACCTAAGTTGGAAAAGTGGCCAACCGATAGTTCTGATAATGGCGCAACGCTTAAGGAAATTTTCGCTAAACAAAATCTGAGTAGTCAACCCATATATTTGTTTTTTGTAAGAATGAGCCCTGTAATTAAAATAGACTTGTTAGATTTGGCATTAATAGCGTCAAATGATATTATGCCTGACCAGGAGGACACAGCAATAATGGCAATTGACGGTAGTTGGGTAATTTTCAAATCGCTTGAACAGGAATGGGTTTTTGGTACGATTTAACAACTAGTTTGGGTGAATTAACAAAAAGAACAATAATCCTACTCAAAATTAACCTCAAATCATTATTTTTGCTGCCCTTAAAGAACAGCAATGTTCTTCGGGCCTATAGCTCAGTTGGTTAGAGCACCTGACTCATAATCAGGGGGTCCCAGGATCATGCCCTGGTGGGCCCACTTGAAAATCAAGCAGTTATGAACGAATGTTCGTAGCTGCTTTTTTTATTTCGACCAAGTTCTGGCCAGGTTTTGTGTTTTTTGATAGAAAAGAAGGAATGGAGATTAGGCAGGAAAATAGTAAGATGGACTCCTTAAAGGTTAGCGAAGAATAAAATTATAAATATGTTCCAAACATGAGTAAATAACCATCGGTATCAAAGTAACATTTGAGTAAAGTATTTTGATAGCTGATTAATGTGAAAGGAGATGCTGGTGTTCCCATATTGATTGCAATGATTTTAAAATTCGATTCAGTTTCAAAGTTTTTTAAATTTAAATTTTTATCAAATAATAAAGAACCAATAAATACTTTACCAGGATAAGAGACTGTTTTATCATTTCTTCTTTTTTGATCAACTTTACTTTTTTGTATTACAAATGAGCATTCTAAATTTTGGGGTGGTCGATTATACCAACCTATGCTAATGCCTAGATCCTTAAAAATATAGGTGTATCTTAAAGGCTGTTTTGAACGATCTCTTGTAATAGGATCACCTATATGCGCCAAATTACCAGACCAAGCTTTACTTCCTAATAATTCTTCTAATGTAGATTTAGGTGTTGATTTTGAAACAGCAATACCATTGATTGTTATTTTACCTGAGTCATATTGTATAACAGGCAATTGTGCTTTTAACAATTGCATAGATATAATAGATATGAACAAACAATAAATACGCATTTTTTTGTATGACTTCAAGTAACGTGTACGGTATATTTTATAGAGAGTTTCTTTATTTAAATATAGGATTTATCTCTATCATACTACTGCCAGGTTTCGTGTCAGGTTTTCACCAAAACGGGTTAAAAGAGGTGAAATATGAGAAATATAAATCTATTTCAATCTTATATCCTATTAATTATCAATAAAAGAAAAGGTATAGAATACCACCAGAAATCATCATAATCAGGGGGTCCCAGGATCATGCCCTGGTGGGCCCACTTGAAAATCAAGCAGTTATGAACGAAATTTCGTAGCTGTTTTTTTTGCTTAAAAAGTGTTAACTTTTAAAACGTCTTTCACCATATTTAAAACATTTTCTTGTATTATTCATCCCCAAAAATAAAGAGTATGAAAAAGAAACTTATTGGCATTATAATTATTTGCACCTTCTTTCAATCATTTAATGTTATTGCTCAACCAAGAGGTTGCGATCCTTGGATTGTTGCTATATACAAAGAACTGTATCAAAGAATTCCTACAGTAGAAGAGTGCTCCATTAAAAATTATAATAAAGGGTCATGGTCTAGTTATGATCAACTAAAAGAATTGATTAAAGCTTATCAAAAGGCTTCTGTTACTTTATCTCCAGCTTCAGTAACAGGTGATCCTTGGATTACAGCTATCTATAAAAGTTTATATCAACGTCTTCCAAATAGTTGGGAGTTGAATATCTATAATTACAATGGGGGTTCTTGGAAATCTTATGATGAACTCACTTCTTATATTCGTGACTTTCAATTGAACTTACAAAAAAATGGCATAATAATAGAAACAGCAATGCTAAGTGTTGATAAAAGTTTAGTAGCTTTTAAAAAAGATGGCGTTTATATAGCAGCAAACCTGCTTTCAAATAGGTGGTAATATTGTTGCAGCAGGAGGTGGTAATATTGTTGCAGCAGGAGGTGGTAATATTGTTGCAGCAGGAGGTGGTAATATTGTTGCAGCAGGAGGAGGTAATATTGTTGCAGCAGGAGGTGGTAATATTGTTGCTCCAGGAGGTGGTAATATTGTTTTTAAAGTGGGAACAGGCTTGGCAGGTGCTTTTCATGGCAGCCAATATTCTTTACAATCTGGTGCTAAACTTCAGGTTCCAGCATCTGGGAAAACTTCTTTAGTTTTTAAATAATTTTCAATGAAACAAGTTTTTTCTTTTGTAATCGTTATGTTATTGACGGTTACCATAAATGCTCAAGTAAAGCCTGGCAATAAAGTTGCTCCAAAAGCAAAAGAAACTGGTCAAGAGTCGATAACGATTTCTCAATTTGAAAGGGCAGGAGAAAGCGATTTCTTAATTGACCAAAACAATAACTACCATGTTGTTTTTCAGGAGAGTCCAGCTATTGGAAAGCCTGTTTTTATTTATTACACTATGTCTGCTAATAATGGTATTAGTTGGAGTAAGCCTATCACTTTAAGCAATGATGGTACTGGTAACGGCGCTAGCCCACCATCTTTAATTCAAGATGGTAGCGGAGCTATCTATGCTATTTGGAAACGCTATGGAAATAAAGGAAGTAAATATCCTGCACCTGATGTTAGTTTAGATGGCAGAGGTGGGTATGTGAATGGTACGTTGTTTTATAAAGTATTGCAGGGGGGTAACTGGAGTCAGCAATTCCAAATAAGTGATGAAGAAGGAAGCCAGTTTTCTTGGTTTCCATTTTTAAACCAGCAAGGTCAATTATATATTTGTTGGAATGAGGTTAGCCCAGCCTCTGTTGCAAATAATTGGTTGATGTGGTATTATGCAGACTGGATCAGGTTTGCTAAACTTGAGACCAACGGAGTATCTGCAAAAGCTGAAATTTCAGCTCCATCTGCACCAACTTACAAAGGCGGTGCTCCACCTCACAATGGAGTAATCAATTTACATGGGTATGCCGATAAAGAGGGTAATGTTCATTATATCTATAATCGTAAAGCAGAAGATAAGACACAAAAAATTTATTACTATAATGGCAAAAAGCATGAGGAGGTATATACTTATCCATTATACGGGGAAGGAAATACTTTTATGAATCCTCCTAGGTTGTTATATGATGAAAAAGGATTAGATCACGTGATTTTTCAACCAAGTGCTTCTACTTTAGAGTCCGAACAGTTGTGGGATTTAACACCAATAAATAAGCAGAAAAATATTTTAGCAGATATTCAAGCTAAAGGGATTAGAATTGCTGGGTTTCAAGCCAATCAAGCTGAAGGGGGTAAAATGAATATTGCTATTCAAGCAGGTGATCTTTCAAATAGTACAGAGGCTTATGGTTTTTTTTATGCCAATGGAAAGTGGGACAAAAGAGGTCTTACAAAGAATGCGGCGAAAGAAAATTTTGTTTATGCCCAATTAACCCCGCTTACCTATTTGGCTACAATAACCAAATACAATGCTAAGCATGGTGCAGTTGCATTAACTAAAGAGGGTAAGAAAAAAATGGTAATGACCCTAAATGCTCAGTGGTCAAGTGGGGGATATAGTGTAAGTAATCCCTCTCTTATTTTTATCCATTTAGATAAATAAAAATTATATTCTTCCTAGTTTTAGGGGGGAATTTATTTTATTTTTTTACTTTATTGAATGGCAATAAGCACTAAAACAATATTGTTGATTGGTTACGATTCTAATATAGGATTAGGAGTATTAGCTTGTCTTCGAAATCAAGGTTTTGAGTTTTATCTACTAACCCATAATACTAAAAATGCAGTTAAATATTCTCGTTATATACAAAAGACATTTTATTATCATGCTGCCAATGATTCATTAAAAGAAAAAATTATTTCAATAGTAAATCAATACGATATTGATTTTATCATGCCTTATGATGAGTTGGAAATAAGAGAAGTAACTTTACATAAGGAAGAATTAATAACATATGCTCCTTGTGTTTTGGGAACTGATACTGCTAATTTTGATATTGGAATTCATAAATTAAATTTAGCTAAATTTTTAACCGAGAAGGGTATTCCGTGTCCATCTTTTGCAACTCTAGTTAATATTGACCAGCAAGAATTGTTAATTAAAAATGTTGGATTTCCACTGTTATTGAAACCAGTTAGAATGGCCAGTGGAAGAATGATTCAGAAAGTGTATGATCAGCAATCATTGAATAATATTATTGAGGAAAATCGGGATAACCTTTCTAATTTCCTTTTGCAACCATTTATTATTGGTTCAGATGTAACCTGCAATGTTATTTGTAAAGATGGAGAAATTGTATGTTATACTATTCAAGAATCTCCAATAAAGAAAGGTTCAAACTTTTGCAGCAACGATTCGCTTGAATATCATGATGATGCTGAAGTAATTAATTTAGTGGGTAGAATGATGAAAGAATTAAACTGGAATGGCGTTGCTTGTGTAGACATGCGGAGGGACGAAAAAACTCGAAAAGTTTTTATCCTTGAGATTAATGGTAGATTTTGGGCATCTGTTCTACCCTCATTCGTTAAAGCAGGAGTGAACTTTCCTCTAATTTTACTTAAATTATCCTTGGGTGAAAAAATAGATATTCCTAAAATGAAAACTGCAAAACAAGTTTGTCTTAGAGATTACCTCGTTTCTACTGCCAAATTTGGTGGTTTAAAATTCAGCGATACCAAGTATAAGAGTTATTTGAATGACCCTCTGGCAAGATTGATTCAAGTTATTTCCTAAATATTGCGTTGGTGCCTAATCACTGATATTATAGAACTTCGTATCTTCATTTTCCATTTTTGACAATTTTAAATGAATAAACCGTCAGATATTGTTAATAAAGATATCTCTACTGAAGAAGAGTTTATTCAACTTGTGGAACAATTAGCAGTTGGCGTTATAAAACATCTTCCTGATGGAAGTATTACACTCGCAAATAAAAAAGCACTTGAATTATTAGGTCTAACCAAGGATCAGCTTATTGGAAAAACACCTTTTGATCCATCTTGGCATGTCATTAATGAACAAGGTCAAGATATGCCAGGGCAATTGCATCCTGCAGCAATTGCTCTTTCTACTAAAACACCCAAAAGAAATATAATAATGGGTGTTTATAGGCCTTTAACGAAAGACCGGGTTTGGATTTTGACTTCTGCTGTTCCTGAATTGGATCAATTCGAAAACCTTAAACAAATAATTGTAACTTTTAGCGAGGTCAGTGAATTAAAAAGGAAAGAGATTTCGCTTAATGAGAATAATCGTATGGTTAAAGGAATACTAGATTCCTCTTACGATATGATTATTGTATACAATGAAAAAGGGGAAAAGCTTTTTTTAAGCAATTCTGTTGCGGAAATTCTTGGTCATTCTATAGATACGCTTTACACTCTACCTCCTTTTTCTTCAGTTATTGAAGAGGACACAAAACGAACGGAAGCTGCAATAGAAGAGCTAAAAATTAAAGGCACCATCAAATATTTCGAAAATCGATTAAAAACAGTTAATGGTGAAATACTCGAATTTTCTTGGTCGGGTAAATGGGATGCGGATTTAAAATATATTTATCTAATTGGTAAAAATATTACCAATCAAAAAAAGTACCAAGAAGAGCTATTGAAGTCTAGAAGACTTTTCAAATTTACTACTGAAATAAATGATTTAATATTAAATGCAAAAGAACCACTGGATTTATATAATGGTATCTGTGATATAGCTGTTAATATAGGTGGCTTTGAATTTGCATTTGTAGGGTTACGAGATGATATAAATGAGAAGATTGTACCTTATAAATATGCCGGCAAAGAAACAGGCTATTTAGATTTTTTTAAAGAGCATATTTCAATTAAAAATATACCAGAAGGTAATGGACCATCTGGAAGAACAATTAGGGATGGTAAACTCTATTATTGTAATGATATTTCTACTGATCCGGCTATGTTAATCTGGCGTGATGAAGCTTTGAAAAGAGGTTTCAAATCTTCACTCACCATGCCCGTTAGAGTAGATGATTATACCATTGCACAAATTGCCATTTATGCGAACAAAGAAAACTTTTTCACCAATGAAGAGCTAGAATTAATGACTCGCATTAATGAGAATATCAACTATGCAATGAATAATTTTGCAATGGTAGAAAAACATCAAACTGCTCAAAATAAACTAGTGACGTTATCGCAAGCAATTGAACAAAGTACAACTGCCATAATGATAACAGATGTTAATGGTTTCTTTGAGTATGTAAATCCTGCATTTTGTTTATCATCAGGGTATAATTTAAATGAACTAAGAGGAGTTAAAACCAATATATTAAAATCTGGATTTACTACAGAATTAGAATACCAAAATATTTGGGAAAAGATTTTAAATAAAGAATCTTGGTCTGGGGAATTTTGTAATAGGAGAAAAGATGGAAGCCTATATTGGGTAAAAGCATATATAAGCCCAGTTGAAAATAGTCAGGGAGTTATTACTAATTTTATAGGAGTAGAGGAAGATATAACATTGCAAAAAGAAACACTTTCTACTCTAGAGAATAAAAATAAACGGCTAGCCGAAATTGCATGGGAACAGTCACATTTGGTTAGGGCCCCTTTAGCCAGAATATTGGGAATGGTCAATCTTTTTCAAAATGATTTTATTTCCACTGAAGAAAAAGCCATGTATTTGAATTATTTAAAAGTATCAGCAGAAGAACTGGATGCTGTTATTAAAGCAATTGCTATTAAAACAAACGATTAATTTACCTTGGTTTGTAAATGACGATTTATTATAATTTATTGATTTCTAAGTTCAAGTAATAAGTGCAATTTTTTGTTGTAGCACTTGATTAGGGGTTAAGTAATTAAATTTTCTAACTGGTCTATTATTTAATAATTGTTCAA
>NCHN01000038.1 GCA_002281875.1 Sphingobacteriia bacterium 24-36-13 | reverse complement strand
CATTGGTATGTTACCGGAAGGTAATTGGATTACCAGGGCCCCATCATTGCGCAGGAAAGCCATTTTATTGGCAAAAGTACAAGACGAAGCAGGGCATGGTTTATACTTATACAGTGCTGCTGAAACTTTGGGCATTAGCAGAGATCAGATGTACGATCAATTGCATACGGGCAAAGCTAAATACTCTTCCATCTTTAATTACCCATCCCTTAGTTGGGCCGATATGGGTGTAGTAGGTTGGTTGGTAGACGGTGCAGCCATCATGAACCAAGTGCCTTTATGCAGAAGCAGTTTTGGACCTTATGCAAGAGCAATGGTACGTGTTTGTAAGGAAGAAAGTTTTCACCAACGCCAAGGATTTGAAATATTGTATGTATTAAGCAAGGGAACTGAAGCACAACGCAAAATGGCTCAAGATGCCATTAATAGATGGTGGTGGCCTAGCTTAATGATGTTTGGTCCTAAAGACGATGAAAGCCCAAACACTATTCAAAGTATGAAGTGGAAAATCAAACGTTTCAGCAACGATGAGCTCAGACAAAAATTTGTAGACGTATGCGCTGAACAAGTAAAAGTTTTGGGCTTTACACTTCCAGATAATGATTTAAAATGGAATGAAGAAAGGGGTCATTACGATTTTGGCGCAATTAACTGGGATGAGTTTTGGCAAGTAGTACAAGGCAACGGTCCATGCAATAAAGAACGTTTGGATGCACGTAAAAAAGCATGGGAAGAAGGTGCTTGGGTAAGAGACGCTGCATTAGCTTATGCCAACAAAAAAGCCAAACAAAAACAAGCTGCTGCCTAAAAATAATGCGCGATTTTAACAACTAAATAAATCATCATGAGCTTTCAAATAAATAAACTCTATTACGGCGACTACGGCGAAAGCAAAAACGGAGCAGCCGATATTTCTACTACCCAACAGAACGCTGCTGAATGGCCTTTATGGGAAGTTTTTATCAGGAGTAAACAAGGACTAGATCATAAACATGCAGGAAGTTTGCATGCAGCAGATGCTGCAATGGCTATTGAAAACGCCAGAGATGTATACACAAGAAGAATGGAAGGCGTAAGCCTTTGGGTAGTGGAAAGCAAATACATTCATGCCAGTAATCCTGACGAAGCAGGATCTTTATATGATCCAGCGAATGATAAAGCATATAGGCATCCTACTTTTTATGATTTACCTGAGGAAGTAAAATACATGTAATAGCGACTATGAAAAACGAGATTGATTTTTTACTTCACTTAGCAGATAATGCACTAATTATTGGACACCGTAATAGTGAATGGTGCGGTCATGGACCTATTTTAGAACAAGATATAGCCATCACCAATATTGCATTAGATTATATTGGTCAAGCTAGGAATTTTTATCAGCATGCGGCTGAACTAATAAATCAGCAACCAACAAACATAAGTGTAACACTTACTGGAAATGATATGGTGTTGCCCGCAACAGAAGATAGTCTGGCTTATTTAAGAGATGTACGAGAGTTTAAGAATCTACTCATTACCGAAATACCGAATGGTGATTGGGCACAAACCACGCTACGATTATTTTTATTAAGCACATTTCAATTGCAATTATTTACGCAGTTGCTACAACATAGCGATACGCAAGTTGCCGCAATTGCAGAAAAATCAATTAAAGAAGTTAGCTACCATTTAAAGTGGAGCCAAGACTGGGTGCTAAGATTGGGTGATGGAACAGAAGAGAGCAAACAAAGAATGCAAACAGCCATCGAAAATATTTGGGCTTACACTGGCGAACTTTTTATTCAACCCGAATTTGCAACAGCAGCTTGTTTAAATTATTCAGCTATTCAAACTGCATGGAACCAAAAAGTTTCCGCTGTTTTTGAAGAAGCAGGACTAAGCATTCCCCCAAAAACATTTGTACAAAAAGGAGGAGCCAACGGAATGCATACAGAACACCTTGGATATATTTTAGCAGAAATGCAATACTTACAAAGGGCTTACCCCAACAGCGAATGGTAAATAATTCAATTGCTACCAATGCCATCTGGAAAATTCTGGAAACTGTTAAAGATCCAGAAGTTCCCGTATTATCAGTGGTAGATTTAGGGGTGATCAGGGCTGTTGCATTAGAAGAGCAGCGAGTAACCGTTACCATCACACCTACTTACACAGGTTGCCCAGCCATGGATATGATATCCATGCATATTAAAATGGCATTGAATGCTGCAGGATACCAAACCACCATTCAAACTGTTTTATCTCCTGCATGGACAACAGATTGGATGACCGAAAATGGGAAGCAGCAACTAAAAGCATACGGCATTGCTCCCCCTATGGGAAAAAGTTTTGACCAAGCTTATTTAGACAATTTAATAGTGCCTTGTCCACAATGCAATTCTACTCATACTGTATTAGTATCACAATTTGGAAGTACTGCTTGCAAGGCTTTGTATAAATGCGAAGAATGCAAAGAGCCCTTCGATTATTTTAAATGTCATTAATTCATTTTTATGGACTCAATATTATTTACGATTGAATCAGGTGTTGCTTTTATTACCATGAACAGACCCGATAAATTAAATTCTTTTAATAGAGCCATGGCCTTGCAATTGCAAAGCATTCTAGACCAGTGCGCTACAGATGATTCAATCAGAGCAATATATTTAACAGGAGCAGGAAAAGGATTTTGTGCGGGACAAGACTTGGCAGAAGTGGTTGATCCTGAAGGACCGGGTATGAAGCGCATTTTAAGTGAACATTACAATCCCATTGTACAACGCCTTAGAGATATCGCAAAGCCCGTAGTTGCAGCAGTAAATGGAGTTGCTGCAGGTGCAGGTGCAAATATTGCTTTTGCTTGCGATGTAGTAGTTAGCAAATCGTCTGCTTCATTTATTCAAGCATTTTCAAAAATTGGATTGATTCCGGATAGCGGCGGAACCTATACCTTACCAAGATTAATTGGTTTTCAAAGAGCCAGTGCGTTGATGATGTTAGGCGATAAAGTATCTGCTACTGATGCTTTACAAATGGGTATGTTGTACAAAGTATTTGATGAAGAAGCATTTGAAACAGAGAGTAAAAAAATTGCTTTTCAGTTAGCACAAATGCCAACCAAAGCATTGGGTTATATTAAACAAGCATTGAATGCTTCTGCTACTAATGATATCACCACACAATTGGCATTAGAAGATACCTTACAACAAAAAGCAGCAGGCACTGAAGATTTTAAAGAAGGCGTAGATGCATTCTTAGCCAAAAGATCACCTCAATACAAAGGACAATAACCCTAAAACGATACACCATGACACCACAACATATTGTTGATGAAATAATGAAAGCAGATTTGTTTTCACAGTGGTTAGGCATTGAAGTATTAGCCATTCAAGAAGGGTATAGTAAAATTAAAATGCAGGTAAGGCCCGAAATGTTGAATGGCTTGGGCATTGTGCATGGGGGCATTGCTTTTGCATTTTCGGATAGCGCTTTTGCTTTTGCATGCAACAATAGAAATAATTTATCGGTTGCATTGGATACTTCTATTAATTTTTTAAAGCCCGTGCATGTGGGCGATACTTTGATTGCAGAAGCAAAAGAATTGCACAATGGTAGATCAACAGGATTGTATCAAATAACCATTTTGAATCAACACAAACAATTGGTGTCTATCTTTAAAGGGAACTGTTTTAGAACAGGTAAACCAGTAGTAAAAGCATCCATATGATTTATTCATTTAAAGGATTTATTCCAGTTGTACACGAGAGTTCTTTTGTACATCCACAAGCTGTTGTAACAGGCAATGTGATTATAGGAAAAAATGTATACATCGGACCAGGTGCTGCAGTAAGAGGAGATTGGGGTGCCATTATTATTGAAGATGGATGCAATGTGCAAGAGAATTGCACCCTGCATATGTTTCCTGGCACTACCGTTTTATTAAAAGAGAATGCACATATTGGTCATGGTGCGGTCATTCATGGTGCAACCATTGGTCGCAATTGTTTGATTGGAATGAATTCAGTAATTATGGACAATGTGGTATTAGAAGACGAATGCATTGTTGGTGCAATGAGTTTTATTAAAGCAGACGAGCACTTTCCTTCTCGATCGTTGATTGCAGGAAACCCCGCAAAAATAATTAAGCAAGTATCTGATGAAATGATTGCTTGGAAAACCAAGGGCACACAATTGTACCAGCAACTTCCCAAGGAAATGCACGAACATTTTGAAGCATGCGAACCATTAAGATCTATACCCGATAATCGACCACAACAAGAAACACTCTATACTACTTGGAATACATTGAAAAAGTAGCACAATTTGCAATGTTGTATCTTTGCAGCTAAATCATTCAAGTGTCGGAAAGGAATAACTTCATAGACTATATCAGAATTTTTGCCCGCAGTGGTCACGGTGGCGCAGGTGTTAGGCATTTTATGCGCAATAAATTAACTGCAATGGGTGGACCTGATGGAGGCGATGGAGGACGTGGTGGTCATATTATATTAAGAGGAAATAGTAATCTTTGGACTTTATTGCACTTGAGGTATTTCAAAAATGTGTTAGCCGAGCATGGAGAAAACGGGAGCAAAGACAATTGTACGGGAAGAGATGGAAAAGACATCATCATTGATGTTCCATTAGGCACTGTTGCAAGAGATGAAGAGACTGGAAAAATTGAAGCAGAAATTTTAGAAGACGGTCAAGAATATATTTGGATGCGAGGTGGAAGAGGTGGGTTGGGTAATGGCAATTTTGCTACCCCTACTAACCAAGCACCCGACCATGCACAGCCAGGAGAGCCTGGCATAGAAGGTTGGAAAAATATTGAGCTAAAAGTATTGGCAGACGTGGGTTTGGTAGGATTCCCTAATGCAGGAAAATCTACTTTGCTGTCGTCTATAACCGCGGCTAAACCTAAGATTGCCAATTACGCTTTTACAACGCTGACTCCGCAATTGGGTATGGTTGAATACCGTGACTCCAAATCATTCTGTATTGCCGATTTACCCGGTATTATTGAAGGTGCTGCAGAAGGAAAAGGATTGGGACATCGTTTCTTAAGACATATAGAGCGGAATTCTGTTTTATTATTTTTGATTCCTGCTGATAGTGATGACCATGGAAAAGAATTCGAGGTTCTTCGTCAAGAATTGAGAAACTATAATGAGGAAATGTTGCAGAAAGATTTCATCATTGCGATTAGTAAAAGTGATATGCTCGATGATGAATTAAAAGCAGCCATCAGTAAAGAATTACCAGCTAATATTCCCCATTTATTCATTTCCTCAGTCACCAATAAGGGCTTAACAGAGCTGAAAGACCTGCTTTGGGATACCTTAAACAAGCCGGTTAAATAAATTTAACTAACTCATTTTCAATTACTTACAATTTTAAATCCTTTTTTTGGGTTACCTTTTATCCATTAAGGTATTAATGTGTATAGTGTACACTAAGCTTTTTCGTTTGCTGTTGCCATTTGAGAAGAATTTATTACTCACAGTAAAATTAGAAAAGTATGAAAAAGCAAACAATCGTTACCAGTGTTAAGAGAATTGTTTTTGGATCTGTAGTGTCTTCATTGATGTTTTTATCTGCCAACGCGTCTGTATCTCCTGTAAGAGCTTATGATATATCTACTAAAAGCAATGCAGAAGTAAAGTATAGCGGTATTGATAAAAATCAATTACACACGATTCAGGTTAAATTCAACAACCCAAGTGGTGCTTCATTTAACTTGATTATCAAAGATGCCAACAATGAAATGATTTTCAAAGGCAATTATACTGACAAAGATTTCAGTAAGACTTTTAAATTCCCTAAAGACGAATCAAGCAAATTGTCTTTCTTAATTGAAGAAGTAAAATCTAAGAAATCGGAGCAGTACAATGTAAGCTTTGAAACCATCAGCTTTGAAAACGCTGTAATCAGCAAGAATTAATTAAACCCTTTTACAAACAAAAGAGGCACTCGTTTGAGTGCCTCTTTTTATTTTAATAACAATAGGTAATTAACCTACTGCCTCAGACTTCATGCTCTTAGAAACTTTAGAACGTTCGTTCTCATCTAAAATAGATTTACGCATACGAATATTCTTTGGTGTTACTTCAATACACTCATCTTGCTGAATATATTCCATACACTCTTCTAAAGTAAACTGCAATTTTGGAACAATTCTAACTGCATCATCGCTTCCGCTTGCACGGTGGTTTGTTAGTTTTTTCATTTCCACTGCATTCACATTTAAGTCTCCTGGCTTAATATGTTCTGCAATAATTTGACCAACATATACTTCATCTCCTGGATCTACAAAGAAGCTACCGCGATCTTGTAATTTATCAATTGAATAAGCAGTAGTTACTCCTTGGAACTTCGCAATTAATACGCCATTGCTTCTTCCAGGAATTGGTCCTTTCCATGGCTTGTAATCGATAAAACGGTGTGCCATTACTGCTTCACCTGCTGTACCTGTTAACATCTGAGATCTTAGACCAATCAATCCTCTTGAAGGAATTTCAAATTCAAGGTGTTGCATTTCGCCCTTAGATTCCATGATTTGCATTTCACCCTTACGTTGGGTTACTAAGTCAATTACTTTACCACTGTATTCTGATGGAACATCTACCACTAGGTTCTCATAAGGCTCATGTTTTTTACCATCAATGGTTTTAACCAATACTTGAGGATTACCTACCGTTAACTCATATCCTTCTCTGCGCATAGTCTCTACCAATACGCCTAAGTGTAAAATACCTCTACCAAAAACTAAGAAACTATCGGCACTGTCTGTATCTTCTACTCTTAATGCTAAGTTCTTCTCTGTCTCTTTCATTAAACGATCACGTAAGTGACGTGATGTAACAAACTTACCATCTCTACCAAAGAATGGAGAGTTGTTAATGCTGAATGTCATACTCATGGTAGGCTCATCCACACTAATGATGGGTAAACCTTCTGGGTTTTCAATATCTGCAATAGTATCTCCAATATTGAATTCTTCTAATCCTACAACTGCACAAAGATCTCCAGATAATACTTCTGTTACTTTACGCTTACCCATTCCTTCAAATACATATAGTTCTTTTACTTTCATTTTCTTGAAAGTGCCGTCTGCTTGAACCAATGCAATTTGTTGTCCTTCTTTAATAGAACCTCTGGTTACTTTACCAATAGCAATTCTTCCTAAGAATGAAGAATAGTCTAATGAAGTAATTTGTAATTGAAGGGTTCCTTCATTTACTTTAGGAGCTGGTACATATTTGATGATACCATCCATTAAAGGGAAAATATCTTCTGTTTGAGTTAAGCTATCATTGAACCAACCATTCTTTCCACTACCATAAAATGTAGGGAAATTTAATTGCTCTTCTGTTGCATCTAAGTTGAAGAATAATTCAAAAACCGCATCGTGCACCTCATCTGGTCTACAGTTGGGCTTATCTACTTTATTAATCACCACAATAGGATGCAAATTCAATTGCAATGCTTTTTGCAATACAAAACGGGTTTGAGGCATTGGTCCTTCAAAAGCATCCACCAACAAAATAACCCCATCCGCCATTTTCAATACGCGTTCTACTTCACCACCAAAATCACTGTGGCCCGGAGTATCAATTACATTGATTTTATAGTCTTTATAGGTAACGGCAGCGTTTTTACTAAAGATGGTGATTCCACGCTCTCTTTCTAAATCGTTGCTGTCCATAATTAACTCACCAGCATCCTGGTTGTCTCTAAATACCTTAGTAGCACCTAAAATTCGGTCTACTAAAGTTGTTTTGCCATGGTCAACGTGTGCGATGATGGCAATGTTTCTTATTTCCATTATTGTGTATTTGACTCAGTATCAATCAATTAGATGATTCATACTGTTTATTTGAGCGGCAAAGGTACGGCTTTAACGTGGGGGAGCAAGTAAATAAGGGTCATTATTCTGTTAACTATACTACTTGGGATGCATAATAAACCCTAATTTTATTTGAACGCTTGGCCCATGAAATTGATTTTATTGATTGTAATGGTTGTTTTTTACCTCTTTGCAGGTAGTTACCATTTTATAAATCCGGGCTTTTACACCCCATTATTTCCGCCATATCTGGCCAAATGGGCGCCTACCTTGAATATATTGGCAGGTCTTGCCGAAATAATTTTGGCTATTGGTTTATGCTTTTCCGCAACTAGAAATTGGGCTATTTATGGGGTTATAGCCATTTTGATTGCCTTTATTCCGGCACATATTTATATGATTCAATTAGGGAATTTTAAAATAGGTAGTTTTCAAATGACCCCAATGATTGGTTGGATCAGATTATTGGTTTTACATCCGCTTTTAATGGCCTGGGCTTGGTCGCTTAAAAATATTTAATTTGAGTTTATGCGCATATTTAAATGGTTAATTGGTATCGTATTGGTGTTAGGTCTTGTTTATTTTGCTGGACCGCATCCTGCTACTCCTGTTTACACTGCAGCTCTTCCGACTGTTCCCAGCAACGCTACTGAGTTGGAAGCTACAATCGACCTAAAAGAAAAAACACATAACACCCGACCCAACAATGAAGCAAGAATTGTTTGGGCCAACGATAGTATAAAACAGAAGACACCTTTTGCCATTGTTTACTTGCATGGATTTAGTGCAAGTCAAGAGGAAGGTAATCCAGTGCACCAGAATATTGCGAAAGCATTTGGTTGTAATTTGTATTTAGCGCGCTTGTCTGAACACGGTATTGATACTACAGACGCATTGATTAATATGACTGCAGAAAGTTTATTTGAGTCTGCAAAAGAAGCTTATGCCATTGGAAAACAATTGGGTGAAAAAGTCATTTTAATGGGTACTTCAACTGGTGGTACATTAGCGTTGCAGTTGGCTGCCATGTATCCAGAAATTGCGGGTTTAGTTTTATATTCTCCCAATATTGCCATTAAAGATCCCAATGCTTGGTTATTAAATAACCCATGGGGATTACAGATTGCACGTTTGGTAAAGGGTTCCAACTATATGGGCGTTACAAAAGACAATCCGCTTTACCAACAATACTGGAACACAAAATATAGATTAGAAGCAACAGTGCAATTAGAAGAATTATTAGAGACTACTATGACCAAGGAAAACTTTGCAAAAGTGAATCAACCAATATTAGTTTTGTATTACTATAAAAATGAACAAGAGCAAGATCCAGTGGTAAGTGTTGCTGCAATGAAAGCAATGTATTTACAAATAAGCACAGCAGCGGAAAAGAAAAAAATGATTCCTGTTCCTAATACTGGTAATCATGTAATGGCTTCGCCTATTCAATCAAAAGATATTATAACTGTTGAAAAAGAAACTGCACAATTTCTTCAAAGCGTACTTCAGTTAAAAGCAATCAACAGCATTAACTGATTCTTCACAGACCCCTACCATAAAGATTCATTAACTTTAACCCTCTAATTTGCTTGCATATGCCATTGAGTAAAATTGCCGGAATCGGCATGTACGTACCTGCTAATGTAGTTACCAATAATGATTTGACTAAATACATGGAAACCAATGATGAATGGATCCAAGAAAGAACTGGCATTAAAGAACGTAGGTATGCACATAGAACCGAAGAAACTACCACTACCATGGGGGTGGAAGCTGCTAAAATTGCCATTGAAAGAGCGGGAATCACTGCACAAGACATAGACTTTATCATTTTTGCTACCCTTTCTCCTGATTATTATTTTCCAGGCTGTGGAGTATTGGTACAAAGAGCTATGAAAATGAAAGAGATTGGCGCATTAGATGTAAGAAACCAATGCAGTGGATTTGTTTACGCATTGAGTGTTGCTGATCAATTTATTAAAACTGGTATGTATAAGAATATATTGGTGATTGGTAGCGAAAAGCATTCCTTTGGTTTAGATTTTTCAACACGTGGAAGAAATGTGTCGGTGATTTTTGGAGATGGCGCTGGCGCAGTAGTGTTACAGCCAACTGAAAAAGAGGGACAAGGGATTTTAAGTACGCATTTACATAGTGATGGAGAATCAGCTGAAATTTTAGCAATGTATAATCCTGGATCACATGCCAATCATTGGGGAACTAAAGACTACGCTAGTTTTGATGATGCGGAGATTTCTCAAATGTTTATGAGTCATCAAATGATCGACAACGCACAGAATTTTCCTTATATGGATGGACCTGCTGTATTTAAAAAAGCAGTAGTGAAATTTCCTGAAGTGATTATGGAATCATTGGCAAAGAATGGTTACCAATCAACTGATATCAATATGTTGATTCCCCACCAAGCCAATTTACGCATTAGTCAATTTGTACAACAGAAACTGAAATTACAAGATCACCAGGTTTATAATAATATTATGAACTATGGAAACACAACAGCTGCATCTATTCCTATAGCGCTTTGTGAAGCTTGGGAAAAAGGAATGATCAAAGAAGGAGACTTAGTATGCTTGGCTGCTTTTGGCAGTGGGTTTACTTGGGCTAGTGCATTAATGAAATGGTAGTAATACCGAGGAGCGAATTCCATGACAAGAAAAATTATCTATTTAATCAACCCGATTTCTGGTACATCTAAAAAAGATAAAATCAGAGAGCTGGTTGAAAAAGTAACTGCTGCAAAAGGCATTGAGTACCGTGTATTTCCTACGAATGCAACGGGTAATTATGAATTTCTAAGAGATCATATTGTAAAAGAACAATTTACAGATGTTATTATTTTAGGAGGAGATGGTACTGTAAATCAAGTAACTGGTGCATTAAGAGATACGGGGGTTCAGTTTGGGATTATACCTGTAGGATCTGGGAATGGCCTTGCACGTGCGGCAGGAATTCCTACCAGTATGAAAGCAGCTATTGAATTGATTTTTAATGGCTCTGCTGAACAAGTAGATGCATTTTCTGTGAATGGAACATATGCTTGTATGCTAAGTGGTATGGGGTTTGATGCCCAAGTAGCACACGACTTTGCACAAAAGTCTACTAGGGGATTATTTACCTATACACAGCAAAGTATTATCCAATTTTTTAAGGCTAACCCTTATCAGTTTGAAATAATATTAGACCATTTTTCTTTTTTTACCGATGCATTTTTCATCAGCATTGCCAATAGTAATCAGTTTGGCAACAATGCCATCATTGCGCCACAAGCAAGTTTATCTGATGGTCTATTGGATATAGTAATAGTGCAGAAAATGAATAAGGCAAAACTACCCTTTGCTATTTTAAGACAAATGCGAGGAAATAATAAAGTGCAACAATTGGTAGAAGACATGAGCACAAAAAATATTCTCTATTTTCAAACACCTTCGTTACATATCAAAAATCCTAAGCTAGCCCCTTTGCATATTGATGGTGAACCAAGAGATGCGGTAGAAGAATTACAAGTAGAAATTATTCCAAAAGCATTTTTACTTATAAAGCCAAAGGGAAAATAAGTCTAAGTGATTTTTTATTCAATTACTTTTTTTAATCGCTCAAACTCTTGTTGATTCAGCGGGTTATTTACTGCATTTGCAATATCTCTTTTTTCAGCCGCAGTTAAGTGAAAGCTTAAACTAGCTGGGGCTTCTTTTTTTGAAGGTATATATTGAAAAGAAAAGCGATAAAAATTATTGCCATAGGCTTTATGTAAATAATCTAATTGGTCGTGTTGATAATAGTCCTGAATTTTAAACCAGTTATTCTGTAAAATTAAAAAGGGCTTGGTTAAAAACCCAATCAAAGAATTACTCTCTAATGGTTTATCCCAATCACTTAAACTTCTATCACGAATCTGTATCAGCACTACTTTAGCTGTATTCTCTTGCAACCAATCTTTAAAAACCGAAATGAATCTTAGCGCAGATTCTTGACCATAATTGTCTCTAAGGCCCGCATCCATTACATCAATAACAGGATTCGTGGGCAACCATACATTTGGCAATACATAGGGAAATGTGGCATTCATTCTAAGCGCAGATAAAAGATTGATATCATTGCTTTTTTGATTAAATAAAAAGCTATTAAAATCAATTGCGTCAGGATCAAAAGATAGGATATTGGTAGTATCTGATACCGGTCTCATTAAGAACCTTACTGGTCTAGATGCAATAATCATTTTTCGTCCATCTCGAGTAATAACAGAATTAAAGAAAACGGAAGGAATGGTAGCAGTTGCTTCTGCTTGCTCATAATCACGAACGGTTTTATGCATGATGCCTCCTGTATTCTCTTTTAATTTTTCTTCGAAGGCATATCCCCTATCTTTTACATATTCAAATCCATTGGTGGTAAACTTTTGAGCAGGACCCAACATATCTCTAGTTAGAAATGAGGAAAACAATGGACTCAATAAGTCTTTAGAAATATTGTTTACATACTGTTTGTCTTGCAAATTAATTGGGGTCCCTTTTATTTTTTCATGGTACAATTCTCTGAAGTAAACTGCGCCCAACATGCCACCCGACGCTCCATTAATTAATACTGTTTTTTTCATCAACTGCCCTTGCAAAAGACTATCTAAATACTGCAGCGTATTCATCGTAAATGTAGCACTTCTGGTTCCTCCCCCACTTGTATTAATGATATACATGATGGGTTTTTCTTGGCCCTGCTGTTGCTTCCAATTATTGAGTATTTGTAAGAAAGCAGCTTTGTCTTTTTCAACTGAATCAATTGCAGCTAATTGTTGTATAGATTCCCTTGTGTACTCGGGCCTCCCTGAACCCTTGGCATAATCTAATCCGTAGGCTTTATTTCTTGGATCGATGATTTCATATTGATATAAAATATTGGCTATTAAATAAGCTGCAATTACTGCAACAAAAGTATAAGAGCGTAAGAATAAAGTTAAAGCCCCAGCGGCTGCAATTAAAATGGCAAAAAGTAATGTTATACTCGATGCTGCAGGTAGTTGAAATAATTTAGTGTCTGAACTAAATCCTACTAAGATTAAAAAAACAAATGCAATCATAATGGCTATAATGGCTGCAAAATGATGTCGATTAAATACGGCTTCTAAAAATTCAGGATTATAATGTTTTATATTTCTAGGCTTACGCAATTTAAAAGCCGCGCTAAAAAACCAATCGACTCTTAAGTCTTGCTTTAAATCGGGGGCTTTGTGTTGATCTGGAATTAAATCGTATTGCTTATTGGCATCTGTGATGGTAACAGAAATAGTTCTATAAATGGTTTTATCTGCGCCAAAAAAATAAAGGAATGCAAAAGCAATCGAAAGTATAAATCCACCTATATATCCAAATGCAAGGCCAATAAAATCGGAGAGTGCAAACAATTCCTGATTAATGGTATACTGATAGGCTTCAACCAAATAAAAAATTAAAAAAGCAAATGGAATTATTGCATTGTTAATACAATATTTTAAAAAAGGTTGCGCAGTGGTAGCCAAAAATTGAATACGGCCGCTGTGTAAAATAAAAGTGGTGATGTTCCAGCTCATTATAAACACCCCCGACGTTACACCTACTATTGCTGTACTTAAAGGACTAATATTACCAAAATATTCAGGTGCTAGAAATAAAGAATAGGCACCAAATGTTTTCATAAAGCTGCCTCCCACTGTTGCAAATAAAATATACCAGAAGAATAAAAATATTTGGTACCGACGAAAATGCAACAGCAATAGTTGTACTGGAAATGAATACCAAATGCCAATCAGATATCGCTTCATTTAATTTGCAAGCAACACAATAATGGTTTTTCTGTTGCTTTTTAAATTTAGCAAATTTTAGGCCGAACTAGAAATAAAATGGTTACTAATGAAAGTAATAACAACATTCCAGTGAGTTGATGCAATTGCGCCATCCACTCAAAACTTCCCCAAATACCGGGCACTATAGTACTACTTGTTAAAACGGACGCGATCCCTAATACTACTTGAAGCAAAGTAAATATTAAAGGAAACTTTGCGGCACGTTGTAAAGTAGGTGTTTTCGCTTCCTTGAATAATTTAAAAGACCAGAATATCATTAACACTAAAATTAGGTAAGCTAAACCTCTGTGTATAAAATGTATCAGTGTAGTATTGTCTATAAAATTCAATAATAAAGGTTGATGGTTAAATAAATTAGCTGGTACCCATGCTCCATTTATAGTGGGCCAAGTAGCAGCAACATTAGCAGCTTTATGTCCTGCCATTAAAGCCCCATAAATTAATTGCAATATCAATAGGCCAATCAACAATAGATTTTGTTTTCGAATAGGTTTACTTTCTACAATATGATTTGCAGGAACCAATAATTTCAACGCAAACCAAAAGGTATAACTCAGAAGGCCCAAGGCCAAAATAAAATGCAACGCTAATCGAGTAGGCTTCACATAAACCGCGTCACCGGTTAATCCACTAGCAACCATGATCCAACCCACTAATCCTTGCAATGCCCCTAAAAAAAATAATACTAATAAAGAGCCAACCATTTCTTTTTTAAAAGCTTTCTTTATAATAAAAAAGATGAACCCAAATGCAAAAACCAATCCTATTAAACGAGCCCATAAACGATGAAACCATTCCCAGAAAAAAATGAATTTGAAATCATCCAATTGAAATTCAAAATTCAATAACTGAAACTGTGGGGTCTGTTTGTATTTAGCAAATTCATCTAACCAAGCTGCCTCATTTAATGGAGGCAATGTGCCTGTAATCACTTCCCATTGCGTGATAGACAATCCACTTCCAGTTAATCTAGTTATTCCTCCCAATGCTATTTGAATAATGGTCATCCCTACACCAATCAATAACCAAATAGCTACTTGCCTATTAGAACGATCTATTGCTATCATATTTTGAGTGTTTCCGCGTTTATGCAAAGGTATAACACACAAACTTCGGAATTGATTGATGTTTAAGTAGTTTTACCAAATGTTACCCGCTTTTTACCAAGAAAACCGAATTGAAGCTGGCTGCGATGAAGCTGGCAGAGGTTGTTATGCTGGTCCTGTGTTTGCCGCAGCAGTTATTTTACCTACTAACTTTAAACACCCTTTGTTAAATGACAGCAAACAAGTAGGTGCTAAACAGCGCAAAATTTTAAGAGAAGTAATTGAGTCTAATGCTATTGCTTGGTCAGTAGCAAGTATAGATGCAGAAGAAATTGATCGAATCAATATTTTAAAAGCCAGTTTTAAAGCCATGCATATGGCTATTGATCAATTAAAAGTAAAACCGGAATTTTTATTGATTGATGGAAATCGTTTTCCTGCATATAAAAAAATTCCGCATTTGTGTATTGTGAAAGGAGATGGTAAATATGCTTCTATTGCTGCAGCTAGTATTTTAGCGAAAACCTATAGAGATGCCTATATGGAAAAAATTCATGCGCAGTTTCCGCAATACGGTTGGAATAGTAACAAAGGATACGGCACATTAGAGCACCGATTAGCTATTGAGGCTAATGGTCTTTGCCAACACCATAGAAGAAGTTTTAATATCAGTCCTACCCAAATAGAAATGCCTTTTTAGTTTGCATCATCCCATATTCCAGCCCCCATTCGCACTAACTCATAAGGATCTTTAGTGCAATCGATAATTGTGGAGGGTATCATCCCACCATTACCTCCATGTATTACAATGTCTACTAGTTTTTCAAAGTTTTCATACATAATGTCCGGATCGGTGTATTCTTCAACCATTTCACCTGGAAGCGAAGCAGACAACAAAGGATGCCCCAATTCTGCAACAATGGTTCTTGCAATATTATTATCAGGAATCCTAAGCCCGATGGTGCTTTTTTTATTCTGCAAAATTTTGGGTACTTCTTTACTAGCCGGTAAGATAAATGTATATGGCCCTGGTAAATGACTTTTTAGCAAACGATACAATGGCGTATCGGTTGTTTTGCAATACTTACTCAAGTCACTTAAATCGTTACAAATAAAGCTGAGCTGGGCTTTAGCAGGATCCACTTGTTTAATTCTTGCAATCCTTTCTACTGCTTTTGGTTGAAAAATATCACATCCCAATCCATAAATGGTGTCGGTGGGATAAATAATCACCCCTCCAGATAATAAACAGTCTACTACTGTTTTTATATGACGGGGATTGGGATTATCTGGGTGTATATGAAGCAGCATACATAAAGTTACTTAAAAAACGAAGGCGGTTTTAGCCGCCCTCTGTTTGTTTGTAACCCCTGGTTAAAAAATACATCTTGACAAAGTAGTCACCCTTCATAAAGATGGAGGATAAAATTAACGGAACACCTGACTATACTTTAGCGCAGTTCTAGCCAAAAAAAACCGTGATTTAACGGTATGAAAATCGTATAATTAATAAATTATATTCAATTTTTTTTAGTTACTTCATATTGCTGTTTAGTAATACCCCCGATTTTACTAAAACAACCGTATGAAGAAAATCGTTTTGGTAGACGACCACATCCTTTTGAGGAATGGGCTCGCTGGAATTATTGCTGGTTTCGACAATTTCAATGTATTGTTTGAAGCCAACAATGGAAGTCATTTTATTGAACAACTAGATCCAAGCAACTTACCTGATATCGTGTTGTTAGATATAACAATGCCGGTAATGAACGGCTTTGAAACAGCGGAATGGATTTTCAATAATCATCCCAGCATTAAAGTAATGGTCTTAAGTATGCTTAACGATGAACGAACCATTATTAAGATGCTAAAATTTGGTGCAATGGGGTATATGACCAAGGACACCGACCCAAAAGAGTTAAACAGAGCATTGAATGAGCTCTACAATAAGGGTATCTATTTTAATCAATTGCTTTGCCAGAACTTGGTTCATTCTGTAAGAAATGGCTTAGAAGAACCCAATGACGAATACCAAATTTTCTTGAACCTTCCAGAAAGAGAAAAAGAATTCTTAAAGTTATTAGCCACCGACTTAACATTAAAGGAGATTGCAGCCAAAATGAATTTAAGCCCTAGAACCATTGATGGTTATAGAGATAATTTATTTGAGAAAGTGAAAGTAAGCAACCGAGTTGGATTGGTATTATTTGCTCTTAGAAACAACCTTATCCATCTATAGTGTTAGTCTTTAATTTCCCAAACTTCTCTACCGCGCAACAATTGATCTAAATTTCCTTTCCCTTTAGAAGTAATGGTTTCTTCAATTTGCAAAGCCATCATATCCTCATAACAAGGGCGTTCTGTTTCGTAAAAAACACCGAATGGTCGGGGGAATTGAAAATTAGATTGATGCGGATCATCAAACATTCTAATTAATGTTTGAGCCTTATAGAAATCTTTTTCATCATGAATCCAACAATCATCGGCACTAAAACTATCTCCTAATTCTACTACTTCTGGTTGCAATCCATTTAAGCGAATCCCTTTGTTTTGATTGGCACCAAATACCAATGGCTTTCCTTGTTCTAAGAACAAATCATGATCTGCTTTAGAAGACTTTTCAGTGAAAATTTCAAAAGCCCCGTCATTAAAAATATTACAGTTCTGATAAATTTCTAAGAAGGAGGCCCCCTTGTGTTGATGAGAACGAGTTAATAAAGTTTGCAAGTGTTTAGGATCACGATCCATTGAACGTGCAATAAATGTAGCATCTGCTCCCATTGCTAATGCCAAAGGATTAAATGGATGATCAATGCTACCAAAAGGAGTACTCTTAGTAATTTTATTGGTTTCAGAAGTGGGTGAATATTGTCCCTTCGTTAAACCATAAATCTGGTTATTGAAGAGCATAATATTAACATCAAAATTTCTTCTAAGTAAATGAATAGTATGATTACCGCCAATGCTTAATCCATCTCCATCTCCAGTAACAATCCACACGCTTAATTCTGGACGAGTGGCTTTCAATCCACTAGCAATAGCAGTAGCTCTTCCATGAATACTGTGCATTCCAAATGTATTCATATAATAAGGGAAACGGCTGCTACATCCAATTCCACTGATGATTACAATATTTTCTTTGGGAACACCAATGCCTGGCATTATTTTTTGAACCTGCGCCAAAATAGAATAGTCACCACAACCAGGGCACCAACGCACTTCCTGATCGGTTGCAAAATCTTTTGCGGTTAAAGTGGGTACTGCTATTGTTTCTGTAGACATTGTTTATTGTTTAATTAGTTCTTCCCAATATTCTGCTGCTCTTCTTGTATGAGGAATTACAATAGTTCCACCAACAATATTGGCAACAGCAAAAATTTCATACATTTCTTCGGTAGTTACGCCCAATTCAAAACTCTTCCCTAAATGGTATTTAATACAATCATCACAACGCAATACCATACTAGCTACTAAGCCCAACATTTCTTTGGTTTTTTTATCCAAAGCACCTTCGTCATAGGTATTAGTATCTAAGTTCCAAAGACGCTTCATCACTAAATTATTCTTGCTCAGAATCACTTCATTCATTCGCTCTCTATAGCTATTGAATTCATTCACCATTTCGCTCATATATCGGTAATTGTTCTGCAAAAATACAGCAGCAATGCTTAGCTGAACCAAATTCTTTGTATTTTAAGCCTCAAATACTGTCGAATGAAGAAATTTTTACTGTTCATTTTCCTACTGCCTTTAATGGTATTAGCCCAGCAAAATGCTGATTTGGTTAAAATAACCGATATGTACAAAATCAAACAAATGAATAGCATCAGTTTAAGCCCTGATGGTAAACATGCGTTGTTTGTATTAAACAGTATTGAACCCGAAAGCAATAGCAAGTGGGAATATAAATACAGCAATCAATTGTATTTAGTAGCAGCGGATGGTTCTTCAACTCCTAGGGCATTAACTTATAAAGAAAATGCAAGCCAACCCATATGGAGCCCCGACGGTAAAAAAATTGCTTTTGTAAGAGCAGTGGATGGCAAGCCACAAATCTTTTTATTGTCTTTAGAGGGAGGTGAGCCGGTACAAATAACTAAGTTTCGATACGGTGCCAGCAGCCCTCAGTTTAGCCCAGATGGAAGCCAACTATTATTTAGTGCATCCGTTTCATTGGCAGATATGCTAAAAGACAAAGAACTCAACCCAACTGCAGCGGTTCCAAAATGGCCAGCAGAGAAACCTGGATTTGAACAGAATCAATTCCTTCAACCCAATAAAGCCCTACCCAATCCAGATGGAACAACAGAAGAAATAAGGGCTTATTTAGCTTTGAATGTGGCAGAGAAAAAAGCCAAAGTCATCAATAAATTGAATTTCCAAGAAGAAGCCACTACTTCGGGCGACCAATCTTTTGCACATTTATTTGTTGTTGCTGCTGAAGCAGGATCAATTCCTAAAGCCGTTACACAAGGCTTTCATAGATTTGGGGGTGCGAGTTTTACGCCTGATGGCAAACAAATTATTTTTACAGGAAATACCGATAATTCACAACATCCAGATCGTGCTTTAGAAAGTCAAGTATTCATGGTGAACACGGATGGCTCTGGTATGAAACAGCTATTGGGTGCTGTAGGTAAATCTTATTCCAGCCCTTCTGTTTCACCATCCGGAAAATGGTTGGCAGTACAAGTGGGTACTGTTTCTTTTGTGAATGTGCCAGAATTAGCAGTGATGCCTTTGAACGGAACAGTAACAGATTTAGTAATGTTGCCATTTGATAGAAACAAGGGTGGACTTACTTGGAGCAAAGATGAACAACATATTTATTTTACTTCACAAAGCAATGGTGGTGCGCCTATTTTTCGCATCAATGTAAAAACAAAAAAATCAGAACAGCTTACAGAAACCGATGCAGGCATTAGTAGTTTTTCTATGAAAGCAGATAAGCTTGTTTTTGTAAAAACAGCAGTAGCCAATCCATTTGAATTATACACGACTGATCTGAATGGTAAAAACGAAAAACGCATCAGCAGTTTTAATTACGATTGGGTCAGTAAAAAACAATTGAGTTTCCCAGAAAAAAGAACTTTCAAAAACGAAAAGGGACTCACAGTTGAATATTGGATTATGAAACCGGCTAATTATGTAGCAGGCAAAAAATATCCAACTATTTTAAATATTCACGGAGGCCCTTCTGCTATGTGGGGACCTGGTGAAAGCTCTATGTGGCATGAGTTTCAGTACTATGCTGCTAAAGGTTATGCGATTGTTTATGGCAACCCAAGAGGTTCAGGTGGATATGGCGAAGAATTCCTAAGAGCGAATGTTAATGATTGGGGTGCAGGGCCTACGTCAGATGTTTTAACTTCTGTAGACTTGGCAACTAAAGAAGGATTCATTGATACTTCAAGATTAGCAGTAACAGGCGGTTCTTATGCAGGCTATTTAGTAGCATGGATCATCAGCCACGACCAACGTTTTAAAGCAGCCTGTGCGCAAAGAGGCGTATACGATTTAGGTACTTTCTTTGGAGAAGGAAATGCATGGCGCTTAGTCCCTAATTATTTTGGCGGCTATCCTTGGGAAGAAAAAACAAGGCCTACTTTATTTCGTGAATCGCCCATTAATTATGTAGATAAAATACATACTCCCTTTATCATTTTCCACGGCGAGAACGATTTAAGAACTGGGGTTATTCAAAGTGAAATGCTCTACAAAAGTTTAAAGGTCTTGGGCCGAACAGTAGAGTACGTAAGGCATCCAGGCGGTACGCATGAATTAACTCGCACAGGTAATAACCGCCAACGCGTTGACCAAATGCTGAGAACAATAGAATTTTTTGATCGGTTTATTAAACATTAAATTGTAGCCGCACCAAAATAAGACTGCAATACTGCAGGAATATTAATGCCTTCAGGAGTTTGATTGTTCTCTAACAAACATGCTACAATGCGTGGTAATGCTAATGAACTGCCGTTGAGGGTATGCACCAGTTGAGTTTTTCCATCAGCGCCCTTGAATCTGCATTTCATTCTATTGGCTTGATAGCTTTCAAAATTGCTGACACTGCTCACTTCTAACCAACGGTCTTGTGCAGCGCTGTATACTTCAAAATCGTATGTAATGGCACTGGTAAAGCCCATATCCCCGCCACATAAACGAAGTATGCGATAAGGGAGTTCTAATGACTGTAATAATTTTTCTACATGCAAGACCATTTCATCCAAGGTTTCATAACTCTTATTGGGGTGCACAATTTGAATGATTTCTACTTTTTCAAATTGGTGTAAACGATTTAATCCGCGCACGTCTTTTCCGTAACTGCCCGCTTCTCTTCTAAAGCAAGGAGAATAAGCCGTCATCTTTACAGGGAAATCGCTTTCTTTTAAAATGGTATCTCTATACACATTAGTAACAGGCACTTCTGCAGTTGGAATCAAATAAAAATCGTCTTGGGTTGCATGGTACATCTGCCCTTCCTTATCGGGTAATTGCCCTGTAGCGTAAGCAGAGTCTGCATTTACCATGAATGGTGGTAAATATTCGGTATATCCAGCTGCTGTATTGAAATCTAAAAAATACTGAATTAATGAACGTTGTAATTTGGCTCCCTTACCTATATATACGGGGAATCCGCTACCCGTAATTTTATTGCCCAATTCAAAATTGATCAAATTGAATTTAGTAGTGAGGTCCCAATGGGGAACGGAGCCCTCGGCTAGTGTTGGCATTGCTCCCCCCGTTCTAACGACTTCATTTTCTTCTGGCGTTTTACCTTCTGGAACCATATCGGCTGGAAGGTTAGGCAATTGCACCAATTGATTGGCCAACTCCTTTTCTAATTGGGCCATTTGCTCTTTCAAGGGTTCTAATGTTTGCTTCCAATTGGCCACATTTTGTTTAATGGTTTCCGCTCCTTCTTTATCTCCTTTGGCCATTAATTGCCCAATTTCTTTGGATGCGGCATTTACTTTGGCTTGCTTTTTTGCGCTCATCATCAGTTTGAATAATGGCATCTACCAGTTCTGGCTGTTTAAAATGCTTCTTGGCTAATAACTGTTTCACTCTTTCTGGGGCCGCTTTTAATACACTTACCTGTAACATATTCTCGAATTTGCTGCAAATATACCTTATCAGGGTTGATGATGGCATGCCTTGATGGTTTACCTTTGCAGTATGTTTATTACAGATGATTTAATGCAACGTTGGTGGGCTTTAGAGGCCAAAATGTTAGAACGTTTTGGTAAAAAGCCCGATTTAGAAGCGGTTTTGTTCTTAATTGGACTTCAGGAAACTGGATTCATGGCTGAAAAAATTTCAAAAGAGCAAAAACAAGATTTGATGCATGTGGCTGTTTGCACCGTGTTGGCTCAAAGCGGATACTACTTAGTTGAGGGAAAGGATGAAGAGGGTTGGCCTCATTTTGCTCAATTAAAACAATTACCAGAAATGAGCTTACCTGAACAAGAGAATTTTATAAAGGACCATGTGCTCTTATATTTTGAACAATCAGGGTTTTAAATACCTTTATTGGCGATAAATAATTTTATCCCTCCAAATTTTATTCAATATTTGCATTATAAAAAAACCGCGTTATGAATTTTCCAGCAGAACTACGTTACACCAAGGACCACGAATGGATTAGTATTGAAGGTAATATTGCCACTATTGGTATTACCGATTTTGCTCAACACGAATTGGGAGACATCGTTTATGTAGACATCAATACAGTTGGTAAGGATTTGGCTGCAGAGGAAGTTTTTGGAACTGTTGAAGCGGTTAAAACTGTAAGTGATTTGTTTTTGCCATTAGCAGGAACTGTTACCGAGGTAAACACTTTATTAGAAAAACAACCTGAATTAGTGAATACTGATCCTTATGGTGATGGCTGGATGATTAAGATGACGGTTACTGATCCTTCTAGCTTTGAGGGGTTGATGACCAAAGATGCATATGAAGCATTGGTAGGTTAAACTACTCGAATTCAATATATCCTATAATTAATATTTGGAACAAGTACTTCAATACAGTGAGTCCGAACTTGTTTTGCTGCTCAGTCAGCGAAATGAAACTGCATTTAGTTACTTGTATGATCACTATTCTGGTGCTTTATATACCAGTATACTTACTATTGTAGGTGATCAAGAAGCTGCTGCTGACACTTTGCAAGAAGTTTTTATTAAAATTTTTAGGCAAATTGATTCTTATGATAGTAGTAAGGGGCGTTTATACACTTGGATGCTGAATATTGCCCGCAATGCTGCTATAGATACAACCAGAAGTAAAGGCTTTCAAAAAACCAAACAAAACCAAGAGCTCTCTGAAAACGTATATGATTTGGCAGGCAGTTCTGAAATTAAATCAGACGATATTGGTTTAAGAAAATTAGTACATGGCTTAAGGCCTGAATGGAGGGTTCTGGTTGAATTATCTTATTTTGAAGGATACACCCAAGATGAGATTGCCAAAATGCTCGATATTCCCTTAGGTACGGTGAAAACCAGGCTGAGGGCGGCTTTAAAAGAATTGCATAAATTAATTAAAGAGTGAATACACAGGAATACATACAAAGTGGAATAATTGAAAGCTATGTGCTAGGCATGGCTAGCTCAGCAGAAGCGGCTGAGTTGGAACAATTATGTCTTCAGTATCCTGAGATTAAGCAAGCTTTAACCAATTTTGAATTGGCCTTAGAAGCCAATGCATTAACCAATGCAGTGGCTCCTCCACCGAAATTAAAAAACCAAATTTTCACAGCATTACAATCGGAATTTATTGCTGAAGAAAATAGTACGGTTCAAAATAAAGAAGCATTTTCAACTCCACTACAGGAAGTACCAGTAATAAAAATGAATCAGCCAAGTCGTTTCCTTGCTGCTGCATCAATTGTTCTTTTAGTTATTAGCGGTGGCATGAATATCTATTTTTATAGCAAGTTCAAAGAAACCACTCAACAATATCAGGCCCTTGTTTTAGAGAAAAATACTTTGCAAGCCAATAACCAAATTATGCAAACGAAAAGTTTGGATATGTACAACAGCATGCAAATGATGACAGACCCTAATATGCAAAAAGTGTCTATGCCTGGTATTCCTGGTAAAGAATCCAATTACGCTACTGTTTTTTGGGATATGAAATCAAAAGACGTTTATATATTACCCAATAAATTACCTCAGCCAGCAAGTGGCAAACAATACCAGCTTTGGGCTATTGTTGATGGGAAGCCTGTAGATGCGGGTGTTCTGAGTGATTGTGCTGGTCTCTGTAAAATGAAAAATATACCAGCAGCTTCTATGTTTGCTATCACGCTCGAAAAATCAGGGGGCAGTGAAACCCCAACACTCTCAGAAATGTACGTAGCGGGTAAAGTTGGCTAGAATAACTAGAGAGTGACGAAATACGGTTATCTTTAATCCGTATAATTTATATGAACATAGATCGAATCAAAAAAATTCTTGGGTTAAAAAAAGCGATTATTTCGCTGGAGAATAAAATATTTAACCTGGTTTCCTTCATGGTATTTATTGCCATGATTATTAGCCTTGCCAGTAATATTATACTCGAAAGAGATACTTTATTACTAACCATGATTCTATGTTTGGCAATGATTTCTTATTATGTTTTTTACATTTCTAGATACCAAGAAAAATTTGTTCCAGTAGGAGTTATTTATATTGTATTTAGCCTTTTATTTTTTGTACCAATATGGTTTAGCAATGGAGGTATAGAAGGACCTACTAAAACCGCTTACTTAATGAGTGTTGTAGCGGCTATGATGATACTCCCAAAAAGATTCCACTTACCTTTTATAATCATCACTATACTTTTAATTATTGGATTGTATGTACTAGAATTAAAGAACCCTGAATGGCTAATACCTTATCCTTCTACTGAAATCAAGCAAATAGATATAATAATTACTACCATTCTATATCTAATTATTATTGCAGTGAGTGTTAGCTTATATAAACGTACTTATGATATAGATCGGAATAATCTAATTAAGAAATCGAATGATTTAGAAGAATCCAAAGAATATTTATCCGAAACAAAGCAGCAAGCGGAAGCAGCAACAAAAGCCAAATCAAGGTTTCTAGCCAATATGAGCCATGAAATCAGAACTCCCTTAAATGGGATTATCGGTACCATTGATTTGTTACAGCATACCCCACTAAATGCAGAACAAGAGGAATTAATGCTTTCATTAAAATCAAGCAGTACACACCTTTTAGAGATAGTTAATGATGTTTTAGATATTTCAAAAATTGAAGCAGATAAATTAGAGTTGTTTGAAGGCCCATGCAATTTGCAAAACATTGTCCAACAGGTAACTGCAATTAGTAGCCCGCGTTTAATGGCACTCAAAAAGAATATTATACTTAGTTCAACCATTCATCCCTCTGTTGAAAATGAAATTATTGCCGACGAAAGTAGAATTAAACAAGTTCTTATTAATTTGTTAGGTAATGCCATTAAGTTTACTGATACTGGTAGTATTCAACTGGAAGTGACTGCTAATCATATTGATGAGTCTTTGCAAGAACTTCATTTTGCAGTTTCAGATACAGGAATAGGCATCAGCGAAGAAAATATTCAATCTCTATTTATTCCATTTAATCAAATAGACTCAACAGCTACTAGAAAATTCAGTGGAACCGGTTTAGGATTATCCATTTGTAGAAAAATTATTGAAGAAATGGGAGGTAGAATTTGGGTAGAGAGTCAAGTAGGCAAAGGATCTACCTTTAAATTTATTATCCCAGTCCAAGTAAACTTAGTTAGAAAAAATCAGCAACAACCTCAACGAAATACTGCTGGCATCATTAGTGGTACAGAAATAAAGCCTTTGAAAATGTTGGTTGCCGAAGACAACAATATGAACCAATTGTTGGCAACTAAAATGTTTAAAAAAATCGGCTATATTATTGAGATAGCCAATAACGGAAAAGAAGCTGTTGAAATGACTGCTAAATATGATTACGATTTGGTTTTCATGGATATTCATATGCCTGAAATGGATGGAATTGAAGCAACCCAAAAAATATTAAATAGCGGAAAGGAGAAAATTCCAATTATCATTGCAATGACAGCCAATGCAGTTAAAGAGGCAGAAGAAGAATACCTTCAATTAGGTATGAAAGACATTGTAACCAAACCATTCACCATTGAACAACTCAGAAAGGTTCTGGAGAAGTGGGCTCATTAAGCCGACTTTATTTAGCCTGTTTTTTATTATAAGTTTGATTCTTTTTACTTTGCCAGCTAGCAAAGTGCCCCGTGTATATTGGATTAATATTCCCCATTTTGATAAAATTATACATGCAGGTATTTTTGCTGTACTATGCACAACTGCTTACTTATGGCTGAGTCATTATTTTTCAACCGCTGAAAAAAAGATTGCTTTCCTCATTGTTTTGTTGATGACTGGGTATGGAATTGGTATAGAATTTATTCAAGCAGCGTTAATAGAAGGGCGATCATTTGAAATATTGGATATTGTAGCTGATTTTACTGGCTGTGTTATTTTCTTACTCGCAAGACCACTAGTAAAAAGGATTGGTAGTTAGTATCAAGTTATCTAGGTCTAGTCCCAAAAAAAGTCGGCCCCTGTAGAAACAGGGGCCTCAACCAAAACTAACTGCTTATGAGAAAAATTTAAATCATTTTGTATTTCTTATATAATTCCAAACCTCGTGCCAATTTGAACATTCATCTGTTAATGATTCTCTAATGATTTGTTCTGTATATAAGACGCAGCTGTATTCAATCTGTTTAATAAAGAACTGTTAAAAGGCTTGAATACTTATGCAGCATTAAGTTACGGATGATATTTGATAATTCCACTATCGCATAAGTTAATTTTTTTTAACATACCAATATATTAGTATAGTGAAATGTATAAATTTGAACAATGCCTTACTTTAACCTAAACGACAGTATCAATTTACTTTCTAAACTTACTTTAAGACGTTTCTGGAATGGATTTAAGGTTTATTCCAGTTTTAGACTCTCCAGATTGATTTCTAAACCTATACAATGGGGAATGCCGGTTTCAATTTCATTTGAGCCTACAACATCGTGCAACTTAAGATGCCCTGAATGCCCTAGCGGACTTCGAGAATTTACTCGACCAACTGGCATGCTTCAAAAGAACTTTTTTCAAGAAACAATTGATGAGATAGCCCAAGACATTCTTTACCTGATTTTTTATTTCCAAGGTGAACCCTATTTGAATCCACAATTTTTGGAAATGGTGAAATATGCCAATCAAAAAGGGATATATACAGCAACCTCTACCAATGCACATTACTTAAACGACGAAAATGCTAGAAAAACAGTAGAAAGTGGTTTGGACAGATTGATCATTTCAATTGATGGAACTACCCAAGATGTATATCAACAATATCGTGTAGGAGGCAAACTAGATAAAGTGATTGAAGGAGCTAAAAATATTGTTAAATGGAAAAAACAATTAAATAGTAAAACCCCTTTTGTATTTTTTCAGTTTTTAGTGGTAAAACCTAATGAGCACCAAATTGCTGATATAAAAGCACTGGGTAGAGAAATTGGAGTAGATCAAGTTAGGTTTAAAACTGCTCAAGTATATAATTATCAAGAAGATCCCAATAACTTGATCCCTACAAATAATAAATATAGTAGATATAAGAAAGATGATTCTGGTAAAATGAAGGTGAAAAGTGGTTTAAAAAATTATTGTTGGAAACTTTGGCATGCCAATGTGATTACCTGGGATGGCTTAGTGGTGCCCTGTTGTTTTGATAAAGATGCCATGCACCAGTTAGGCAATTTAAAAAGCCAAAGTTTTAAAGAAATATGGAAAAACAGCAATTATCATCAATTTAGAAAAGAGCTATTAAATAGTAGAAAAAATATAGATATCTGTTCAAATTGCAGTGAGGGCCTAAGTGTATGGGAAGATTAGGGGGAATGTTTGTACATTCGTTTACACGATGCATTATATGGGAATAGAAAAAGATATCCAACAAGAAAACTTCAGAAGTATTTACCAAAAACTTTCCATTAATTTAATTTTTTCGAATAACTGGATTACGGAAAAAATTAAAACGGTTTTACAAGAAGAAGATATCACCCACCAACAGTACAATATTCTCCGAATTTTAAGAGGAAGCAAGAAACCTTTAAGTACCCTTCAAATAAGAGAACGTATGCTCGATAAAATGAGTGATACAAGTAGAATTGTTGAAAGATTAGTTAAAAAGGATTTGGTTGAAAAAAAGGTTTGTGATACCGATAAAAGATTAGTGGATGTTCGAATTTCACAAAACGGCTTAGATGTTTTAAAAAGATTGGATGAGAAAAATGGTGAGTTAGATGCTATTTTAGATAACCTATCGCCTAACGAAGCAGCACAATTAAGCGATTTATTAGATAAAATGAGAGAGCGCATTTAAACAGATGACTTATCTTTAATGTATGAAAAACCAGACGCACTTTATCCTTGCGATCTTATTTATCCTAATTGCAAATACCTTAATTGCACAGACATCTCCAAATTATGAATTTAGGGGAGTTTGGATTGCAACTGTTGAAAATATTGACTGGCCGGCTAAAAAAAATCTTTCTGTTGCTGAACAAAAAGCCAGTTTTATTCGATTATTAGATTTACACCAATCGAATGGGATGAACGCCATTGTAATGCAAATAAGACCCACTGGCGATGCATTATATCCCTCTCAATATGAGCCATGGAGTGAGTATTTAACTGGCAAACAAGGATTGCCACCTAATCCTTATTACGACCCCCTTGAATTCATGATTGCCGAAACACACAAAAGGGGGATGGAATTTCATGCATGGTTAAACCCTTACAGAGCGGTATTTAATGTTTTTAAATCGTCTGTTGCCCCTTCACATATCACTAAAATACACCCTGATTGGTTTGTTGTTTACGGAGATAAAAAATATTTCAATCCAGGTTTACCAGAAGTAAGACAACATACAGTTAGAGTAGTAAAAGACATATTAAGCAGATATGATTTAGATGCCATACATATGGACGACTATTTTTATCCATACCGTATTGCTGGTAAAGAATTTCCTGATCAAAAAACATTTGAAAAATTTGGTGGCGGTCTTTCAAAAGACAGTTGGAGAAGAAGTAATTGCGATAGTATTATTCTAGACATTCGCAGCACCATTAAAAATACCAATCCTAGAGTAAAATTTGGAATCAGCCCTTTTGGAGTTTGGAGAAATAAAAGCCAAGACCCAATGGGAAGTGATACCAAAGCAGGGCAAACCAATTATGATGACTTATATGCAGATATTTTACTTTGGCTAAGTAAAGGTTGGATAGATTATGTTACCCCACAATTGTATTGGGAACGTGGTCATAAACTAGCAGATTATGATGTACTATTAAAATGGTGGAATGAGAATGGATATGGAAAACATATTTATATAGGGCACGGAATTTATAGAGGTGGAAGTAATGAGGCTTGGAAGAATAAAAATCAAATTCCTGAGCAAATTCAGGCCCTAAGAAAATATACAACTACACAGGGTAGTATCTATTTTAGTAGTAAAACATTTGAAAAGAATTTAAATGGCTGGAACGACAGTTTAAGGAATAACTATTATCGCCACCCTGCATTGGTACCACCAATGCCATGGATCAATAACGATGCCCCAGACCAACCCAGCATTACATCAAAATCAAATGCGGTTACTATTACTTATAATGGTCACTTAAAAATTAAAGGGTTTGGCATTTTTAGTGTGCCGTTGGGCAAAGAAGTCAAGTTTATAAACAGTCAACTTCTTCAACTAATTGTAACCAACAAAGAAGCTAATATCAATTTGAATAATGTGCCAGACGTAAACGGCAATAAGCTCTACATAGCCACTATAGATATCAATAATAATGTAAGCGCCCTAAAAGAGTTAAAATAACTACCCAAAAATAACTTTGTTGTCTGCGCCTGGCCAAACCCCGAATCTTTCTTCTACCGCTTTGTAGCGATGATTAAAAATTCCACTTAGTTGGCTTTTAACCAAGATAACCTGAGCAATATCCCCTAAGAACCATAGCGGCAATTTATAATGTACAATATCAGTCATTTCAACTCCGCCATCTATTGCTTTAAAATGGTGTTGGTGATGCCATAAAGTATAAGGGCCAAAACGTTGTTCATCTACAAAGAACTGTTTATTGATAACATGGGTAATTTCTGTCATCCAGTAGAGTGGAATTCCAAGAATTGGCTTAACCGTATATTCAATAATTTGACCAGGGTACATAGTTGGTCCATGGTGTTTGCTAACGATATTGAAGCCCAAATTAGCTGGGGTAATTTCTTTCAAATTGTCTGGCTTACTAAAAAAATCCCAAGCCTGTTCCAAGCTGATGGGCATTCTTTGAACTGTTTTAATACTATATACTTTTGACATAATAACATAATAACAGTATTATACTAATAAGGTTCATGGTATCTTTATACAATGACAAATAAGGAAGAACAACATGCTTACTTTGATGGGGTTTATGAATCCTTAAACTTAGCTCAGAAAGCTGCAGTTGATGCAATTGAAGGCCCAGTGATGGTTATTGCCGGCCCAGGTACTGGTAAAACCCAGATACTCAGTGCGAGAATTGGTAAAATATTATTAGAGACTGACGCTAACCCAGAAAATATTTTATGTTTAACTTATACCGATGCAGGAGCAGTTGCAATGCGCAAAAGATTATTGCGTTTTATTGGCCCAGATGCTTATAAAGTAAATATTCATACATTTCATTCCTTTT
Source organism: Sphingobacteriia bacterium 24-36-13 (assembly GCA_002281875.1). Lineage (GTDB taxonomy): Bacteria > Bacteroidota > Bacteroidia > Chitinophagales > Chitinophagaceae > Sediminibacterium. The sequence continues at coordinate 6,874 of NCHN01000038.1, read as the reverse complement.
GCAATGATGTAATTCAAGACAATCTCTCCTTATTTGAAAAAACAAAACTAGATCCTATTTCAGAATTAGAGAGTATTGAGATTTTCAAACAATTGATTGATGGTTTTCCCAAGAATCATCCTTTAAAAAGATATCGCGGAGATGTTTATTTTGAAATAAACAATTTGAAGAATCTATTCAGTAATATGAAAAAAGAGGGGTGGACAGCTGAATACATTAATAATTCAATAGATTCTTACTTAAAAGAAATTCCAACCAGAGATGAATTTATTTATCAAAGGGCCTATAAGCAGTTCAAAAAAGGTGATCTAAAACAAACACAAATTGATTTGGTTACAGAGCGAATGGAAAAACTAAAAGCTGCTGTAAATGAATTTAATCGTTTTAAAGAGCTCATGAAGAAACGAAATCGATACGATTTTGACGACATGATTATTTGGGTATTAGATGCATTTAAAGAGAATAAATTATTGCTCGCAAAATACCAAGAACAATTCCAATATATTTTAGTAGATGAATACCAAGATACCAGTGGAACTCAAAATCATTTAGTAGAAATGCTTATTAGCTATTGGGACCATCCTAATATTTTTGTAGTAGGCGATGATGATCAAAGTATCTATCGATTTCAAGGGGCTAATATTGAAAACATGGAAAAATTTGCAGATACCTATAGCAAAGAAATCCAAACGGTCATACTAACAGAAAATTATCGTTCTACCCAACCAATATTAAATGTTGCCAAAAGCCTAATTGATCGCAATAATGAAAGACTAGTAAAAAAGATACCAGGATTAAGTAAAGAATTAATTGCATCAAACAAAAAAATTAATGGATTAACCAATCCTCCAATTCTTTCTGCTTATGAATCAGAACAACAAGAAATGATTGGTATAACAATAGCGGTAGAAAAATTACTATTACAAGGTATTGAGCCTGGTAAAATTGGTGTCATTTATAAAGAAAATAAATACGGAGAGGCACTTAGTAATTATTTTAAATTGAAACAGATACCTGTTTATAGTAAAAGAAGCTTAAATATTCTTGATTTACCACTAGCAAAAAAAATCACGCTTATCTTAAAATACTTGGCAGCAGAGCACGATACCCCATTTGGTGGCGATGAAATGTTGTTTGAAATATTACACTTTAATTGGTTTGCCATACCACCAATTGAAATTGCTAAGCTTACCGCAATAGTTGCAGATAAACGTTTTGGAAATGATAAAACAAATCTTAGAAAATATATTGTAGAATTTGCCAATCAACCTGCCAAAGATTTATTTAGTGTACCCATAAATGGCCTTCAAAAAGCAATTAATAGTTTAGAAAAATTGATTGGAGATGTTCCGAATGTAACATTACCAACCCTATTCGAAAATATCATTCGTGAAACAGGCGTGTTAAGCTATATTATGCAACACCCTGAGAAACATTGGCTATTACAAGAGTTGACGGGCTTATTCAATTTTTTAAAAGAGGAAACCAGCAGAAACCCTTCTTTAAATTTAGAAGAACTCATTACGGCAATTGAACTAATGGAAAAGGAGGGAATTAAACTTCCGCTTGTACAAGTAAGTGGAAGCGACAAGGGAGTAAACTTACTGACTACACATGGTTCAAAAGGATTGGAATTTGAATATGTATTCTTAGCTGGTTGTAATGCCTCTTACTGGGAAAAAAAGAGAAAGCCTGGCGGCGGATATTCTATGCCAGATACTATGTTTAGCTCTCAGCCCATTTTTAGTGAAGAAGAAGAACTAAGAAGATTATTTTATGTGGCGCTTACTAGAGCAGAAAAGGTTTTGCATATTTCTTATAGCAATTTTAAAATAGATGGTAAACCGCTAGAACCCTCTATGTTTATTGCAGAAATTCAAGAAGCATACGAGCTTACCCTCAACAAAGAAGTCTTGAGCAAAGATATTATTAGTGAATTTGCTATTTTACAATACCAAGAAACTATTGTTCCCCAAATAGAAAAAATTGAGGCTAATTTCATTGATCGAGTGTTAGAGAAATTTGTGATGAATGTCACGGCTTTAAATAATTACCTAAAATGCCCATTACAATTTTATTTTAATAATTTAGTTAGAGTCCCTTCTGGAAAATCAGAATCAACAGAATTTGGTTCAGCTGTTCACCATGCATTACAAAAGTTTTTCCAATTAATGCAAGACAATAATCAATTTCCAAGTAAACAGCAATTGATTGAAGACTTTGAATGGTATATGAAACGTCATAGAGAAAATTTTACCAAAGAACAATTCAACAGAAGAATGGAATATGGTGGAGAGGTTTTGAGTAACTATTTTGATACATATATCAATGAATGGAATAAAGTAGTTGTAATTGAGCGGACAATTAAAAATGTAATTGTAAATGGAGTGCCATTAAAAGGAAAACTAGATAAACTAGAATTCAACGGGAAAATGGTAAATGTAGTAGACTACAAAACAGGAGATGTAGAAAAAGCAAAAGAAAAACTATTAGGTCCCAATGAAAAACAGCCAGATGGAGGAGATTATTGGAGACAAGCTGTATTTTATAAAATCTTAGTAGACAATTACGATCAAAAAGCTTGGCAAGTTATCAGTAGCGAGTTTGATTTTATTGAACCTGACAATAAGAAAAACTATCGAAAAGAGAAAATAACCATAAGTGATTCAGATATTTCAACTGTTAAAAATCAAATTACAACGGTTTGGGAAAAAATACAAAAACATGATTTTTATACAGGTTGTGGGAAAGAAGAATGTCATTGGTGTAAGTTTGTAAAACACAACGATTTAAATATCTCTATTGCAGAAATAATACCAGAAGATGAGGAAAATAATACTGAAGAACTATAACTGATTATATGATAAGAATAATTGAAAGAACAGGGTTAATTATAACGAGCTTATTGATGAATATTTTCTTATTCTCTTCTTGTGCAAATATTATTCCCCCTAGCGGAGGTGATAGAGACAGTTTACCACCTGTACTTATTAGTGCATTGCCCAAAGATTCTGCAGTAAATGTTTTTCCGAAATTAATCACTTTAACATTTGATGAGTTTGTTACGCTTCAAGATATCAACTCCAACTTAATAGTTTCACCAACATTAAAAAACATTCCAAGTACAGATTACAAACTTAGAAATGTAACCATCAAATTCAAGGACAGCTTAGAAGCGAATACTACTTATTCCCTCAATTTTGGAAATTCAATTAAAGACGTAAATGAAGGAAATATTTTAAAAGACTTCAGGTATGTTTTTTCAACAGGAAATACTATAGACGATTTTACTTATTCAGGAAAAGTATTGCTTGCAGAAAAAGGAAGTGTAGACTCTACTTTAATAGTTGTACTTCACAATACAACCAGTGATACGGCTATTTTCAAGAATAGACCACGTTATTACACCAAAATAAATGGAAAAGGGAATTTTGAATTCAAGAATTTATCAGGAGGCTATTATTCTGTTTATGTTTTACCCAATAATTTTTCTAAGAAATATGATGATAGTACCAAATTATTTGCCTTTAAATCTGCACCTATATTAATTAATGGAACTAATTTAAATGATACGCTTTATGCTTTTGAAGCCTATAAAAGAAAAGCAGTAGGATCTTCTTCACCCGTTGCCAATGTAGCTAATAGTAAAACAGAGAATCGTTTACGCTATACTACCAACTTAGAAAATGGATCTCAAGATTTATTATCTCCTTTACAACTCCGTTTTTTAAAGCCGTTAAAATCATTTGACAGTAGTAAAATTCTTTTTGCAGATTCAAACTATACTTATCTAAAAGGGGTTAGTATTTCTTTAGATACTAGTAAAACAATCGTATCCATCAATTATCCTTGGAAAGAGCAGGCGCAGTTTAGAATTATTTTACCAAAAGATGCAGTAACTGATACAGGGGGGATGGGTTTAGCAAAATCAGATACTTTACGATTTGCAACAAAAAAAGAAACCGAATACGGTAGTATTAGATTAAGATTCAGCAATTTAAATTTGAGTAAAAAACCGGTTTTACAATTTGTACAATCCGACAAAATAGTAGAATCAATTCCACTAAACTCTTTAGAATTGGTTAGAAAACTTTATAGAGCAGGTAGTTATGATTTACGCATTTTGTACGATACCAACCAAAATGGTGTTTGGGATACAGGTGTATTTGGAAAAATTAAGAAACAGCCAGAAACCGTTCAATTAATTTCTAAACCACTAGTAGTTAGGGGGAATTGGGATAATGAGGTAAATATTAGTTGGTAATTTCGATTAGTCGTACTGATAAAACCCTTTTTTGGTTTTTACTCCTAATAAACCTTGATCAATCTTATCTTTTTGGATTGCTGCTGGTTTTAATCTAAGCGGCTTTCCTAAATCTTCCCAAACGATGGTACTAACACTGTAATTAATATCTAGCCCAATTAAATCCATGAGCTTAAATGGCCCCATTTTAAACCCTATTGAAGTTAATACAGCATCAACTTGTTCAATAGTTGCTTTGCCATTTTGAACCAAATGCATGGCTTCCAAATAATAAGGTCTAGCAACTCTATTCACTATAAAACCAGGTGAGTCTTTACAAATCACAGGTGTTTTTTGCATGATCAAAGCCAAATCAGCAATTTGTTCAACTATGGTAGGGTTGGTATATTTTCCTTTAATCACTTCTACCAACTTCATCATTGGAGCAGGATTAAAAAAATGCATTCCTACTAATTGGCTTGGGTAAGTGATTGATTCAGCAATCAAATCTATGGAGATAGACGAAGTATTAGATGCTACCATTAACTGAGGTCCATTATTCATAAAAAGTTGGTTAAACAATCCAACTTTGGCATCCTTGTTTTCAATAATTGCTTCAATAACTAGTTCCCCTTTACATTCAGTAATATCAGCGGTATAATGAATATTTGAAAGAGCGGAATCTACTACTTCAGGGCTAATCTTTCCTTTTTCAACAAACTTTTGTAAACTTTTCTTGATCGACTGGCCAGCTTTAACCAACATCGATTCATTTAAGTCAAACTGAATTACCTTAAAACCAGCTGTAGCCGCAACTTGAGCAATTCCACTTCCCATGGTACCCGCTCCACAAACAATTATCGTTTTAATTGTATTATTTGCCATAGTTGTGCAAGATACTTACATCTTATCCACTAGCAACTAAGAAGCGACTATTTAAGTAGTTTTTGGTGGTAATTTTAACCTATGGGAAATCCATTACAACAGTTGGACCTTTTTGGAATGCCGGTAGAAGCCAGCACTTCGCCAAAGCTTAAGAAGCAGGCCATAAAAAAAGGAACAGAATTGACGCAGCCCATTCAGGAGGCTCAACCAACTCAACTCAGTCAATCTGTTGACCCTATCGAGATTGAAGATCCTATAAAGATTGAAGACCCTATTCAAATTAAAGTTGACCCCATTGAAAATAATGAAACAGCTACGGAAGAGCCTGTTGTTTATGCAAGTAGTCAAATTGTTGTTAAGGTAAAAACTGAGAAAGCAAAACCGAAACCCATTATAGTTGCATTGGAGCCATCTATTTCAACGAAAGTTAAAGCCTCTGAGAAAATAAAAGAAGTTGGTAAAAGAGGAAGAAAATCTTTTAAAGAAATGGATGCAGTAGCAGACCTAATTGAAATTCCTACTGAAGATATTTTACGGCAGAAACTTTATTATTCTATTAGTGAAGTGGCATCTTGGTTTAAAGTAAACACTTCTCTATTGCGTTACTGGGAAAATGAATTTGATATTTTACAGCCTAGAAAAACGAGGAAAGGAGATCGCCTATTTAGAATAGAAGACATTAAAAACCTTCAACTTATTTATTTGCTTTTAAGGCAAAGAAAGTTTTCTATAGAAGGTGCTAAAAGTTATTTAAAGAATAATAAGAATAAAATAGATAAAGAAACACAGTTGGTTCAGTCACTAACCAAATTCAAGCAATTCTTATTAGAATTAAAGTCTTCCTTATCCAATTGATTTGTTGGTTACAATTACATCTGTTGCAGCAGCAGCCATTTGAATTTTTAAATCTTCCATTAATGAAATGATTTTAAAAATAATGTCCTGACGTTGTTGAAGAAATTCCTCCATTGGTTGAGTAACCAAACTCAAGTATTCTATATTTACTACATGCGCATTCTTTCCAGTATCAACTAGATAAACTGCAATACCCTCAACAGGGTTCAATAAAAGGATTGATCTTACTTCTTTAATAAGTTGTAATAACTGGCTACTAGTTGCATCTAAACCTACTTCAATTCTAATTTCAGCTTTACGATGAGATCGCAATGAAATATTATCTACTATAGTATCTACCATCTGCTTATTTGGTACTGAAATATACGTTTTCTCAAGTGTTCTAATTCGAGTACTTCTTAATCCAATTTTTTCAATGGTTCCAGAAAATCCATTTACTTTAACTAGGTCGCCTGTAATAAATGGCTTATCAAAGAAAATAATAAATGAAGCTATCAAATTTTCTAAACTTTCACGTGTGGCCAAAGCTAATGCAGCACCAACGATACTAAGCCCTGTTAATAAATTACTAATGTCTTGATTAAATGAAAAACGAAGAATCATTAAGATTCCAATAATTACTAAAATGGCTTTGAAAAAATCTTTGAAAAAAATAATCAATTGATTATCTGTCATATCATCCGTTAAATTGGCTTTCTGTTCTAGAACTAATGCAATAAATTCAATCACTCTTAATCCTAACCAAATAAATACACTTATTAAAATTCCATCAGCTAATGCGTCTAAAAATTCTTTCAATGAAATTCTATAGACCATCACATTTAACACATCTGGAAAATTCAACTGATCTATAGAAATAATCCCAATTAACAGTAATAAAAAATAATCTAA
>NCHN01000079.1 GCA_002281875.1 Sphingobacteriia bacterium 24-36-13 | reverse complement strand
ATCAAAATTTTCTTTGCCTGGCTCAAAGTCAATCAATAGATCAATATCACTATTTGGTGTCTGTTGATCACGCAAATAGGAACCAAATAGCCCAATATCAGATATGCCGAATTTTGAGAATTCGGGTTTATTGGCTTTTAGTTTAGTTAATATTTGATCTTTTGTAGTCATACACTTTGTAAAGATAAGATAGTTTGGATATATAGGGTGTAAGGGGAATTAGAGCTGCCTTGTAAGATAGCGGTTGATTATTTTACTATATCCCCCACAATTGCTCCCCATGGTAATAGAACACTCCATTTTTGATTGCTTCCGGAATATTGGTCTTTGTGTGTAAGGCCTTTTCTGTTAGGTTAGATTGATAGGTGTTGTCTATTTCATTGTATATATCGAATCGGTTGGTTTGTTCATCGTAATGGATTTCTTTTGATGATCTGCATAGTCCTCCGACTAGGAGCATGGGTTTAGGTTTAGGGGAGGAGTATAGCTGTGGTGTGAGGGAGGTGGCTCAGTTTGTCGGATTGATCTTTTTTTAAGTATTAATCTTGTCTAAAGGTTGAAATTTAAAATTTTGTAAATTGTTTTATGAATTGGCAAGACCATATTGTTTCTGATAATCAAGTTCTACTTGGAAAACCTACCATAAAGGGTACTAGAATTTCTGTAGAGTTGGTATTGGAATTATTTTCTGCTGGTTGGACGGAGAAACAAATTCTTGAGTCATATCCAACAGTTACTGCTGAATCTTTGAGGGCTGTATTTGTATATTTAAAGGAATTCATTAAAGACCCTTTTTGTAAATTTATTTTATGAAAACTTTGACAATTCATATACCTGATGACTTAGATGAGAGTTACGCTAAAACTTTTTTAGCAGCTAAGTTGTTTGAAAAAGGGGATTTGTCTTTAGGTCAAGCTGCTGATCTTGCTGGATATACTAAAAGGACTTTTATGGAACTTTTAGCGAATTACGATGTATCCATTTTTAATTACACAGAAATAGATTTAATTAAGGATGTAACTAATGCATAAAATGTAATTTTTATATAGGGTGTAGGGGGAGTGGGGCTAATTTCTCTATTATTGCTATAAAAAAAGCCACTTTAAAAGTGGCTTTAAATGTTTTATTAGAGTCCTTCGAAATCTCTTATTGTTTTATTTTTCATGGTTCTAAATTTAATTTATGGTACGATATATATTTTTCATCAAAATCCTCATGTTAAAATATTTCAATCACATTGGGAAGATTTCCTTCTTTTAGCTTGTGACATAAAAGTGGAATTAATTATTGTAGTGTAGTCAATCTATTGTCTGACCCTTTTAATACTGCTATAGTAACTGGCAGCTTTTCTATTCTTTGTTGGTATTGTAAATTTTGGTCTGCTGTAACGAAGAGCTCAAATCCATCGTCAATCATCAATTTGAGTAGTTCGCCATTTTTTTTACCTAACCAATCTTTATCTCGAACAGTCCAAACTTCATGATCTTTGCCAAAATCATATCTTTTTTTTCTGGGTAAACTTTCGTCAAGCAAAATTTTCATGAAGCATTTTCTCTGATGTTAGCGATTTTTTTGCCATTTCTAAAACTGCTAAAGCTGATTCTTTTGAAACAGAGGGGAAGTCGTCTAGAAACTCTGCTAAGTCTTCACCTCCTTCAATATAATCAAATAGTGTTTGAATCTGAACACGTGTTCCCGCAAATACAGGAGCACCACTCATTACTTCAGGGTCAATGCTAATTTCTCCGTATTTCATTCATTAATGTTTGTATTAAAGTTACTGAAATAAATAAAACACTCCATTTTTGATTGCTTCCGGAATATTGGTCTTTGTGTGTAAGGCCTTTTCTGTTAGGTTAGATTGATAGGTGTCGTCTATAGAACTCTGCTCTTCCGTTGATATTGGAGAGTTGTTTGAGGTGAGGGGGGATTATAACTGTCGGGTGAGGTAGGTAGCTCAGTATATCTGAATGACACTAAAATTAGTCTTTGTGTAAGACCGCTTTTACTTGACTGTGTAACACAGGAATTTTGCTTGTTAAAACATCCCATACTATTGAATAATTCACACCCATATAATCATGAATTAGCCTATCTCTCATGCCAGCCATGCTTTTCCATTCAATGTCACTAGTATTTTCTTTAAAATCAGATGGGATTTTTTTTGTTGCTTCTCCAATAATTTCTAAGCTTCTAACAACTGCTCTTTTGAGCGTTTCATCAGAAATGAATTTCTCTTTGGATAGGTTGCTACTAATTGAAATTAGGTAGTCGCACTCGTCGTAAATATGTTTTAAGAACTCAATAGGATCCTTAGACATAGACAATGTTTTGTAAAATTTGAGGACCTATGTATTTGCTTAGTCCATTCTTAGTAAGTACTTCTACCTTCTCTCCAATGAAGATATTTTCAAAAAGGTCATATGCGGCCATTAGGTTATCAAAATTTTCTTTGCCTGGCTCAAAGTCAATCAATAGATCAATATCACTATTTGGTGTCTGTTGATCACGCAAATAGGAA
>NCHN01000037.1 GCA_002281875.1 Sphingobacteriia bacterium 24-36-13 | reverse complement strand
GCATTTTGAGAAAGCGCAAAAAACCGCTTTAATGCATAAAAAGCCTGCTTTTCATTCAAAAAAAATCGATTTTCCGTATTCATATTCCCTCTTTTAAAAAATCTAATGCGGTCTCTTGCTGCAATTCCCCCTAATTATGCAGTAATTAGGCTGATTCTGTTGTAAAGATGAGATTGAAAAAGAGAAAATCAAGCAATACCTATATATATAGTCAGCGTGATTTCACCCTATTTTTTGTAGTGGTAAATTTAAATATGTAATTATCAATTAGTTACATATAAATTTATTATTTCATTGATAAAAAGATGATACTTTGCATTCAAACTTGAATTAATTTACATTCACAATCCTCGCAAACAATAAAATCGCTATTTATGAAAAACCTATTCTCGAAACGCTTTTTAGCCCTGGGAGTAATCGCGTCCCTTAGCTTTACTGCCTGTCAGAAAGCAGAAACTGAAGCTAATGCACTACAATCCAATAATAAAGATGCAGAAATGAACCTAGTTGGATCAGCTGCCAAAGCTTCTGCTATTAATGGACTAATATCTGAAAGTGCTGCTGCAAGAATGCAAGAAACCTACAAGAAAAATTATTCTGGCAAAAACTTCACAGAATATGTAGTTTTTGATGCTGAAGACATGGAAAAATACATCAAGGAAATTAAAAAGAAATATAAATCAGATAAGGTTTATGTCTATTTTGGTCAATATGATGAAGTTACTGCACCTAAACCCGAGTATAAAGGCAGGGTTTCAGTATTTTTCTTAGGAAACAATAAGAAAAGCAATAGTGGCAATTTTAGAAGCCAAGATATTGGTGATGGCTCTGCCCCTGGTGATGGTTCTAATTATTTAAATCATGGCACTATCTGGCCTTAGTATTGACATTTGAAATATATTTCATAAGTTAGCTTCTCACTTAAATTCAACGGATGTTGACAAATATTTACCTGCTGGTGCAAGCCAGCAGTTTTTTAGTTTGTATACTATTATATAGGTCACTAAAAAACACCCCTTTTAAGTATTTTCTGCCTTTTCTACTATTAACGCTAACCGTAGAACTGATTGGCTATTACCTAATAACACAGGATATAAGAAATTATACCCTTTTTAACGTCTTTACAACTATAGAATTCATTTTTTATTCCTTTTTGTTTTCTAAACACCTAAAGACTACCTTATTTAAAAAACTGACCATCGGTTTCATCCCGTTTTATGCTTTTATGGTCTTTTTAAACTTACAATTTGTTCAGGGGTACAATAATTTTCACACTTATACATTCCTTCTAGGGTCCTTTTTTGTAGTATTATTCTGTTGCTTGTTCTTTTACGAATCGGTTTTGCCAGAACATTTAGACCATCCATTGGCAAAGCAACCCTTCTTTTGGGTATGCACGGGCTTATTATTATTTTACATGGGATCTGTGATTATTAATGCCCTATTTGAATATTTGAGAAGCAACGATCTTCAACAAGAAGGAAAGAAAATATATGGGATTATTAATCAGAGCCTAAATGTGGTTTTATATTCAGCATTTATTTACGCATTCATCTTATGCCGGAAAACCAAGAAGACATACTCGTCACAATAATAATCTCCTCTGTATTCTTTGTATTACTAGCAGTATTTTTATTGGTACTACTTTATCTTTTTTTGCGCAAACAACGTCAAAATCAAAAAGAAAAAGAAGAGATGAAAAATAGGTTTGAACAAACCATTATAAAATCTCAGTTAGAAATACAAAATCAAACCCTAAACTATATAGGATCTGAAATACACGATGATACTGCACAAGTTGTGTACTTATCTATGCTTCGTATTGCTTATTTAAAAGAAAAAGTAGACGAAAAAGAAAAGGAAGAAATTTACAATTTCTTAAAGAAAGTTTGGAACGACTTAAGAAATATAAGTCATAGCTTGATTAATAATAATTTCCACCAAATTGGTTTTATTGAGTCGTTGGAGCAGCTTTTACACAATATCAATAAAACAGGTAAATACCAAAGCTTCTTAGTAATTGATGAAGATGTCAATCTAGATATATTAGATAAGAGTGTAGACGTCATTTTATATAGAATGATACAGGAAGTAATCAACAATACTTTAAAGCATGCGGCTTGTGATACCATTCATGTTAACATCGGAAAAATAAACCAACAACTAAAAGTTGAAATTAAAGACAACGGAATTGGATTTAATACAGAAGATATTAAACAGGAAAATACAGGTGTGGGTTTAAACAATATCTTCTCAAGAGCAAAACTAATTAATGCTACTGTTCATATTAACAGTATTATTAACCAAGGCACCACAATAACCATATTATTAAATTCAAAATAAAAATGAAAACAACCGTAGCATTAGTTGATGACCATGAGTTGCTAAGATCTGGATTGGCTGCGATAATTAATTCTTTGGGAGAATTTGAAGTAGTACTGGAAGCAGGAAATGGACTTGAATTTATCAAGAAAGTAAAAACGATTACACCGCCAGATATTGTATTGCTAGATATTACGATGCCAGAAATGGATGGGTATGAAACAGCAGCCTGGATAAGAAAACATTTACCAACAGTAAAAGTATTGGTATTAAGCATGCTGTCTAACGATATGGCCATTATTAGAATGCTTAGAAACGGAGTAAAAGGATATATTATTAAAGACAGTAAACCGCATGTATTTAAAGAAGCCATGGAATCTATCCAAAGAAACGAGTTCTATGTTAATGAATTAGTTAGAGACAAACTCATTAACTATGTTTCAAATGAAGAAGAAGAAGGGAAACAAACAGCTTTGCTTTTAAATATTTCAGAACAAGAAGCTCATTTTTTACAGCTACTATGTGCAGATAAGTCTTATAGAGAAATTGGCGAGGAAATGTGCGTTAGTGTAAGAACTATTGATAATTATCGAGATAATTTATTTAAGAAATTAGATATCAAAACAAGGGTTGGGTTGGTTCTTTTTGCTATAAAACAGGGCATTGTAAATATTTATGAATAGATAGTTTATATATTTAAACATGTTTAAGCAATTGCATATAGCATTTCTATTGTTTTGCTTGTCATTCATGGGCATAATACAAGCGCAAAAACAACCTGTTGCAATTGGATTTTGGAGAGAGCACTTGAATTATCAAAAAGCAATTCAGGTAGTAAAAGGTGATTTTATTTATGCAGCTACCAACGATGCAGTATTTTCAGTTGATGCCAATCAAGAAATAAGTAGGTACCATAAAGTAAATGGACTTAGCGATATAGGCATTCAGAAAATTGCTTGGGATGAACAAAACAGTCAGTTGATTATTGCTTATAAAAACAGCAATATTGATTTACTAAAAGGAAGCATCACTAAAAACCTAAGTGATATACAAAGAAGCAGCATTACAGGCAATAAAACCATTAATAGTATTTATGCTTCTGCTGGAACGGCTTATTTATCTACAGGACTAGGCATTGTATTAATCAACCTTAACAAATACGAAATAAAAGATACTTGGGTGATTGGGAATGCAGGAAGGCAGATTAATATAAATGCATTTACAGAAAACAATCAGCACTACTATGCTGCTTCAGATGAAGGGATAAAAAGAATTACGAAAACTGGTTTAGATCCGGCTAACTATCAAAATTGGGAAAATATTTTAGGGCCATCTAATGGTAGCGTATCCTTCATTGGGTTCACTAATAACCAATTAATAATCACCAAAAATGACAGTATTTTTTTACAAGAAAATAACCAATGGAAATTGCTTTTTCAAGAATCCAATTGGAAAATTATTAGTACAGATATTAGTGAAAATAAAATAATTATTTGCTTAAGAACAGTAACAGGAAATTCTAAAGTGATGGTGCTAAATTTAAATGGGAGCATAGAGAAAACTGTAGCAGCACCGGGCATCATCTCTTATCCTTCCTCAGCTCTTTTAAATAACTCAACACTATGGGTTGCGGATCAATTTGGTGGCTTATCTTCTTTTGGCAATATCACCGAAAGATATATACCTAATGGACCATTAGGTGTTTCTAATGGGGAGTTTGCATTTTACAATGAAACACTTTACCAAGGAGCAGGGTCAGTAAATAACGCTTGGAATTATCAATTCAATAAAGAAGGCATCCTTCAATTTAAAGAGGGTATTTGGAGCAATAAAGGAGCATTCAACACTCCATTGTTAGATACAGCACTAGATTTTATATCATTAACTGTTGATCCCTTAGACGGAACTATTTGGGCAGGTAGCTATGGGGGTGGCCTATTAAAACAAAACAACCAAGAGTTACAAATTTTTAAACAACAAAATAGTTTATTACAAGCTGCAATAGGTGATCCGGGAAGTTACAGGGTTAGTGGATTAACATTAGATGGCAAAAGAAATTTATGGATTAGTAACTATGGAGCCCCCCAAGCACTGAAGCTGAAAACTGCTAATGACAAATGGTTTGGATTTACCATCCCATTTAGTTTAACAGAGAATGCCGTTGCACAAATTATTGCAGCCGATCTAAATCAACTATGGATTCAAAGCCCTAAAGGAAACGGACTTATTTATTACAATTATGGTAATAATATTGAATCAACTGGCGATGATCAATGGAGATTATTTAAACAAGGTGTTGGAAATGGAAACCTGCCTTCTAATAATGTATTAAGCATTTTAAAAGACAAAGACAACAGCATTTGGGTTGGAACAGACGATGGAATTGGGATTATTTATTGTACTGATAATATTTTAGGTAACTGCGAAGCAACACTTCCCATTATTCAACAAGATCAATTTGCCGGATTTTTATTTAAGGGTGAACAAATACAATGCATGGCAATTGATGGAGCCAATCAAAAATGGATTGGCACACAAAATGGGGTTTGGTTAATAAGCGCTGATGCAAAAAAAATCATCTACCATTTTACCGCTAATAATAGTCCTTTGTTAAGCAATGATGTTAAAAGAATAACTGTAGACCCTACTACCGGCGAAGTTTACTTTGCTACTTTTAGTGGACTATGTAGTTATAGGGGAACGGCAACTGAAGCTGTAGAAGAAAAAAATAATGTTTTGGTTTTCCCCAATCCTGTTCCCCCTCAATTCAATGGACAAATTGCTATAAGAGGTTTATTAGATAACACACTTATAAAAATTACAGAACTGAATGGCAGATTGGTTTATCAAACTAGAAGCTTAGGGGGACAAGCTGTTTGGAATGGAAGAGATTACCTTGGCAATAAAATTGCCTCAGGTGTATATCTAGTTCTAGCAAGGGATGGAAAAGGAAATGAAAATATCGTTACTAAAATTGTAATAACCAGCGGCAGATAATGCAAGTACACTTAGAAACAGAACGGTTACAAATCAGGGCATTAACCATTATAGACGCAGGGTTTATGATGCAATTAATGAATACCCCAACCTGGATAAAACATATTGGGAACAGAAATATAAATGATAAAACAACTGCAAGTAATTATATCGCTAACAACATCATTAACAGTTATCATATAAATGGATTTGGACTATTTTTAGTTACCCAAAAAAAAGACAATCAATCAGCTGGAATTTGTGGAATAGTAAAAAGAGAGGGATTAACGGTTCCAGATTTGGGGTTTGCATTAATGCCAAACTTTGAAGGAAAAGGTATTGCAACTGAAGCTAGTAAGGCTGTGGTAAAATATGCAAAAGAATCATTGCAGCTAACTCAATTAGCAGGCATAACAAAGCCAGAAAACATTGCATCTATTCGGGTTTTAGAAAAAGTCGGGATGGAATTCAAGCAAATGATTCAGCTACCCCAAGATGCGAATATGTTTTCCCTTTATACTATGGCTTTGCGTAAGGAAGCCTAGTAATCATTTCTACTTTTGCATATCCATCTAGTCCTATTGAAACAATTGAACCAGCTGAAGAAAGGTCTATGAATCCGTCTGAAGCAATAATTGACTCTTCCAAAAAAACAGACTTTAATTGTCCAATTACAAAAAAAGTATTGTTATAATGAATTGGAGCAATCTCAACCAGTTCCATTTCATAACGAACTAATGCTTCCTTTACAAAGGGGGCAATAATTCCATCTTCATAATATTCTGTTAGTTTAGTTGCCGCAAACTCGTTCACTTCTGGTAAATATTTTGCACTGCACTGATGTGCTTGTTGCAAAAATGTTTCATTTATATGATTGATGGTATAGCACTTTGTATGCTCAATATTAGTAATGGTATCTGGAGCAGCTGCAATTGGTCTATTGATATATCCTATTAATGCAGGGTCTGCACCTAAATGCACAATACTGCTTACTACAGATAAATTTGGAACACCCGAGTTACTAATAGAGCCAACTAAACTTACTGGCTTAAAGCCGGTTAAACAATTGACAAAATTGGCTCGATAAAACCTATCCCAGGTTTTTATGTCTTCAATCAAAAACTGACGCATAAGTATATAAGGACTCAATCCCGAAATTGTTGATTAATCTTTATCGGCTTTTTCTATTGGCTTATAAAAAGCTGCTCTCTTAGGACCAGGAAAAGGAATTTCGTTGCCTTTTAACCCATGCCATAAAACTTTATTAAACTCTAAGTCTGGCACCGCATCTTCTTTGGTCAAATTAAATAATTCAGACCTGCGTTGCCATTCGTTCATGGCGGTATTCTTATCTTTTAAGTTAATATTAGGCATTAGTGCGCTATATGAACTTGTATTGGGTGTTGAAGTAAAACATCGCCACATGGGCGTAGCTGCTGCGTCGTATTGGCTCATTGGGGGAATTCCTAAAATTAATTCCATGGTTCTAAGAGCTGAAGACGTAGAGTACATAGTATGATCAACATAACCTCTTTTCACAAAGCCACCTGCAACAAATGCAATGCTTCTATGTGCATCAACATGGTCTGCTCCATTTTGCGCATCGTCTTCAACAATAAATATCGCAGTCTCTTTCCATATTGGGCTTTTACTTAAGTACTCAACAAATAAACCAACAGCATAATCATTATCGGCCACGTGAGCATAAGGAGTAGGTCTACCTAATTTCAATCCCTCTGTATGATCATTAGAAAAGCGTACAGAATTAAACTGAGGCACTTTATTAATTGCCAGTAATGAATCAAAATCTCGCTTCCATTGGTAAAAGCGAGTGGTATCCATTACCCCATTATTATAGCCAGTAAAATACTTACAGAAATTTCCTTCTAATACAGGGATATTGGCTTTGTAGTTGTCTACAAACTCACCATAACTTCTAAAACTTACCCCAGCTTTTTTTGCATGATCCCAAAAAAAGCCTCCTTTATTATTGGCTACTTTTCTATTGCCTTCCCCGTCGTAACTACCGCCTCTTCCACCATAACTACTAACCCAACTCTTTTCTAAAAAATCTGTAGCATAAGCACCCATGGTCCAATTGTGTCCATCCATGCTTACTTCTCCATCAACATAAAAATTATCCAATAACACAAAGTTTTTAGCTAACGCATGCTGATTGGGAGTGATATTTTCACCAAATAAAGTAAGACGAGGATCCCCATTGCCCTCTTTCATATCACCCAACACTTGATCATAGGTTCTATTTTCTTTAATAACATAGAATACATATTTAATAGGGCTTTTATCACCTACTTTTCTGGGTATTGGATTACCTATTTCACCTTGTACTATTTTTTCTTTCACTTTATTGTAGGGCGTATTTTGATACACTACTTGAGAATATACACTCATTTGTTTTGGAGTAGGTATATTAATAACACTCATTGTTCCCATAAATAATCCACCTATATATTCAACCCCTTTAGGTTTATTTGGGTCTCCTTCATGATGTAAAACTATTTGCTTATTAGCAAAAGGATTGGGACCATACACATTGGCTTTAGAGGAAAAACCCTTACCATTTGCAACAAATATTTTATTGCCAACTACTTTTACATTGGTAGGGTACCATCCTACTGGAATAAATCCCTTGCTTTTACTTTGAATTGGTTTACTTACATCATATACTGCTAAACAGTTATTATCTGCATTCGCTACAAATAGGGTTTTCTCATCCGTTGATAAAGCCAAACCATTGGTAGTAGATCCATTGGGAGCGTCAGGATATAAAGCCACATTCAATACTTCAACTACTTTTTCTTCCTTGGTATTAATAACTGAAACGGAATTATCATTGGCGTTAGCTACATATAAAATGGTTCCCTTATTATTTAATAATAACTCATTGGGATTATCACCCACGGGTATTTCAGCAGTGATTTTCTTTTCTATAGTGTTGAATGAATATACTTTATCGCAACCCCAACAGCTTATATACAATTGTTTCTTATTGGGAGATAAAACACAAGCATATGCTTCCCCACCCAATGCTTGTTTAAAAACTATTTTTTTAGACTGAATATCTATGATATACAATTGATTGTCTTCTCTAGTTACAACATATAGTAATTGTAAATCGTCGTCAATAGCAATCCCAGCAGGACTTATTTTATTTGGCCACTTTTTTCCTAAAACAATGGAATCAGTTAGTATTAATTTGTTATTGTCTATTGAAAATATTTCAATTCTATTATTATGGCCACCAGATGCAAATAGCTTTTTTTCATCGGCGCTAAATACAAGCCCATACCAACTTCTTTCAATAATTTTAGTGTCAAGTACTTTTTCAGTAGTAGGATTGATTAATTGAATGCTTTGCGTTCCCTGTCCATTGTTGGTAACTGCCATTAATTTTTTTGATTTACTAACGGCGATATTAAGCGGAAGGTCTCCTAATGGAAAACTGTTCCCAATTGGCGTTAAAGCCCATCCATTAGGCAACAAAACTTTTTTAGCAAGTAGTTGCTGAACAGTTTGTGCATTTGCAAAAACTGAAAAAAATAATAACGAGGCAACAATTAATTTCCTATACATACAATTCAATTAAGGAAACTAAAGGTAGCATTCTGTTAAACAGTAAATTACTGTTTACAATAAAATAATGGCAAGAAATGAATTATTGTTTGGCAAACTCATAACTCCTCACTGGCTTAAAGCTCAGCATTCCCCTATCGCCTGGAGCTACCTTATATTGAATTTGTCTATACATACCTGTTTTTTGCGCACCTACGGAATCTGCAGTAAAAACAGGGAATCTTCTCATCAAGGTACCTTCCATTAGCATAAAAGTATCAAACCCTTTATACCCTGTTCTTAATTTAGGATCATCCACAATATCTGGGAAACCAATACCTGCCAACGATTCATTTTTAATTGAAGAAATTCCAATTACGGTTCCTTTGTCGTTGGGATCACTCGAATATATATAAATGACCATATCAGGATAAAAGTCGTTGTTCAAATCATCTACTTCAGCTTTTCTAATTCTACCCTTCACCTCAAAGCTCACATCTCTAGCCCCGCTACCAAATCCAATAGGGCTTACTGTAACATAATTCTTGTCTTCATTTTTATTGTTACATACCAACTTGAAACCAATATTGCCCAATTTCATAGTGGTATCAATTTTCCTAGCCTGGCCGTAAATACCAGTAGCAAATGCCATCATTATGTACGCAAAAAGCAAAAAAGGAATTTTCATAATTGAATTTACATATTTCTTCTGTATTGACCACCTACAGCATAAAGTGCATTGGTAATTTGTCCTAAAGAGCAATACTTTACTGTTTCCATTAGCTCTGCAAATAAATTATCATTATTTATTGCCGCTTTTTGTAACTGCATTAATGCTTGCTCACTTTTTAATTGATTTCTTAATTTAAATGCCTGTAGGTTTTGTATTTGCTGCTCTTTTTCTTCGGTTGTACTACGTATTACTTCGCCAGGCAAAATGGTAGGGCTACCCTTTTTATTCAAGAAAGTATTAACCCCAATTAGAGGCAATTCGCCTGTATGCTTTTTTGTTTCGTAATACAAGCTCTCTTCTTGAATTTTATTACGCTGGTACATTCTTTCCATTGCCCCTAAAACACCACCGCGCTCAGAAATTCGTTCAAATTCTGTCAACACTGCTTCTTCTACTAAATCAGTTAGCTCTTCAATTGCAAAACTTCCTTGAATAAAGTTTTCTGTATTAGCTGTACCTAATTCTCGATTGATGATTAGTTGAATAGCCATTGCCCGTCTAACACTTTCTTCTGTGGGTGTTGTAATGGCTTCATCATATGCATTGGTATGAAGACTATTGCAATTGTCGTAAATTGCATAGAGTGCCTGCAATGTTGTTCTGATATCATTAAAATCAATCTCTTGTGCATGTAAACTTCTACCACTTGTTTGAATATGGTACTTCAATTTTTGAGAGCGATCATTCCCCTTATATTTTTGCTTCATTGCCTTCGCCCAAATTTTTCTAGCAACTCTTCCAATTACACTATATTCTGGATCCATTCCATTGCTAAAAAAGAAAGATAGATTTGGAGCAAAATCATCAATATGCATTCCCCTACTCAAATAATATTCAACAAAAGTAAACCCATTAGCAAGGGTAAATGCCAATTGAGTAATAGGATTTGCACCGGCTTCAGCAATATGGTATCCACTAATACTAACACTATAAAAATTGCGAACTTTTTGATCAATAAAATAAGACTGTACATCTCCCATCAACTTAAGTGCAAACTCAGTAGAGAAAATGCAAGTATTTTGTGCTTGGTCTTCTTTTAAAATATCTGCTTGAACTGTACCTCTCACCTGAGTAAGTGCTTCCGCTTTTAATTGAGCATAGATTTCTGCGGGTAAAACCTCATCTCCACTTACTCCCAACAGCCCAATTCCCAATCCATTATTTCCTTCTGGTAATCTTTCAGGTGAAGATGGATTATAATAAACAGGCCTAGGAGTTTTACTAAACTTTTTCTCAATGATGGCATTTACTTCTTCCCATTTATCATTGGTAGTAATCCATTTTTCACATAATTGATCAATGGCTGCATTCATGAAGAATGCAAGTATAATGGGCGCAGGACCATTGATGGTCATACTAACCGATGTTTTAGGATCGCATAAATCAAATCCACTATACAATTTCTTAGCATCATCTACTGTAGCAATACTCACGCCACTATTTCCCACTTTTCCATAAATATCTGGGCGTGGATCAGGATCTTCTCCATAGAGTGTTACACTATCAAATGCAGTAGATAAACGGATGGCTGGTTGACCCAATGAAACATAATGGAAACGTTTATTGGTTCTTTCCGGACCACCTTCACCAGCAAACATTCTAGTAGGATCTTCTCCCTGTCTTTTTAATTCAAATACACCAGCTGTATAAGGAAACTCTCCTGGGATATTTTCTTGCAATTGCCACCTCAGAATATCTCCCCAATCTTTATACCGTGGTAAAATCACTTTAGAAATTCGAGTACCGCTCAATGACTGGGTAGTCAATGGCTGCCTAATCGTTTTGTTTCTTACCGTGTATTCAAAAAAGTCTGCCTGGTATTTTTTTACTAATTCAGGCCATTGCTGAATCATTTTTTTACAATCTTGATGAAGAGAAGACTCCATTGAAGCAGCAATATTTTCTAACTCTTGTTTTGCAACACTGTTAGCAGGCAAAGATTGAATTGCACCATTCAATTGATACCACTTTGAAGCAATTACACACTGTTCATTGGTCCATTCATTATAGCTTCTATTGGCGTCTGCTATTTCAGCTAAATATCGCACCCTTTTAGGAGGAATAATTTGTGCCCTTGTAGTGGTTTCATTCAAGCCAGCTTGTATTGCAGAAACCGAAGAAAAATAAACACCCGTTTTATCTTGAATGGTATTCATTATTTTATCAAACAACTGATTGATACCTGTATCATTAAACTGTGCAGCTATGGTTCCTACAACTGGTAGGTTTTCATCTGCTTCATTCCATAATTCATGATTGCGTTTGTATTGCTTTCGAACATCATGTAACGCATCAAGTGCTCCAGCTTTATCAAACTTGTTAATACAAATTAAATCGGCAAAGTCGAGCATATTAATTTTCTCTAACTGAGATGCTGCTCCATATTCAGGCGTCATCACATATAAACTAACATCACAGAAATCTAAAATAGACGCATCACTTTGTCCTACTCCTGCAGATTCTAAAATGATCATATCAAAACCTGCCACTTTACAAATATTAATCGCTTCTTGAACATGTGCACTCAAAGCCGTATTATCGTCACGGGTGGCTAAACTGCGCATATACGCTCGATTATGAGAGATTGCATTCATTCTAATTCGATCTCCTAATAATGCCCCACCTGTTTTTTTCTTGGAAGGGTCAACTGAAATAACAGCAATCGTTTTGTCGGAGTAATTGTTCAAATACCTTCTAACAATTTCATCGGTTACCGAGCTTTTACCTGCACCTCCTGTACCAGTAATGCCTAAAACAGGAACTGATTCAGTATCTAAAACAGTTGCTTCTGTAGAACCATCCGTTAATCCATTTTCAACTAAAGTTATTTTTCTGGCAACGCTTCTAATTTCTTTTACTTCTCCTAAATTCAATGGCTTTTCTGTGTTTGCTTTTGAATTCAATTCAAAGTCACATTGCATTAACACATCTTCAATCATCCCTTCCAATCCCATTGTACGTCCATCATCTGGACTATAAATTCTTGTGATACCGTGTTGATGTAATTCCCTGATTTCTTCTGGCAAAATGGTTCCACCTCCTCCACCAAAGATTTTAATATGTCCACAACCATTTTGATCAAGTAAATCTTTCATGTACTTAAAAAATTCTACATGACCTCCTTGGTAACTAGTAATGGCAATGCCTTGCACATCTTCTTCAATAGCGCATTCCACAATTTCAGCAACACTTCTGTTATGTCCTAAGTGAATAATTTCTGCCCCCTTAGACTGTAAAATTCTGCGCATAATATTGATTGCAGCATCATGCCCGTCAAATAAACTTGCAGCTGTTACTATTCTAACTTTATTCTTTAATGAAAATGCCATATCCTATTTTTTAAACTCGGGCAAAAATACTGTATAAATGCAAGGGGTGAACAACCGTTAGTTTTTTATTTGGTCAAAAAAAGGGGCTTTTGCATTATCTTGACATTTAAAGGATTTTTATGCGATTCATAGTAGCGATAAACCGCCAACAAGCCCATCCAGTTATTCACTTAACAGATACACTTACAGGATGCACTGCAGAAATATTTGCGTTTGGAGGACTGTTGAATGCCTTCCATATTCCATTAAACGGAAACCATTTCAATTGCATTGATGGCTTTGAATCAGTAAAAGAGGCAGAAGAAAAAATTACTACAGCATTTAAAAGTGCCAAAATAAGCCCATTTGTTTGTAGACTTCATAATGGTCAATATAATTACAATGGTCAATCTTACACCATTCGCAAAAACTACTTAGGCAACCATGCATTACACGGATTAATTTATGATGCCGTTTATGAAATAGATAATATGACCCAATCTGAAGATGCTGCGGCAATTTCATTGTCTTTCCATTATCAAAAATCAGATTCGGGCTATCCGTTTGAGTATACGGTTCGTTTGCTATGGGAGCTAAAACCGAATAACAGCTTATCTGTAACCACATCAATCAATCATCAAAATGAGGGCCCCATTCCATATGCTGATGGTTGGCACCCCTATTTTACTTTAGGAGGTCCAGTAGATCAATACCTACTGCAATTTGATACCGATACCCAATTGGAGTTTGATGAGGCTTTAATCCCCACTGGAAAAAAAATAAAAGATAAAAGATTTTTACAAAAACATTCACTTGAAAATATTTTCTTAGACAACTCTTTTGAATTGGCTCCAAACGGAAAATGCGTACTAAGTAATAATCAATTACAGCTAGAAGTTATACCTGATCAATCTTACCCCATTTTACAAGTATATACACCCGAACACAGAAATAGTATTGCCATTGAGAATTTAACTGGCGCACCAGATAATTTTAATAATGGCATTGGATTATTGATGTTAATGCCCAATAAGCAATACCATTTCAAAACCAGTTATCAGTTAACCCAATTATAAATCTACTACAGCGGTCATTGAAATTTCAACGTTCACACCACGGGGTAATCCTTTTACAGCAACTGTTTCTCTTGCGGGATAGTCTCCATTAAAATAAGTACCATACACTTCATTTACTTCGGCAAATAAAGCCATATCGCTCAAGAAAATTGTCGTTTTTACAATATGTTCAAAAGACAATTTTGCTTCTTTTAAAACCGCTTCAATATTCTTCATCACCTGGTGTGTTTCAGCAGCAATATTATCTTGTACCAATGCACCTGTTGTAGGATCAAAGGCAACCTGACCACTTAAAAAAACAAAGCCATTCGCTTTAATTGCTTGATTATAGGGACCAATAGGAGAAGGCGCATTTACTGTTTTTACCACTTGTTTAGACATAGATTTTATTTAATGGAAGCAAATTGCTGCATTTTAATCAACCTGCCAACCTAAATTTGTAACCCAAGCCCATTTATGGAAATTATTATTAGCGCAACAGACCATCAATTCCAATTACTAGCAGATAAGTTTAATAAAAACAATCATATCATTGTTAGGTATTATGTATCTGATGAAGTGGTTCCAGCAGGAGATATTTATATTGATGCAAGTTTTGAAGAGGAGGAACCTTGCTTCTCCTCTGTTCAAAACAGAATTGTTTTAGTGAATGCAGTATGTACTCCATCAGAAATGCTACCTAAGAATTTTGTTCGGTTTAATGGATGGGATGGATTTTTGTCTCAACCATCACTAGAAATTGCTGGCAATGATGAATCAGTTACAAAAGCAGTAGAACTATTGGAAACAGCAGGTTTAACATCAGTTGTTTCTGCAGACGAATTAGGGATGATAGGCCCTAGAGTAGTTGCAATGATCATCAATGAAGCCTATTTTGCACTAGCAGAAAATATAAGTACGAAAGAAGAAATAAATACTGCCATGAAATTGGGCACCAATTATCCTTACGGACCCTTTGAATGGTGCGAATTAATTGGCTTTCGGAAGGTTTCAACACTTTTGCAAAGCTTAGCAAAAACAAATGAACGTTACAGTTTGGCACCTGCATTTCAAATTAACTAATACATGGCTTTACTTTTAAATATTGATACGGCAACAGGGTATGCGGGCGTTTGTTTAAGCCAGGATAGTAAGGTATTGGCAAGTCAATCTCATCAACACCAAAAAGACCATGCTGCCTTTTTGCAACCTGCTATTGAAGCCATTATGAATGAAGCAGGTTATCAATTAAAAGATATAGATGCGGTTGCTGTTACTGGCGGACCAGGAAGTTATACTGGCATAAGAGTAGGATTGGCTTCGGCAAAGGGAATTTGTTACGCATTAAATAAACCATTAATAATGGTTAATACACTTGCAGTTATTGCAAAAGCAGCCATAGAAAATACCCCCCAAACCGAATTAGAAAAAGACGCTGTTTTTTATGCAATGATAGACGCAAGAAGAATGGAAGTTTTTGCTGGAATGTACAACCAAAAGCTATTAGAGTTAGATAATACACGCGCATTAGTACTTGATAATGTCTTTTTTGAGGGGCTAAATTGTCATTCTAAAGTAATTTTTTGTGGAGACGGCGCGCAGAAAGTTGAACAATTTACCCTACCATTCAACTATAGTATAGATTACACGCAACACAATGTAAATCATATGATTACGATTTCAGAATCGTTTTTTAATGCAAAAAATTTTTCCAATTTGGCCTATTCTGAACCGCTTTATATAAAAGATTTTTACCAACCAATAAAGCTACAATAAGCCCAGCGGAAAAACTAATGCGAATAACCACTCTCTATGCATTACAAAAAAGCTAACTTTGCATAAGTCTTAATACCCCCAATATTACTTGACATGAACGCAACCATTCAATCAATCCTATTAACCAATGGCGCAGAGCCTGTGAAGGTAGATTTCCTTCAGGCAAAGAAGGCATCTTTGATCCTTCGCTCCATTAACCACAAGCTTCGACAGCAAATCATCAAACTATTAGATGAGCATCAAAAGATGACTGTTACAGAGCTTTATGTAAAACTTCGTTTAGAACAATCCGTAGCTTCACAGCACTTGGCCATTTTACGACGGGCCGGGATTGTGAGTACCACCCGAGAAGGGAAATTCATTTATTACTCCGTCAATTACACTCGCTTAAACGATGTGGTTGGTTTTGTGAAAGCATTGGTAGATTAATTACCTTTGCCGCAAAATCATTGCATGTTTATAAAACAATTATACACTGGATGTATCAGCGAAGCTGCGTACTATATTGAAAGTAATGGTAAAGCAGCAATCATAGATCCAATCAGGGATATTGATGCTTACTTAGCTTTAGCGAAAGAACGAAATGCCCAAATCCAGTATATATTTGAAACACATTTTCATGCAGACTTTGTGAGCGGGCATCTAGATTTAGCAGCTGCAACGGGCGCTACCATTGTTTATGGGCCAAGTACCGTAACCAAATACCCAGTGCATGTTGCAAAAGATTTAGAAATATTTAAGCTAGGTAATATTTCCATTCAGGTACTTCATACACCGGGTCATACACTGGAAAGTAGTTGTTACTTATTAAAAGATGAAGAAGGAAATAATAAAGCCATTTTCACAGGTGATACTTTATTTGTAGGCGATGTAGGTAGACCAGACCTAGCTCAAAAAGGCAATGATATTACCATGAATGACTTGGCTGGAATGTTGTACGATAGTTTGCAAGAGAAAATTATTCCCCTTGCGGATGAAGTAGTGGTATACCCTGCACATGGAGCAGGAAGTAGTTGTGGTAAAAATTTAGGCGCTGATTCGTATAGCACAATTGGTGTTCAAAAAGCAAGCAATTACGCTTTACAAGCGGAATCTAAAGAAGCATTTATTAAAGCTGTTACGGACGGATTAAACGCTCCTCCTGCTTACTTCCCTATAAATGCGAGCATCAATAAAGATGGGTACACTAGTTTGGATAGTATTTTAGCTAAAAGCCTGCACCCATTATCTATTCCTGATTTTAAAGAAAAAATTGCTGATAACGCCATCCTTTTAGATACCAGACATCCTGATCAATTTATGCTAGGGTTTGTTCCAGGTTCAATCAACATTGGATTAAACGGACGATTTGCAGAATGGGCAGGTACTTTATTGCCATTTACACAACCGATTATTTTAATAACAGAAATAGGTGCTGAAAAAGAGTCAATTGTTAGATTAAGCCGAGTGGGAATAGATAAGGTAGTTGGTTATTTATCTGGTGGATTTGAAGCTTGGCAAACTGCAGGAGAATCAATCGATATGATTATAGATGTTGAAGCAGATGAACTGGCCATGGATCTTCCCTTCGATGAAAACTTGGTCATCATTGATGTTAGAAGAGAAACTGAATATGCCAATGAACACGTAAAAGAAGCAATTAATATTCCATTGGACCAATTAACCGATCCAGGTAGTATGGCCAATTTAGATGACCACCACAATATTTATATTCATTGCGCAAGTGGATACAGAAGTGTAATTGCTGCATCTATGATTAAAAGACAGGGCATTCACAATATTAGAAATGTGATTGGCGGAATTGAAGCAATAAAGGGTTTGCCCGAAAAATTTGAGTTTGAAAAAGAAACAGCAGCCTTAAACTAAGCTTATTTAATTTCTAATGCACTGTGTTTGATTGGATCAAAGCTCCATTTCCATCTGCGATGACTCCAGAGATAATTGGCAGGCTTTAATTTAACCGCTTGTTCTACTCTAGCTGCATACAACTTGGTTAGCTCGCCGTTTTTAAACGATTTTGGATCTGAAGTGATGAGCTCGAATTTGATTTCATAATAGCCTCTTCGAACTTTATAGAAATGGCAAAATACTACATGGGTATCGTTCAATTTAGCCCCTTTTTCTGGGCCTAGAATGAAGGGAGTTAATCGGTTGAAAAACGGGACCCAATGGGCTTTCAGGTCGCTTGGTGGATTCTGGTCGGCTGCAAGTCCTAAAGCATACCGATCTTTTACATAACTCCTGAATTGATTTTTAAAATGCTTAGTTGGAATTAGGATGGTGCCATTTTTGGCACGCATATCATAAATTATTTTATCCATTACTGTATTAGACAAAGGTTGATACACCCCAACAAAAGGATACAAACTATGTCTTGGAATCCAATGATTTAAAAATTCCCAATTAAAAAAATGGCCTGCTAATAATTGAACATTTTTCCCTGAGTTGTATAAATCATTTAACACTTCAATATTTCCAACTAAGCGCTTATCTGCTTCTTTGGTACTAATTGAAATCATTTTAATAGTTTCTACAATCGTATCAATGAAATTGTGGTAAAAATCTTTAGCAATTCTAGTACGTTCTTTTTCAGTCTTATTAGGAAATGCAATCAATAAATTATTCAACACCACCTGCTTTCTATAGCCGAAAAAATAAAATACTAACACATATAATCCATCAGCAATAAAATACATAATGCGCCAAGGCAAAAGCGACAGTAAATAAAACAATGGATAAATAATATAGTACATGGCCTTGGGAGCTTTAAAGAATAATATTCTGTAAAATAGCACTCTTTTCTTGGTGATCCGTATTAAAGTGAAGCCCTCTGCTTTCTTTTCTAAACTGTGCTCCTTTTACAATTAAATAACCCACCGTAATTAAATTACGCAACTCGCAAAGTTGAGGAGATACTTTGGTAGAGCGATACAGCTGCTCCGTTTCTTCAAACAACAAATCCAATCTTTTCATTGCCCTACTCAATCTTACATCAGTCCTTACAATACCTACATAATCACTCATGATTTGCTGCAATTCTTTGAGGCTTTGTGTAATCAAAATCATTTCCCTTGGCTCTGCAGTTCCCAAAGCATTCCAATCAGGCAAATTATTAACCAAACTTAACTGATCAATTTGCTTGCAAGTATCAATAAAACATCGATGAGCAAATACCATGGCTTCCAACAAACTATTACTGGCTAATCGGTTAGCACCATGTAATCCTGTACTCGCACATTCTCCACAAGCATATAAATTTCGAATAGA
The DNA here is from genome assembly GCA_002281875.1 of Sphingobacteriia bacterium 24-36-13. Taxonomy (GTDB): domain Bacteria; phylum Bacteroidota; class Bacteroidia; order Chitinophagales; family Chitinophagaceae; genus Sediminibacterium. The sequence continues at coordinate 5,372 of NCHN01000037.1, read as the reverse complement.
AGTTCTACCCCATTCATCTGTTTTAATACCTCCACAACTATAGTGAGCCGCAGGAGCAACAGGTATCATATGTTGCATTACATCAATTCCAATTGATAAACATTTTTGGTAAATATTAGGGAAGTGATGAATAAATTGCTCTTTACCCATATGCCTGCAATCCAAATAAACATGTTCAGTACCGGTTCTCTTCATTTCATTATCAATGGCGCGTGCAACAATATCTCTAGGCGCTAAGTCCTTTCGATGATCATAACGTTCCATAAAAGCTTCTCCAGCTTTATTCCTTAATATACCACCATCACCTCTAACCGCTTCTGTAATTAAGAAAGAAGGCGAAACACCGGGTTCAAATAATGCAGTTGGATGAAATTGAATAAACTCCATGTTTTCAATTTTACCCTTTGCCCTATAAACCATTGCAATACCATCTCCAGTAGCAATTTTTGGATTCGTAGTGGTTCTGTATGCTTGACCACAACCACCTGAAGCCAACAAAACTATTTTAGAAACAATTTTTTCAATTTGATTGGTTTGTAAATTCAATACATACACCCCATAACATGTAATATCCAACGTAGACTTGGTAACCAAATAACCCAAATGATGCTGCGTCAATAAATCAACAACAAAACAGTGGTTCAATAATTGGATATTGGGCAAAGCAGCCAATTGAGACAAAAGTGCTCTTTCCATTTCCATTCCAGTTACATCTTTATGATGTAAAATTCTGTTTTCGCTATGACCACCTTCTTTTCCTAAACTATAAATACCTTCATCATCTTTATCAAATGCCGCTCCATAATCTATAATCTCCTTGATTCTTTCTGGACCTTCTTTTACTACTATTTCTACTATCGTTTCATTACAAAGCCCATCACCTGCAATCAAAGTATCTTCAATATGTTTGCTAAAACTATCTCTGCTTGCATCCCATACACCTGCAATTCCTCCTTGGGCATATTTAGTATTGGTTTCATCTGCCTGTGTTTTAGTAATTAAGATGATTTTTTTATCAGGAAATTGCTTAGCAACTTTTAGTGCGTAGGTTAATCCTGCAATACCAGAACCAATTACTAAAAAGTCAGTTTGATGCATATAATAATTTAGAATGAACTAAGCCGGCTCTATCCAAGCACCATGCTCTTTCAACAGATTAATTAATTCGGATACCGCAATCTCACTCTCAATATTTCTTTTCATGATATCCTTACCCTTATATAGAGTAATTTTACCAACCCCACTTCCAACATAACCAAAATCTGCATCTGCCATTTCACCAGGACCATTTACAATACATCCCATGATGGCAATTTTAACTCCTTTCAAATGATTGGTTACATTTCTAATTTTCGCAGTGGTTTCTTGCAAATCAAATAAGGTTCTGCCACAGCTTGGGCAGCTGATGTATTCGGTTTTAGAAATTCGAGTTCTAGTTGCTTGTAAAATGCTGAACGCAGAAGAGTTAATAAATTGTTCAACTGAAGTATTACTTAAATAATTTCTTCCACTAGTATCTACCACACCAGTATTCATTGCTTGATAGCTATTGTTATTCATTCCCAAACAAATACCATCTCCCATCCCATCTAATAATAAAGAGCCACACTCGGTTGCATAATGAATTAAATGCTCATCTGCTGTTTGCCAATTACTATCCGTAATAATTACCACTGGGTTCTGAATTTGCAGACTCATGAGCTCCATCATCATTCTCCTAATAGACTGCATTGCATTTGCATTGGTACTACTTAGGCAAAGCACCACAGTGTTATCATTAGAAAATTCCTCCAAAAAAGTATAGTCATTAATAGCAGTAGCATCGTTATAACAATCAACCATTACAAAGTTGATTGCATCACTTTTACTATTTGCTTGAGCATACCCAGACCTATCGAAGATGGGGAAATAACTATATTTATCTTGACATGCTTCAAATGTTGCAGGATAAACAATCACTTTTAAAGTGCCTGGCAATGCAAAGTCAAGTAATTGATTTCCAGTAAAAATATAATCTGCAGCAGCATCTCCAATAGCCCATTTATCTGTTGCTTCATCATATTTGTACCCAATCGCTTCCAAATGTTTGGGAGTAATATTGGGGATTTTACTAAAGTCTGCAATTACCACTGGAACTTGGGTTCCTCCAATATTGCTTACTGCAAATGTTTTTCTTCTGGTATAATGGAATGGATCATAAGGGACCTTACTAATGGATGGAACCAATCCATTCGTTGCTCCTTCGCGTTTTTCAACAGTATATCTTTTTATCAAATCTTTACAAACTGGAATTTCTAACTCTGGGTCTTCAGTTAAACTAACCCTTACGGTATCACCAATTCCATCTTCTAATAAAGTACCAATTCCAGCAGCACTTTTAACCCTTCCATCTTCTCCATCACCTGCTTCTGTAACCCCTAAATGCAATGGGTAGCATTCTCCAAACTCTGCTTCCATTTGCTGAATTAATAAGCGATAAGCCTGCACCATCACTTGAGGGTTGCTGGCTTTCATACTTAAGATAATATTGTGGTAGTCTTCTGAACGAGCAATACGCAAAAATTCCATGGCACTTTCCACCATACCAATGGGCGTATCACCATACCTACTCATAATTCGATCACTCAACGACCCATGGTTCGTACCAATACGCATAGCTGTGCCATGCTCTTTACAAATCAAGACCAACGGTGTGAAGCGTTCCCGAATACGTTCAATTTCTTCTAAGTATTCTGCGTCGGTATAATCAATTTGTTCAAACTTTTTTTTGTCAACATAGTTGCCTGGATTCACCCTAACTTTTTCTACTATTCTTGCAGCAATTTCAGCAGCATTCGGGGTAAAATGAATATCCGCTACCAGTGGAGTAGTGTAGCCGCGTTTACGCAACTCATCTTTTATATTTTGGAGGTTTTCTGCCTCTTTTTTGGATGGAGCAGTAATCCTTACCAATTCAGCACCCGCTTCAATACAACGAATGGTTTGTTCTACCGTAGCCATCGTATCCATGGTATCAGTAGTGGTCATGGTTTGAACCCTTATTGGATGACCATTGCCCAACAGCAAATCACCAATTTTTACTTCACGCGTTTTTAGTCTACTAAGTTGTGTTAATGAGTTACAATATAATTGCATAAAGTACTTTATGGGGATTATCTTTTTCCTTCAAAAAATCCTTGGTTGCTTAATATTTTTTTGAGTAAAGATATTCGTGTATCAACCAGTGAAATATTAGAAGGAGCTTCCATATTTAATACAAAGAAATAGGGATGTTTGTTCTCCTCAATCCAACCTACCACCCAGCCAAGTTGATCTCCTTTTTCATTATAGGTTAAGCCTGTTTTATAGCTCAATTGATAATTGGCATTGGATTCTCTTAACATCATACGTTTCACAATCTCATGGGTTCTCTTTTGAAAAGGTAATTGATTAAAAAACAAACGCTTCATAATACCCAATTGTTCATCAGGGGTTAACTTGATGGTATTATTTAACCAAAAACTGTCAATTGACTTTCCAATGCTATGATTGCCATACTGCAAACTATCTAACCAAAATTGCATAGTATCTTTCTCCAATGCTATGATTGCCATACTGCAAACTATCTAACCAAAATTGCATAGTATCTTTCCCGATTCTTCTAGCTACTTCTTGATAATAGGGAACAATCGATTTTTTAAAAGCAGTTTCCATGGTTACCACAGAATCCAACTGTATTGACATTTTTTCATCAGACACTACACCAGTTTCTAAAGCAATTAGAGAGTGAACCACTTTAAATGTAGACGCTGGAGAATAAGCAGAGTCTTTATATCTGTTTAAATTATAAATAGTAAAATCGCCCGTGCCATTATCAAATAGCGCAAAAGTTCCTTTTACACCTGCAGAATCAAAGTATTTGCCTATTTCTTCATTCAGCTGCACATTGTTGGGAGAGCAAGAAACAATTAAAGTTCCAAATAATAAAAAGCTTATATAAATATATTTTCTCATAAATGTATTTACCAAAATTAGCGAATGCTAAGTGAAGAAAAATTTAATCTACTTAATTTCAAGCCGTAAATTTAGTTTAAAATAATAATATGCGAATTTTAGCACTATGTATGCTATTATTTATTTTAACTGATACCAGTGGACAAGTTTACGGTTCTCAATCCATGATGGAAACAAAAATACTTGACTATAGAGGTATTCAATTTTTGGTAAAAGCTGACATTGAAATTGAAGCAACCAATGAAGGAGGGCTTGGAGATCGCTTTCATAAAGTCAAGTTAACTTCTTTATCAGCTTCTATTCATCAAAAGGTTCAGGTTGAATACAGAGGCAAAACATATTATGAATACTCCTTTAACAATGCTTTATCACAGCAGTTTAGTTATATTAAAATAAATACTGCTGAAATTACGGTTGATCTAACTGCTTCAACAAATTGTAAAAGCACTTCATTTTCTGCTGCAAAACAAGGCAATTCTAATACAATTTCATGCTCTGTTGAAAAAGGGAAAAGTCTAAGAATAGCAAAAATCAATATCAATGGTGCAAATTTTACTGGGTTTAATGAATTATTTGCATTGATTGATAAATTAGAGAACCAAGCTGCAATTCAAGTTGCCAACCAAAATTCAACTAAAAATCAATCAGACCCTTGGGGAACTAATGAACAAAAATCAGTCAACTCAAAATCCGTTGAATCAAATTATCGCCCAAGCACATTAACTACTACTAATAATTCTTCAGTTGGTTCAAACTATTCTACACAATCTGCTATAAATAGCCAAGGTTACGATAAATCAGGAAACTATATTGGCCAAGGAACCTACAACAAAACAGGATCTGGAACATTTATACCTGCAGGTCCTGGCAAATTAAGAGCAGATGGGAATTATGATGTAATTGATAAAAACACAGGACGTGTTGAAATAATTAGTCAGTCTGAAAATCAAAAAATACTTTTAAAACAACAACAAACAGCTTCCAATATAGCTTCTCAGCAACAAAAGCTGCAAGACATGTATAAACAACAAGAGCAAATTAGAATTAATCAACAAAAAGCTAGTTTGTTATACGATCAACAAGTTAAACAAGCAGCAGATAAATTAACACAAAGTGTTGGCGCAATGGCTTCAGCTATTGGGAGTATGATTGCAGACGCTAAGGCAAAAAAAGAAAGAGAAAGACAAAGAGAATTGATGCTAGCTGAGCGAAGAAGAGCAGAGGAAGAAAGAATAGCAATGGAAAAAAAATTTAGAAAAGAAAGCAGAGAATCAGTTTTTATAAATTTTAAAGAAAGTGCTATACCCCTTTCAACCTCAAAAGTAAATTCAGAAAAACTATACTATTTTGTTTATTCCTACGATCAATCAAAAATAGAA
>NCHN01000078.1 GCA_002281875.1 Sphingobacteriia bacterium 24-36-13 | reverse complement strand
CTTTAAACCTGTCTTTGATTATTCCCATGGCAATCTATTGTTAGATAATCTAATATTTCAAAGGTAATTGAAGTTGCAACTACAACAAAATCAATGCCAATCTTGTTGCAAAATTTCACAAATAATTATTTTGGTGCGGTTCTGTATAAATACACTACAACTATCAGGAATATCATATTGGGTATCCAGGCCGCCATTAATGGTGGCAGATTGCCCTTGGTTGAGAATATGGTAGAGAATCGGTCTGTAATAATAAATAAAGCCGCTGTTACAAAGCCTACGGCCAAATGTACCCCACTTCCTCCCCTCACTTTTCTTCCAGCTACAATGGCGCCAATTAAAGTCAATAAAATAACGGTAACACAGGTTGCGTCTCGTCTATAACGTTCTACTTTCAAACTATTCAAGCCCTCAGATCCCCTTAATTCTTCAAGCGCAATAAATCGGGTTAATTCGGGAGTGGTTAATTTGTCTTTGGTATATTTATCTCGAGTTAGGTCAGATGGTTTAAAATTGAAATTCATTAACCGAGTCGTTTCTTGTAGTACCGACTCTTGCATGGGTTTTAACTTCCGATCTAATAAAACATCCAATTTCCATTTTTTACTAGCAGTATCCCAAATAATAGATTCTGCTCTAAGATTTTCAGTTACTATATTGTCTTTTACCGTAAACAAGAATACTGGTCCGCCTCTTTTTATTAAGGTATCATAATAATGAATGCCTGCATAAGTGAATGAATCAATGCGTAAATAAATATGATTCGACTGCCCCAACAAAGCATTGTAACTAGAATTGGCATCAATATATTTTGCTTCAAAATTTCCACGCAATACATTGGCCTTTGGTACAATATATTGATTGGCAAACCATAATAAAGTAGCCATTAAAATTCCTCCAATCCAATAAGGCCTCAACCATCTTGAATAACCTGTACCACTAGCAAGTATGGCAACTATTTCACTATTCCCCGCCATTTTAGAAGTGAAAAATATAACTGCAATAAAAACAAATAAAGGAAATAAGAGTGCAATGATATGCGGAATAAAGCCAGCATAATAGTCTGTTATAATTCGCCTAAAGCCCAATTGTGAACGCACAAAATCATCGGTCTTTTCGCTTACGTCTACTACAATAGCAATAACCGCAAAAAGAAATATAGCAAAGAAGAAAGTAGTGAGGAATTTTTTGAGTATGTACCAATCAAGCTTCTTCATTAACTCAAAGATAGAAAAATACATCCATGAAAATGGATGTATCAATTTTAGGGCTTCAGAGGTAGCGGATTAGTAAGTAATGCTAATCTACCATTCTATTTGCTCACCATCGTAGAATTAGTATACAAGTGAATAAATATAAATTCAGCTTGCGATTATCCACATTTAATAGTTGCGCTTTGCAGATTATAGCCGCCGCTTTATAATCGGGTCTTTAATAGTTCTACCATTGTTTTTTTCCAACTGCTGAAAGTATTATCCAAAATATGTTTTCTTGCCTCACCCACCAACCACAAGTAAAAACTAAGGTTATGGATGCTAGCGATTTGTAGTCCTAAAATTTCTTCTGCAACAAATAAATGACGCAAGTATGCTTTGGAATAATATTGACTTGGTTCAGAAGGCAAACCAGGATCAATTGGACTGAAGTCTTTGTACCATTTCTTATTACGAATATTGATTACGCCTTGTGTGGTAAACAACATTCCGTTTCGTCCATTGCGAGTGGGCATTACACAATCAAACATATCAATCCCCAAATCAATGCACTCCAATAAATTCCAAGGTGTACCCACCCCCATCAAATATCGAGGTTTATTTAGCGGTAAATTTTCTGTACATAGCGCAGTAAATTCATACATCATATCTTCGGGCTCCCCTACACTTAATCCGCCGATGGCATTTCCTACTGCACCCCTAGAAGCAATATATTCACAAGAAGCTTTACGTAAGTCTTTGTAGGTACTTCCTTGCACAATAGGAAATAAATTTTGTGTATACCCATATTTATCTGGCGTTTCAGCCAATCGTGCTATACACCTATTTAACCAACGATGGGTGAGCTCCATACTTTTTTTGGCATAATCATAGGTGCTTGGATATGGAGGACATTCGTCAAATGCCATAATAATATCAGCGCCAATACTTCGTTGAATATCCATCACCGATTCAGGTGAAAATAAATGTTTACTTCCATCAATATGAGACTGAAATACCACTCCTTCTTCCTTAATTTTTCTATTGGCTGCCAATGAAAAAACCTGGTATCCACCGCTATCGGTTAAAATAGGGCGGTCCCATCCATTGAAGCGGTGCAATCCCCCCGCTACTTCCAATACCTCCGTTCCAGGTCTTAGATATAAATGATAGGTATTGCCTAGAATAATCTGCGCTTGTACATCCAATTTCAATTGCTGCTGGGTAACTGCTTTTACCGATCCTACGGTACCAACTGGCATGAAGATGGGCGTTTGAATGGTTCCATGGTCTGTTTCAATAACACCCGCCCTTGCTGCGGATCCATTTGCGGTATTGTTTAGTGTAAAACTTAGTGCGGCCATCCTGCAAAAGTAGTGGTCTTTGCCCTATTTTTGCGGCATGATCATACCCGCTATTGTCTGGACCATTTGTTTC
>NCHN01000077.1 GCA_002281875.1 Sphingobacteriia bacterium 24-36-13 | reverse complement strand
ATATAGGGCAGGGCTAATAAGGAGATTATACTTAAAACAGGCAACACCTTATTAATACCAGCGAGCGCTGAGAATAATAATGACCCTGCAAAATACACAAAGCCAACTTCACTCCAGGTTACCATGCCTCCAAGCGTTGCAGCTTTGGTATTTAAGACAGCACTGCAATTGGCTTTTTGTATACCTGAACAGATTTGTTTCAAGAAAGGGTTGCCTTTATCTATATCATACCATAGTAAAAATACAGATGCAGTTAAGCCTATTAACTTCGCCAATAAATACAATGTGGGCAAAAGAGTAATGGAACCATTCATGAACGGCATCAATAAGGAAGCCAAAATTCCTAGTGGGATTAAACTATAAACAACCGTTTTTACATTTGTAGCATTAATCTTTTGTTGATAATTGATTTCTCCGGAAAATTCATTTGCTTCAGCAACTAAGATGTTCTCAGTCCACTGAGACAAAAATACATTTTTAGCAATCGTTTCTTTTTTGCCCTGTTGGTTTACAATTAGAATCTCATTTTCTACAACTTCTAATACTGCTACAAAAACACCTTGTTTAAAGCTTGTAATAAATGGTGTGGGAATCTCTGATAATTTTTCTGCCGAAGTTTGTATCACTAGATTTTCAACCTTCCAATTATTCAATGAATCTGAAATAGATAAAAAGCTTGGATAGTCGGGATGTGATTGTAATGTATCATTAATCGTTTCCATGCTTACGTTCACTTTTAATCCATTTAATAAAGCGGCAACAATTAATGGTTGATTTTCATGTAAACTATTAAATAAAACACCAGCTAACATAATTTCTAATTATGCAGTAAACATCAATTATAATTTTCAAAATAAAAAAAATCAGCGGGGGGTATTTTTACCCCCCGCGCATTATTGAAGCTATTTTCAGACGTAAAAATCAACCAAGGGGGTAAAAATACCCCTAGCAATTCTGCAATTATTAAATTTCATGTAATGAACATTTGCTTAACAATTGAATGTTTAAACCCCAATGTAGAATTATAGGCTTTGGAGCTTCTTCAATTAGTTTTCAAAACTCAACTTTAACACAGATGTTTGAAAATGAATACACGACCATAATACCTACTTATCATATAGAGGCAGGTGGGGGCGCAATTGCAATAAGATTTTAAAAAAATCCAGCCTGATTAATACTAAATTAATTGACTAAGAAGGGAGAAATAAATTTATCATTTAACATCAGTATTTACCAAAAACGCTAGATTCTAACCAGAAGGACTTTGTTATTAATATTCTGTTCTATTATTTAAGATTATCATCAGTGAATTTTTTGATTTCTTGATTTGTTAAATCAAAGCCCAAAATTTTTCCATCTCTATTAATAAGGATATTTGATGGCACTCCTTTTATATCATAATAGGAAGAAAGTGTACCATTTGTATATTCCGTGTCAATTAACTGTAACCATTTTATCTTATCCTTTACTATAGCTGCTCTCCAAGATTTTAGATTATCATCAAAGGAAATACCAATAATGTCAAATTGAGATCTGTTATAAGAATCAAACAACTTGATCACTTCCGGATGCTTTTCCCTACATGGGGCGCACCAGGAAGCCCAGAAATTTATTAAAACAATTTTACCAGTATATATTGAAGTTTCAATCTTTTTTCCAAATTTATCCGGAAGACTAACATGGTGAAATTGCTCTCCTATCTCTCTATTTTTTAAGCGCAATAGCGAAATTATTGATCGATTTAGCTTTTGTCCTTCATAAGATGATAAAAGACTAGTATCAAAATTTGATTTTAGAAGGTTAATTTGATTTAAAGAAAGAAGTTTATTTGTTGCCAAAAAGTATAGTGCAAGTTTGCTTTTAGGATTTTTTGTAATAAAACTATCTAACAAATTATAATGTAAATTTCTTTTTTCTATATTAGAAATATTAAATGCTTCTACTTTCGCTAAGTACGTTTCGAATAACTGCCTATTGACTTCGATAACTGATCCCTTAATACTGTCAAGTTGAAAATATGTACGTTTTGTTTTATTCTCACTATTGGTTTCAATTTTACTATTCAAGTAAATTAATGTAGTTGGGTTATCGATATAAAATTCAACTATATTAGTATTCTCACTAAAATGTAACCTACATAATATTGGAAGTTTTGTTTTTAGATTAAACTGAAAGTCCCCATTAGCAATTACTGAACTTAGACTATCCTTAGCATTTATATTTCCATCAAAAAATAAAAATATTTTATCAGGGTATGTGCCATTAATTTTACCACTTATCGAAATATCTGTGGTTTGTGAGTACAATGAAAAATTAATAAACAAAACCATTAAAAAAGTAATAATGAAATTCATGAAATTTTATTTAAAATCAAAAATGATATAAGTATTCTTCACTTATATCATTTTTGATTATGAAAATTCTTATAAATCAACCCCTAACACTTCTCGCATTTACAATCAGATCTCAGTGGACTAGGGCAACCAAATCCCCATTCTTTTGCTCCTGCAGAACATTCATAGCATTGTGTTGTTTCATCTTCAATATTCCCACCTAAAATTTTCTTCTGTGCATTCTTAGGTAAAAGGAAGCCTAAATTTTCGACTTTCTGTTTCATAAATTAAATTTTATGCTATTTTGATTTTA
>NCHN01000036.1 GCA_002281875.1 Sphingobacteriia bacterium 24-36-13 | reverse complement strand
ACCCCACGAGCAATCTCTTGTACATCTAAATAAGCTTTAGACTTTACTTCACCCGCTAATACCACCTGACCAGTGGTTACCAAGGTTTCGCAAGCCACTTTACTCTGTGGATCAAACGCTAAAAAATGGTCAATCAGCGCATCAGATATCTGGTCCGCTACCTTGTCCGGATGTCCTTCAGAAACACTCTCAGAAGTAAATAAATAAGGCATTGAATATAGTTTTTATATGGTTGTAGATGATTAAAGTTTTGAATACACTAACCTTAAACGCATTCTAAATCTGCTATGCGTTCCACCTCCCAATCTAACTCTACCATTGGCAACTTCATTTCCAACAGCTGCATTAAGATAATACATTTGAGAAACTAAGTTGTTGGGATATGGTGGAGTAAAGTTTAAAGAATCATTAGATGGTGCAGAAAGTCTTAGTGTAAAAGAAGAATCTTTTCTAGTAACAATTCCTTGTATATATCTACTGATGATGAAATTGTAAGCAGCTACTCTATCGTATCCGTTGACTGTTTTAAAAGTTCTAAATCCACCAAAATCAACTGTGTTAGGGCCTTGCGTACTCACTAAATAATCGTTGGGAATATTTCTTTTTTGTTTCTTGGCAGAATCGTAGGCACTCAACAACAACAAGCGAGGTGCTTGAAAATAACGGTCTAATGTTAACAGATTATTATCGTCGGGAACCTGCTCTGCCACTAACTCTGCGCGGTGTATGATTCTATTACTTAAGCCTTGTAAATTGGGAATTCTAATACGAACATAAGTGCCCGGAAAACTTTGCACATATACCAATGAATCTGGTTTAGATGTAGTAGTAATATGGTTATTAATTTCTGCACCAGCTGTATTACGTACGATATAATTGGCATAAGCACTTGCCGCAGAATTAAATTTAAAATATGCTACCGAAGTATCTCTAACAGTTGCGCCAGTACTACTGGTATTGTAATACAAAGCAAGCTTGGTGTTGGTATCTAATAAATTAATGTACAACAATGCATTGGCAGGATTAGTCGCTTGTACTTTTACAGAAAACCCTTTAAAGAAAGATTTAAACGTACTATCGTTTCTATAAGCATTGGTTGAATCATAATCTCTTAAAAATCTTCTTGCAACATCTGACCTTAGCGGGATTCTAATTTGATTGTTGCTATTTTCATATCTATTGTTTACAGAATCACTAAGTGTTCTAATATCAATAGTAGCCGTATTACCTAAACTTCCAATTGTATTAATAGGGTATACTGTAGGATGATTAACAGGATAACTAATAAATGGACTCAAAGGAGTTGCCGGGCTAATTTCTTGAACATTAACTTGAAGCGGTTGTGTTGAATCTCCATAAAATCCTTTGTAACTCAAAATCAACACAGCAGAGTCTACGACTAAGCTATCTTTAGATCCTGGCACAGAAAAGGGATAGAAAGATGGATATAATTCGAAATTTAATTCAGCTGAAGTTCTTCCAAATAGTGGATCATTGGTAATAGCACCAATTACCATATTATCAGAATTGTATACCCTGGTGGTATCAGTTTCTTCAAAAGTATCAGTTTGTAATTCCAAGATGGTGTCAAAAGTATTCACGCCATCTACAATAGGAATTAGTCCACCACCTAATTCGGTGGTAGTAATTCTGGTACATGCTGCTGAAACAAACAAAATAAGTAGGAAAAAAATATGCGATAACCGCAGTCTAAAATTAGCTAACATGTTCTGGTTTTACTTACCCGCAAGGTCGTTGTACAATTCTAAATACTCTGTTAAATCAGAATCCCATCCTTTAAATGGAACTACTTTTTTGCCCTTTACTTTAGAAAATTCATCAGTCAGTTTTTTATCAATAATGTCTGAACCAAATGAAATGGCATCTGCAAAATGAGCACCGCCTTTAAACATAGCTGTATTGTTGCTGTCTTTAAAAGCATCTAAGTCTTTGTCTTTTATATTTACATTGATTACAGCTCGCTTTAAGAAATCAGCACCAAGGCTTTCCTCAAAGGTATTTTGACCAATGGTAAATACTACTTTACTATTCCCAAAAACAGGCTCTTTTTTATACGCGGTCTTAATATAAGCAGGAATTAATCCACTCATCCATCCACTGCAGTGAATAATATCAGGAGGCCATCCAAATTTTTTGACAGTTTCTAATGCCCCCTTACAAAAAAATACAGTTCTTAAATCGTTATCGTCGAACCAGGTTTCATTGTCGTCATGAAAAATTTGCTTGCGCTTGAAAAAATCTTCATTTTCCAAGAAATAGACTTGCAATCTTGCATTTGGCAAAGAAGCCACTTTAATTTGTAATGGATGATCATCGTTGTCAACAGTTACATTGATTCCAGACAATCTTACCACTTCGTGTAATCTATGTCTGCGCTCATTAATCACCCCAAAACGCGGCATGATGCATCTCACTTCTAAACCGCTGTCGTTGCTTTTAATAGCAAGTTTATTTATTACTTCTGCAAACTCCGTTAATTCCAAATACGGAGACATTTCAGTGGCAATAAATAATATCCTTTTCTTTGTAGACATGAACACTTCTTTTTAGAACCTGACCCTGAATAAGTTTGCAAAGTTACGAAATATAGCGTGAAATACACTACTGTATTCGTTTTTGATTGATAATCAACTATTAAAATCGGTAAACGAAGCCTGCCCCTGCCATTTTTAACTTAGGAAAGCCAAATATGGTATCTTTGAAATATGAGAAAAAAGTGGTTTTCTATACTTCAATACTTGTTTTTTCTAGGCTTAGGCCTGTTTTTAGTTTGGTGGAGTATGCAACAAATACCCCCAGAAAAGTGGGGAGATTTCAAAAAATCCCTTCAAAATGCCAATTATTGGTTATTAATCCCCGTTTTTTTAATTCTGACCGCTAGCCATTTCATTCGATCCTTAAGATGGAAAATCTTGATGAAACCAATGGGTTATACCCCCAGAACGCCGAATGTGTTTTTTGCAGTGATGGTTGGATATTTAGCCAATTTAGCTGTTCCCAGATTGGGAGAATTACTGAAATGTACCCTTTTAGCCAAATACGAAAAAGTACCTGCAGACAAATTAGTGGGGACCATATTAGTAGAAAGGGCATTTGATGTGATTTCGCTTGGATTGGTATTTGTAATTGCTTTAATCAGTCAATTTGATGTAGTAGGAGAATATGCTGGTCAGCTATTAAGGCCTTTATTTAAAACGGATCAAGCTGATATCCCTTTTTTCAAAATTGGCATCATTGTATTTATATTGCTATTTATTATAATAGGAACTATTGTCATCATTAAAAAATTACCCCATAATAAGATTGTATCGGTTTTTAGCAAAATTATTGCGGGGGTTTGGGAAGGGTTGAGTAGCATTAGGCAATTGGAACAAAAAGGCCTTTTCATTATTTATAGTACACTTATTTGGGGGCTTTATATTGTAGGTACCTGGATTGGACTTTATGCAACTGCAGGTACCAGCAATTTGGGTATAGCCGCTGCAGTTTCAGCCCTTGCTTTTGGAAGTATTGGAATGATTATTACCCCTGGCGGTATAGGTGCTTACGCCTATTTTATTGCCAAAGTTTTAGAGAAAAACGGAGTAGGATTTGAACTGGGCTTTGCCAACGGCACCCTACAATGGTTTGCTCAATTCATCATTGTATTAATTGTTGGCTTCATCAGCTTGGGGCTACTTCCTTGGTACAACAAAAAAATAACACATGAAAGCAACTAACGCAATTTCTCATAAAATCTTTACCCTAGAAACCTTAAAAAAACAAGTAGCAGCATGGCGGGTAAACAACAAAACGATTGCTTTTAGCAATGGCTGTTTTGATATTCTACACGAGGGGCATATTTTCTCCTTAAACCAAGCTGCATCAGAAGCAGATATTTTAATTATTGGTGTTAATAGCGACGATAGTGTAAAAAGGTTAAAAGGCCCAGAACGTCCCATCAATAATCAAACAAGCAGAAGCATTATGCTCAGCAATTTAGCGGTCGTAGATGCAGTCGTGGTTTTTGAAGAAGACACCCCTTTAGTATTAATTCAAGAACTGCTTCCCGATGTAATTGTAAAAGGGGGAGACTATACCATTGACCAAATTGTAGGGTCAAAAGAAGTCATTGCCAATGGAGGAAGAGTAGTCATTAACCCAATTGTGGAAGGATTCTCTACTACAGGCATCATAGCGCATATTAAAAAGTCTTACTCATAGTTTGTAGCAAAGACTTAACACAAGGTTTTTATTGTATAAAGTATATTTGACCATGTCAAAAAACCACTTGATTCAAAGAGATATAAGTTGGCTCAGTTTTAATGCACGTGTATTGCAAGAAGCCAATGATGCAACCGTTCCATTAAGGGAGCGGATTCGATTCTTAGGAATATTTTCAAATAATACAGACGAGTTTTTTAGGGTTAGGGTTGCTACATTAAAACGCATGATTGAGTTTTCAGAAAAAAGAAAGAAACTCAATATGTATATGGAAGAGGATCCCCAAAAAATTCTTGACCAAATTCAGATGACCGTTTTGCAACAACAAAATGAGTTTAATCGAATTTGGGACGGTATTCAAAAGGAATTAAAAAAAGAAAAAATTACGCTTGTTACTGAAACACAGCTAACTAAAATTCAACAACAATTTGTAAGAAAGTTTTTTGACGAAGAAGTACGATCAAATATCATTCCTCTAATGATAGAAACCCTGCCACAGCTTCCCTACTTAAGAGATAAGAGTATTTTTTTAGGGGTAGTGATGCGCAAAAAAAATTCTGCCTATCAACAAAAATATGCACTGATTGAAATTCCTACTAAAGCAGTTGGAAGGTTCATTCTATTGCCTTCTAAGAAAGACGAGAAAAACATCATTCTATTAGAAGATGTGATACGATTTAACTTACCTGTTATCTTCTCTTATTTTGGCTACGATATTTTTGAAGCGCATGTGTTTAAAGTAACCAAAGACGCAGAAATAGATTTAGACAATGATATCAGTACCAGCTTTGCCGAAAAAATTGAGAAGGGTATTAAAAATAGAAGAAAGGGCAAGCCTGTAAGATTCGTGTACGACAAAGAAATGGATCCAGGTTTATTAGAGTATCTAATTAGAAGGCTAAGCTTAAATAGGAAAAGTAATATTATTCCTGGAGCCCGTATTCACAACTTTAGGCATTTCATGGATTTTCCTGATATCCTCAATAATAAAAGTACGCGAAGGGCTTCATTTATACCTAAGTCATTACAAACTTCATTAAGAGTTACAGACATCATTTTGAAGCAAGATGTGATGCTTCATTTCCCCTATCATGCTTTTGACCCCATTATAGATTTGCTGAGAGAAGCAGCAATGGATCCAGAAGTAATTTCCATTAAAATAACTGCCTATCGTTTGGCGTCTAATTCTAAAGTCATCAATGCATTAGTTAATGCAGCACGTAACGGCAAACAAGTAGTGGTTATGTTGGAATTAAAAGCTCGATTTGACGAGGAAGCCAATTTAGAATGGAAGAAGATTTTAGAAGAAGAAGGAGTTAAAGTTTTATTAGGGGTACCCAAAATGAAAATTCATGCAAAGCTTTGTGTGATTAATAAAAGAAAGGGAACCAGGACCACCCATTATGGATTTGTAAGCACCGGAAACTTGAATGAAAAAACAGCCAAAGTTTATGGAGACCACTGCTTGCTTACTTCTAATAGAAATATCATGAACGATATTAATAAGATGTTTCGCTATTTAGAAAATTGGAAAGCCGGAACATTACTTTTAAAGTCTTGTAAAACCCTCATGGTTTGCCCTACCAATATGCGTAATGAATTATATGCGCTCATTGATTCAGAAATTAAACACGCAAAAGCAGGCAAAGCAGCTGGAATCATTTTAAAAGTAAATTCTTTGAGTGACGCAAGCCTGATAGATAAATTGTATGCTGCGGGAGCTGCAGGGGTAAAAATTGAAATGATTGTCAGGGGTATATTTTGTGCCGAAATAGATAGAAAGAAATTTAAACAGCCAGTTAAAGCCATTAGTATTGTAGATGAATATTTAGAACATTCTAGGGTAATGATTTTCCATAATCTGGGTAAAGAAAAAGTATATATATCTAGTGCAGATTGGATGGTAAGAAACCTTAATCATCGAGTAGAGGCAGCAGTTCCGATAACAGACCCTACCATCAAACAGGAATTGATTGATATTATCCACATTCAGTTAAGAGACAATGTAAAAGCCCGAATTCTGAACAGTGAATTAGCCAACAACTATGTACCTTCCGTAGGAAAAAAGAAAATTAGGTCACAAATTGAGACCTATCATTACCTGTTCAGAAAAAACAATACCACCAGTGAGGCTAGCAGCAATTGATATAGGAAGTAACGCAGCAAGATTATTAATTGTTGAAGTAAGCAATGATAAAAATGGAAAACCCCAATTCAATAAATTGAATTTGGTAAGGGTTCCCCTAAGATTGGGCTTTGATGTATTTGCTAATGGAGAAATCTCCAAGGAAAAAAGGGGGATGATTCTTCAAACCATGAAAGCCTATAGTCATTTATTGAATGCGTATAATGTAAAAGAAGTGATTGCATGTGCCACAAGTGCAATGAGGGATGCTTCTAATTCTGCAGATATAATTAGAAAAGTAAAACTAGAAACCGGGCTAGGTATTGAAATAATCAGTGGAGATTTAGAAGCATCTATAATATATGAAAACCATATTGCAGAGAATATGGATGTAGCCAATAGCTATATGTATATTGATGTAGGTGGTGGTAGTACAGAACTCACTTTTTTTACTGACGGCAAACTAACTTTTAAACGTTCATTTAATATTGGAACTATTCGACTTTTAAAAGATATGGTAGACGATTATAAATGGAATGAAATGAAGGACTATATTAAATCGGCAACCAAGGGGTACAAGAAAATTATTGCCATTGGAACTGGTGGAAATATCAATAAAGTTTTTTCATTGAGCAAGAAGAAGGATGGTAAACCCCTCAGTTTAGATTTACTGAAAGACTATTATAAAGAGATTTCGAATTTTTCCTTAGAAGACAGGATTAATATTTATAAGCTCAGAAACGACCGAGCTGACGTTATAGTACCAGCATTACAAATTTATATTAATGTAATGCGTTGGGCTGATGCAGACGAGATTTATGTGCCTAAAATAGGGCTTGCAGATGGTTTGGTTCAACATTTATACGCCGAAATTCACCGATGATAAGCCTATTTTCGGCCCCATTTTGATTAAATAAAGCGCATACACCCTACATTTGGATATACCCATTGGTACCAAACATTATGATTAAGACCATTTCAGATAAAAACAGGGCCATACAATATGTAGCACATTTAGCTGCTTGGCTTTGCTTTTTCTTTTTACCCTACTTGGTGTTTTTTCCTAGGTTAAGAGATTTTAGCATGAGCAATCATATGCTCACAGTAATTGTTCTTAACAATATTATGCTCATGGTATTCTACTATTTAAATACCATGGTGTTGATTCCGAAATTACTCATCAAAGAAAAATGGTTCTTGTATATTCTAAGCTTAATTGGATGTTTACTTTTCTTTCTATATGTGCCTCGCACATTGGCGATGATGATTTATCCTCCTGAAATTCCTTTAAATGTAACTGAAAACACAAGGGGCATTAATAGAGGAAATAGAATTGGAAGAATTAGAAGAAGACCTTATGCAGATTTTTTCAATACTGTTTTGTTCTTATTAGTAATCACTTTTGGGGCATGTATTGAAGTAGTTAGGCGCTGGTTACAAACAGAACAAAATAGAAAAGAAACAGAACATGAGAGAATTAACACCGAGCTTTCTTTCTTAAAATCGCAAGTGAATCCGCATTTTTTCTTTAATACACTTAATAATATTTATTCTTTAGCTATAGTAAAAAGTGATAAAACAGCCCATGCCGTTTTAAAGCTTTCTGCTATTATGCGTTATATACTTACAGAAACAGAAAGAAATTTAGTGCCGCTAGAAAATGAAGTTGCATTTATTCATAATTATATAGAATTACAACAAGTAAGATTAACGGATAAGGTTCAAGTGAATTTTAACATTGAGGGCAACACCGCCCCCCTACTGGTTGCTCCGTTAATTTTTATTCCATTTGTTGAGAATGCATTTAAATATGGGGTGAGTACCAAAGAACAAAGCAGCATTGAAATCAATCTTAAAGCAACTGAACATACTATATATTTTTATGCTAAAAATTATATTGTTCATTCAGAAAACAATATGATGGAAAACACAGGTATTGGCATAAATAATGTAAAAAGGAGATTAGAATTATTGTATCCAGAAAAACACCAATTAAGCCACCTAACTGAAAATGGCTATTATATTGTTAACCTTGAAATTAATACCCTTTCATGATTAAATGTATAGCAATTGATGATGAGCCATTGGCGTTAGAAGTTGTAAAAGAATATTGCAGTAAAATTTCATTCCTATCATTAGAGAAAACTTTTACAGACACCGATGAAGCAAGATTGTATTTACAACAAAATAAAGTTGACATATTATTTTTAGATATTCAAATGCCCGATATCAATGGGCTTCAATTTTATAAAAGTTTAACTGTTAAGCCTATTGTTATATTCACTACTGCTTACAAGGATTTTGCAGTAGAAGGTTTTTCTGTAGACGCTGTAGACTACTTGTTAAAACCGTTTGAATACGACCGTTTTTTAAAAGCATGTTATAAAGCAAAAGAATACCTAGAATTTTTAAGTTCCCAGGAACTTCAGCTCAATTCAATTTTCGTAAAAGTGAATTACGAAATAATGAAAATCAATTTAAAAGATATTGAACTAATTGAAGCATTAGACGACTATATTAAAATATACATTAAGCCCTCTCCTGTTTTAACCTTAATGACGCTAAAAAGTATAAGCGACAAACTACCATCCAGAGATTTTTTAAGGGTGCATCGATCATTTATTGTTCCTATTCATAAAATTGAAAAATTTAGTAAGTCAAAAATCTGGATTTCTGGAAAAGAAGTACCCATTGGTAGTAGTTACAACAATGTTTACGATCAACTTTTATCGGTTTCTAAACTTGGTTAACCTTCGTCTATTAGAATTTAGGATGTAACTTTGCTGCAAAATATCATATTATGGAATTTTTGCAGCAGTTGGGTTTGCAACAACACAATCAAGGTGTTTCTTCAGGTACTATTTGGATCAATTCAAATGGATCAAATATTGACTCTTTTTCCCCGGTTGATGGTAAGAAAATTGGTTCTGTAACATCTGTAGATAAAAACAGTTATGATTCGTTGATACAAACGAGTTTGGGTGCTGCAAAATTATGGAGAAACTGGCCTGCACCTAAAAGAGGAGAAATCGTTCGCCAAATTGGGGATGCACTAAGAGCAAATAAAGAGCCCTTGGGTAAATTAGTGAGCTATGAAATGGGCAAAAGTTTACAAGAAGGATATGGCGAAGTTCAGGAAATGATAGATATCTGCGATTTTGCTGTAGGGCTTTCGCGTCAATTGTATGGATTAACTATGCACAGTGAACGTCCACAACATAGAATGTATGAACAATGGCATCCATTGGGCATAGTGGGAATTATTTCAGCATTTAATTTTCCTGTTGCTGTATTTAGTTGGAATGCAGCTTTAGCATGGATTTGTGGAAATACAACCATTTGGAAACCCAGTGAAAAAGCTCCTCTTTGTGGTGTTGCAGTCCAACATATTATTGCAAAAGTTTTTGAAGCAAACAATGGCAAACAATGTTCCCGAAGGTGTAAACTGCTTAATACAAGGTGGGCGTGAAGTAGGTGAATGGTTAAGCAATGATACTAGAATTCCATTGGTATCTGCAACTGGTTCTACTAGGATGGGTAAAGCGTTAAGTGCAGCTGTAGCAGCAAGATTAGGTAAAAGTATTTTAGAATTAGGTGGCAATAATGCCATTATTATTTCTAAAGATGCCGACTTAGATATGTCACTAATTGGTTGTGTATTTGGGGCAGTAGGTACTGCAGGACAACGTTGTACAAGCACCAGAAGATTAATTATACATGAGTCTGTGTATGATGCTTTTACTGCTAAACTAGTAAAAGCATACGACCAACTAAAAATTGGAAATCCTTTAGATGCAACTAATCATGTAGGACCATTAATAGACCAAGATGCCGTTAAAATGTATTTAAATGCTATAGAACAATGTAAAGCACAAGGTGGTCAATTTTTAGTGGAAGGTGGTGTAGTTAACGGTGCCGGATACGAAAGTGGTTGTTATGTAAAGCCTTGCATTGCAGCTGTTACCAATGAATTGTCCATTGTTCAACACGAAACTTTTGCGCCTATTTTATATGTAATGAAATACAGCCATTTAGAGGAGGCAATTGCTATGCAAAACAATGTACCACAAGGATTGTCTTCAGCAATTATGACCCTTAATATGCGAGAAGCAGAGTTATTCCTTTCTGCCAATGGAAGTGATTGTGGTATTGCTAATGTAAATATTGGAACCAGTGGGGCAGAAATTGGGGGTGCATTTGGAGGTGAAAAAGAAACTGGTGGTGGTAGAGAAAGTGGAAGCGATGCATGGAAAGCCTATATGCGTAGACAAACCAATACCATTAACTATGGAAATACATTACCACTAGCACAGGGTATTCAATTTGATTTTTAAAGAATTAAAAACGATTTGTTGAAAAAATAATTTCTTAAAGTGGTTTCCCTGCAAAATTGAAATTGAGGGTAAACTGATGAAAAACTTTTTGCTGGTAAAAGCCTGTTGCATAACGAATATGAAGTTTTTTATGCATGAAGCCAGCTCCAGCTGTTAGTCCATTCAAACCACTGGTAGCATTAAAGATATTGAGGTCTTGTCTTCTTAAAAAGTTATACCCTAAACTGATTTCAACTTTTTCGTTTAGGTAAAACTGCGTAGCAAGAATAAGGTGGGCAAAGGTTTTCTGTAAAAATCCTGCTGTTCTTAAATCGCCCTCCGATGCATTAAATGCAGTATCGTTATACAATATATTTAATCGATGTAAATTATGGGCTGTTAAAGAAAATTGAATAGGAGCATTGGCTAATCGCTTACTTATTCCCGCTTGCAAATCAAAAGGCAATTCTTCTTTGGCAGCACCTCCATAAGTGCTTAATTGGGTGCCCATATTTTTGATGGCAACCGATGCTTGAATTTGATTTAAAGTGTCCGTATAAGTAAGACCAATATCCATAGCAATTCCAGAAGAACGATATATGCCGTAATTGCTTTGAATAAACTTTGCAGCTGCTCCTATGTAGAAATAGTTATTGTATTGTTTACTCAACAAGAATTGAAGTGCAAAATCATTCGGTTTGAAAGTACCTAATACATTTCCAGCAGCATCAGTTTGGGTAATATTTCCGTAATGCAAATATTGTAATCCAATACCCCAATTAATTTGATGTCGCTCTTGAAAATAAGATGCGACTGCACTATAATTACTAATCCCTGCTAAAAAACCATTAAAAGATGTGGCTATTTGCTGGTGCATACTTTTTCTTAATAAAGCAGGATTTCCTAAACTCATAGAAACATCATTGCTCTGATTACTAATATTGATGCCACCTAGCGCAGCCACTTGTGCAGAACCTGGTTGAGATAGAAAATTATAAACAGCATTGCCACCGAGTGTTTGCGCTAAAGACTCAGTGGCAATGAAAAAAAATATGCTTATTACTATTTTCTTAATAATCATTCCATATTAAAACTACAACTATACAAGCGCATAATCAACAACCTGCTGCATGGTTTTTACATAATGGAAATGTAATCCTTTTATAAAACTACTGTCTATTTCAGCCACATCTTTTTGATTGAGATGACATAACACTATTTCTTTTAACCCGGCTCTTTTTGCAGCCAATACTTTCTCTTTAATTCCACCAACAGGTAATACTTGACCACGTAAAGTGATTTCACCAGTCATTGCTAAAAATGGCTTTACTTTTCGTCCAGTAAATGCGGATGTAATAGAAGTTAACATCGTAATACCTGCACTAGGACCATCTTTAGGAACAGCTCCTTCAGGAACATGAATATGTATATTCTTGTTTTTAAACAACTCTGGATCAATACCTAGTTTTTTATAATTGGCTTGAATATAACTAAGAGCTGTTGTTGCACTTTCCTTCATTACATTCCCCAAATTCCCAGTCAATTTCAATTCACCTTTACCATCACTTAAAATGGTTTCAATAAATAGTATATCCCCACCTACATACGTCCAAGCTAATCCAACTACTACTCCAGCCATATTGGCTGTTTTATAAATTTCATTGCTGTAACGTTGTTGACCGAGAATTTTTTCAACATCAGCAGCCGTTAAATTCAATTTAACTTTCTCCTTTAATGCCATTTCTTTTGCTTGAAAACGCATAATAGAAGCAAGTTGACGATCTAATTCACGTACCCCACTCTCTCGGGTGTATTGCTCAATCACTTTTTCTAATACCTTATCGTTTATCTTGAAGTTTACTTTGGCCAAACCATGTGCTTCTTTTTGCTTTGGAACCAAATGTCGCTTTGCTATTTCAACTTTTTCTTCTATTGCATAACCACTTAAATCAATAATCTCTAAACGATCTCTTAAAGCAGGCTGAATATTTTGTAGATTATTAGCAGTAGCTATAAATAGTACTTTGCTTAAATCGTATTCTAATTCTAAATAGTTATCATAAAAAGTATGATTTTGTTCAGGATCTAATACCTCTAGTAATGCCGAAGATGGGTCTCCCCTATGGTCAGATCCAATCTTATCAATCTCATCCAAAATCATTACAGGATTAGATGTTTTACACTTTCGAATATTTTGCAAAATTCTACCAGGCATAGCACCAATATAGGTTTTCCGATGCCCTCTAATTTCACTTTCGTCGTGTAAACCACCCAAACTTAATCGCACATATTTTCTACCAATTGCATGTGCAATAGATTTACCTAAAGAGGTTTTACCAATTCCGGGAGGGCCTAAAAAACAAAGGATGGGACTTTTCATATCACCCTTTAATTTTAAAACAGCCAAGTATTCAAGAATCCTGCTCTTTATTTTAGTCATGCCATAATGGTCAATGTCTAATACTTTTTTAGCATTCTTTAAATCGTAATTGTCATTGGTATATTCATCCCAAGGAAGATCTAACATTAAGTCTAAATGATTATACACCACAGAATAATCAGGGGTAGACGCATGCATTCTTTCTAACTTTTGAATACCAGTTTTAAATGCATTTTTTGCAGCTTCAGGCCATTTTTTTGTCTCGGCCTTTTTCTTCATTTCAGCAATCTCTCTTTCATTGGTATCTCCACCCAATTCTTCTTTAATACTCTTTAATTGCTGTTGAAGAAAATAATCGCGTTGTTGTTTGTCTAATTCCGTTCTGGTTTTATTAGTTACCTTATCTTTTAATTCTGCAAATTGTAATTCGCGTTGAAGAATATGAACCAGTTTTATAGCCCTTTCATTTACGTCATTGATTTCTAAAAGTTGTTGTTTTTCTAGTAAATCGCTGTTCAAATTACTGCTTACAAAATTGATTAAAAAAGCAGGGTTCTCTATATTCTTTAGAATAATGGAAGCTTCAGTTGGCAAATTGGGGGAGAGTTGAATAATTTGCGCTGCCAAATCCTTGATTGTGCTCACATAAGCTTTGAAATCTTCTGTATCAGGTGCATCTGCTTCTGTAAAAAGTTGAATACTGGCCTTAAAATAAGGGTCATCACTCAACATCTCCATCCATTCAAAGCGTTTTTTACCTTGAATGATAATGGTTGTTCCGCCATCAGGCATTTTTATGAGCTTTACAATTTTGGCTACTGTGCCTATTTTGCAAAGATCTTTGGGTTCAGGCTCTTCTATATTGGCATCTTTTTGTGCAATTACACCAATCAATTTGTCGGTTTTATACACATCGCTTACTGCTTTGATGCTTTTATCTCTTCCAACGGTAATTGGTAAAACTACTCCAGGAAATAATACTGTATTTCTTAGTGGAAGAATGGGTAATTCATTAGGAATAACCAAATTATTGTCAAGCTCCCCGTCTTGTTCATTGATGGGAATAATTGGCATAAAATCGGTCTCATCTTCAGACTTAAAAATTAATTTACGCTTGTCCATATTCTACTCGGGTCAAATTGTCACAAAAATGAAATGGAAAAATTTCCATTGATAAAAGGAGTAATAAAACAATATTAATGCCATCTGTTCAACAAGCCAGTTTTTGGTACAAACTGGCACAAAAAAAATCCTCCCGATTGTTATCGGGAGGACCTTCTTGCAAGAAGTAATATTAGTAACGAGTACTTGTATTAACTATTTCTTGGTTGTATCAACAGCAGCAGCAGTTGTATCAACAGTAGCAGCAGTTGTGTCTACAGTTGCAGCAGCAGTGTCTACAGTTGCAGCAGCAGTATCTGCAGTTGCTTCAGTTGTTTCAGCGTTGTTACAAGCAGTCATTAAACCTGCTACGGCTAGAATTGCGAATACTTTTTTCATTGTACTTGTTTTTTGGGTTTTTTTATTTGGTCGCAAAAATAGGGTAATTTGGGTATTAAAGCCAAAATTTTCCTAAAATTTTCCAAAATTCCTGATTTTTTACTTCTTTCTGAAGAATATGCGGATTGGAACCCCCTTAAAGTCAAAATTGGCCCTTAATTGGTTTTCTAAATAATTTTTATAAGGCATTTTGATATCATCAGGGAAATTGGTAAAAAAGGCAAATGAAGGTACTGGAGTAGGTAACTGCGTCACAAACTTGATTTTTATAGAATGGCCACGAACTACTGGAGCATGGTAATTTTCCACTGCTTTAAGCATCACTTCATTTAAAGTAGAAGTAGCAATTTTTCTGCGGCGATTTTCAAAAACAGCTAATCCTGTTTCGATTGCTTTGAATATCCTTGTTTTTTCGGTTACTGATATAAACAGAATTGGCACATCATTAAAGGGAGCCATTTTTTGCTTGAGTAATTTTTCGTAATCACGGGCAGTGTTGGTTTCTTTCTCAATTAAGTCCCATTTATTGACCAACATTACGATACCCTTACCCTTTCTTGCTGCTAAACTAAAGATGGTTATATCCTGTGCTGTAATTCCCTTGTGTGCATCTATCACCAACAAACAAACATCTGCTTCATCCATTGCTTTGATGGCCCTGATGATGGAATAAAATTCAAGATCGTCTTTCTCTTTACTCTTCTTTCTGATACCTGCAGTATCAATGAGCATAAACTCTTTCTGAAAAAGTTTATAATGGGTATGTATGGTATCTCTAGTAGTTCCAGCGATATTACTTACAATAGTTCTTTCCTCACCTACTAACGCATTCAATAACGAAGATTTACCCACATTTGGTTGACCTATAATGGCAAACTTTGGTAATTCACTATCAATGGTACTTTCCTGTCCTTCTTCATCGGTTATATTTGCTACTACACCATCCAACAAATCACCAGTTCCGCTCCCAGAAATACTACTAATAAAAAAGGTATGCTCGAATCCTAAGCTATAAAATTCAGTTGCTTCAAGTTCTCTTGTACCATTGTCTACTTTATTAACTACAACAAAAACTGGCTTACTACTTCTACGTAAAAGATCGGCCATTGCTTCGTCAAGGTCGGTAATACCTGTTGCTACGTCTACCATAAAAATAATGGCATTGGCTTCGTCAATAGCAATTTTAACTTGCTTGCGTATTTCAACTTCGAAAATGTCTTCGCTTTGCGGAACAAACCCCCCAGTATCTATAAGATTGAAAGATTTACCATTCCAGTCGGCAACACCATATTGGCGATCACGTGTAACACCACTTATATCGTCTACAATGGCTTTACGCTGTTCTAATAAACGATTAAAGAAAGTGCTTTTTCCTACATTGGGTCTTCCAACAATTGCAACGGTGTAACTCATTTTGTATAATTCTAATTGAGGTAATCAGTTATCATTTATTGATAACCATATTCTTTTAATTGAAGGTCATTGTCGCGCCATTTAGGACGCACTTTTACAAATAACTCTAAAAATATTTTCTTCTGTACAAAAGCTTCAATGTCTTTTCTTGCCTGAATGCCAATTTGCCTAATCATTGATCCTTTCTCGCCAATTATGATTGCTTTTTGTGTTTCTCTATGAACAATAATATCTGCCTGAATTTTTACAATATTTCCCTTGTCTTTGTACTCGTTTACCAATACCGCGGTGTGATAGGGTATTTCATCTGCAAACAATTCATATATTTTTTCTCGAATCATTTCAGACACAAAAAAACGAGTTGGCAAATCACTTAAATCGTCTTCATTGTAAAATGGAACTCCTTCAGGCAACATGCCAACAATTACCGCTAAAAGTTTATTTAGGTGCAATTTTTGAAGGGCACCAATTTTCACCAATTGTTTGCAGTAAGGTTTATTGGCAAAAAAAGCTTCTGCTTCTGCAATTTTTCCATTTCCCGCAATATCAATTTTGTTTAAAATAAGCAAAGCAGGCACTTTCAACTTTAAGGCAGAAAAAATAGCATCACATTCCTCAAAATTATCATTCGCATCAACCATTAATAAAGCTAAATCTGCATCTTCCAATGCACCTTTAACCGAATCCATCATTTTTTGATGAAGCTTATACTTAGGGTCAATAATACCTGGTGTATCAGAAAAGATGATTTGGTATTCGCCGGGTTTATTTAAAAAGGCTTTAATACGATGTCTGGTTGTTTGAACCTTAGGAGAAACAATAGCCATCTTCTCTCCTATTAATGCATTTAGTAGAGTGCTTTTACCCGCGTTGGGCTTACCAAAAATATTTACAAAACCTGCTTTCACCAATTCAATTTAATCATTATTTAGGCAATCTCCTTGCTGCCAGTGAAGGCAGTTCATATAAACCCATAAAAAAAGGCCCCATAAGGGCCTTTAAGCTGTTGCGAGAGGAGGGATCGAACCTCCGACCTTCGGGTTATGAGCCCGACGAGCTACCGCTGCTCTATCTCGCGATGTAATGGGTTGCAAAAGTAGGTTTTAGAAACTTAGCAACCAAATATTATTTAATGTTTAGTCGGTTTTACGTTTAACAGATGAAGCTCCACTGCTGTTAAAATCTTTAATCATTGCTTCCCCTTTATATTGTATACTGCTTGCCCCACTTGCTTCTGCGCTAATTTCTTTATTGGCAAGAACCCGAACAGATGAAGCACCGCTTGCATCAATCTTACAAAAGTTTGCAGAAAAATCAAAGGCTTTAATACTACTCGCTCCACTGGCCAAATAAGTTGCTTTATCTGCAGTCCCTTTTAAATTTACTTGAGAAGCACCGCTTAAATCTACTCGAATACTGCCCATTTCAAGGTCTCCTGTAAAATCACTGGCACCCGATAATTCAACTTTTAAATCGGCTAATTTCATTTTGCCAGCCGATTTGATATTGCAAGCTCCTGAAGCTTCTAACTTTATTAAATCGGTAAATGTGACATAGGCTTTTATTTGATTATTGCCCCATTTTTTCCAGCTCATCCCTTTAGTATCAAGGGATATATACAAAGTATTATTCCTTACTACAGTCTTTATTTTTTCTAATAATTCAGGTTCACTAGAACTTACTGCCACAGCTTCCTCTTTACCTTGTGATAAGTACAAAGTGATGGCTCCAGAAATTTCTATACCGTTAAATGGCCCTACTTTACGCTCTTGAGCGTTTGCATCGAATACCAATTTTTTTTCATCTTGCGCAAATCCTATTGCAAAAATGAATGCACTTATAATGAGTAGAATTTGTTTCTTCATAGCGTGATTTTTTATTAAAACGGTTGAACAAGCAGAAAGTTACACCCTCTTTAAAAAAGAAAGAACTATTTTTGCATTGTCCTCGGGGTGCTGAACATATTATTAGTTCGGCTGAGAAATACCCGTTGAACCTGAACAGGGTAATTCCTGCGAAGGGAAGGTGATACATTTTTCGGATACCTCTCCTATTGCATTTCCCTGTTCCCATTATTTAATTTTTAAAACCATTTTAAAAAATGAAAAAAATTATGGGAACAACAGCTTTCATGCTATTCAGCTTATTGATTGCTGCACAAACAAGTTCCAACACATTCAAAGGTCAAGTTGTAGAAAAAGACAATGGCAATCCCATTGGAGGAGCTACCATTATTATGGGCAACCGTCAAATAAGTGCCAATGAGCAGGGATTCTTTACAATCAATGTTCTTAAATCTGGGAGTTTGACTATTAGTAGTATTGGTTTCGAAAATGGCATTTTTACCATCCCATCCAATTTTGACAAAGTACATATTTTCGAATTAAAGCCCTTTCAATTATTCCTTCAACCATTAGAGGTAAAAGCTATTAGAGCAAGTGACCGCTCCCCATTTACCAAAACCAATTTAAATAAATCGTCAATAACCAAATTAAATTTAGGAACCGATATTCCATTTTTATTAAATCAAACTCCAGCTGTTGTAATAAATGCAGATGCAGGAAATGGAGTAGGCTATACTGGTATTAGAATCAGAGGAACAGATGCAACTAGGATAAACGTAACATTAAATGGTATACCCTATAATGACGCAGAAAGCATGGGTACTTTCTTTGTAAACCTACCTGATTTTTCCTCTTCGGTAAATAGCATACAAATTCAAAGAGGAGCAGGAACTTCTTCCAATGGAGCAAGCTCTTTTGGTGCAACCTTGAATATGAGTACCAATGAATTCAATGACAAAGCATACACAGAATTCAATAATAGTATTGGCTCATTTAATACCATTAAAAACACCATCAAAGCAGGTACTGGATTAATGGGCAATCATTTTACAGTAGATGCCAGAATAAGCAAAATCACTAGTGATGGGTTTATAGATAGGGCTGCTAGTGATTTAAAATCATTTTATATTAGTGCAGCCTACTTGAACAAAAAATCATCGCTTAGATTAAATGTATTTTCAGGAAAGGAAAAAACTTATCAAGCATGGTACGGAGTAGCAGAGTCCTTGTTAATTACGGATCGCACCAATAATCCTGCTGGAACGGAAAAAGCGGGTAGCCCCTACGAAAATCAAACAGATAATTACACTCAAACGCATTATCAATTATTTTACAATACTGCCATCAATGATTATTGGTCGTTTAATACCGCATTCTTTTTAACAAAGGGAAATGGTTATTATGAAGAATATAAAGCAGACCAACGTTTTTCAAGATATGGACTTCCGAATGCAGTGGTGGCTGGCAATACCATCACAAGAACCAATTTAGTAAGGCAGCGTTGGCTCGACAATGATTTCTATGGTCAAATCATTTCATTGCAATATAAAAAAAATAAACAGGAATTTACTTTAGGAGGAGGTTGGTCTGTATACCAAGGAAGTCACTTCGGAACTATTCCTTTTATGGAAGTTGGAACAGTTCCTACTGGGTATAAATATTATGACCTACCAGCAACAAAAAAAGACGCGAATAT
This sequence comes from Sphingobacteriia bacterium 24-36-13, assembly GCA_002281875.1. Taxonomy (GTDB): domain Bacteria; phylum Bacteroidota; class Bacteroidia; order Chitinophagales; family Chitinophagaceae; genus Sediminibacterium. Next base: position 13,983 of record NCHN01000036.1, on the reverse strand, counting down.
TTATGCAAAATGGCAATACAATATTGCAAAAAACATATCTCTTTTTACAGACTTACAACTAAGAACAGTTAAGCATACAATGAATGGATTTAGTGACAATCCAACATTAAATATTAGTAGATCATTTACCTTCTTTAATCCAAAAGCAGGAATAGCCTATAATAAAAACAATTGGAGTGGTTATCTTAGTTATGCCATTGCTCGTAAAGAGCCCAATAGAGACGACTTTCAAGCTAGTCAATTAAATCAACCTACTCATGAAACATTGCACGATTGGGAATTAGGACTGGAACAAAAAAATAACAAGTATTCTTTTGGCGTTACTGCCTATTATATGAAGTACAATAATCAACTTGTACTAACAGGTGCAATTAACGATGTGGGTGCATATACTAGAACCAATATACCTAATAGTTATAGAGCTGGAATAGAGATACAAGCGGCAGCAGCAGTAAAAAGCTGGTTGAATATGAACGGAAATATCAGTTTTAGTAAAAACAAAATCAAGGCTTTTACAGAATACATTGATGACTATGACAATGGCGGTCAATTAAGCTTTGAGCACCAGAATAAAGACATTTCTTTTTCACCTTCTTTAGTTGCAGCAATGGGTATCAATTTTACCCCAATACAAGCCCTTGAATTGAGTTTATTAAATAAATGGGTCAGTAAACAATACTTGGATAATACCCAAAATGAACAGAGAAAACTAAATGGATTCTATACACAAGATTTTAGAGTCATATATACCATAAAGCGCAAATTTTTAAAAGAAGCACAATTAATTTTTCAGCTCAACAACCTATATAATAAAAAGTATGAGCCCAATGGCTACACGTTCAGCTATTTTGCAGGAGGTGGTGTAATCACAGAGAATTTTTATTACCCAATGGCAGGAAGAAACTTTATGTTGGCATTGAATATCAAAATCTAAGTTCATTAATTTGAATAACAATAAAGGGTTAAGGAAAGTATGATTACTTTATCCTTAACCCTTTAAATTTTTATTAAACAATTATTTTACTTAATTAAGAAATCGCTTACTTACCCGCTAAAAATACTGCATTGGCAATTAGCAAATAACCATTTTCCCAGAAGTTTCTAAATAAAGGATCTTCAGAAATATAGACTACTGTTCCAGCCCCCATATCTTGAACACCAAACAACATTCCATCTTTTAAATTGGGCTTTAATTTAGCACCGGCAAATCCTGTTACATAGGCTTCTTTTTTAATGGTGCCAACGTTCCAACCATCCTTCATCATTTCATACACATTGCCATCTTGCTTAAGGGTATAATAAAATTCAGGATATCCAAAAGCCAAAGGATGAGTATTGTCTAAATCAACTTTATAAATAGCTCCAGGAATAGAATTGGTGATATAATCTACTTCTCTATTCGCATATTTTTTAACTGAATCATCGGCCTTATCAAACTTAGCTTCCTTTAATTTAATACCCCAATCGGATCTACTCATCAATGCCATTGCATTTTCTAAAGCAATTAGCTTACCACCTCCACGTACAAAATCTTTTAACTTATCTCCAGTAGCTTTTTCACCTAAGCTTCTATAATTACCATCTGGGATAATGATTACATCATAGTTCTTCAAATTATACCGAGCAATATCCACTGCATTTAAAAGCGTGATTGGGTATTCTAAAATTTTATCGAAATAATGCCATACTTCTCCTGCTGCTAATGATGAACTCTGCTCACCAGTTAACATAGCAACTTTAGGAGTAGCTGCTATATTTTTTATATCAGGTGAACCAAAATCTGAGCCCTTATCCATAAAACCAGTTTCAACTGCATCTGCTTGAACATTAAATTGTGCACAAGCATTATTTAAAATGGTTATCCAATTTTGTTGATTACTGGTTTTTAAAATAACCAAAGTACCCCTATCGTAATTTTTATTCTTATAAGTAAAAGGCTTTTCCACAAAACGAACTTTCACGCCGTTCTTTAATAAATAAGCCAAAACTTTAGCGCTGCTAAAAGAGGTGTAAGGAATCAATGCGCCATAGTTGCTATTGATTGTAACTACGGATGAATTGCTTGCCGTTTCTGGGTTTACAGTAAGTCTTTCTTTAACTGCATAGCCTTTAATTCCATAAGCATATGAAGCAGCCCAAGCAGTAATATCATACGTATTCGAATCGGTTACCACTGTTCTTGACTCTAATAAAACTTTAGCCATTACTGCTCTTGGCTGAAAAGCACTAACTGCAATATGATTTCCTTCATCGGTAAATGAATCATCTTTTCCAGTAAAATAATTGAACCCTCTAAATGTTTTACTACCCAAAACACCGTATTCAATGCCATTTTGGTTAAGTAATTTTTTTAGAGCAGCCATTTTATTTTCATCCTTTGCAGTAAAAACATAGGTTTTGTATTCACCAATTTTACCAGCTCTACTATCATCAAAAAATTGCTTGAATTCAGCCAACAATTTGCCTTTATTTTTTGAAGCAATTTCAATAGTAGATAAGCCTGTAGTAAAATGATGGGCTGCTCGGTCTACCAAGGTTAACGTATCATTGTCTTCATTTAAAATGCCTAAACCAGCTCTAATACCACCTTGCTCATACGTCATTCCAATTGCTCCATTATATACTGGATAAGTGTCACCATAAGAAGGATACAATAAATCAAATCTTTCTTTGGTAAAAAACAACCAATTATTCTGGTCAAAATACTTTGCATGATTACGACCAATCATCACTTGAAAATCGCGTTGCCATGGCGTTATTACTTCGTGGATCGGTTCCGCCGCAGGTGCAAAATAATAAGGCTCATTAAAACCCTGCTCGTGGTAGTCTACGTGAATTTGAGGCATCCACTCTTGGTATTTTTTTAGACGTTGTTGGGTTTCAACCTGTGTTTGCCAAGCCCAATCTCTATTCAAATCAAAATTGTAATGGTTGCTTCTGCCCCCTGGCCAAGGTTCTGCATGTTCTCTTGAAGCTGGATCTGCATTGTAATTTTTACCCACTACCGAGTTATACCAATTAATATAGCGATCTCTTCCATCAGGATTAATACAAGGATCTAAAACAACCACTGTGTTTTTTAACCACTCTTTAGTTTGAGCATTAGTTGGATCGGTTAAAGCATGAATGGTTAACAAAAATGCTTCTGAAGAAGAAGCTTCATTACCGTGCACATTATAACTTAACCAAACAATAGCAGGTGCATTTTCTGTTTGTGGGGCTGCTTTATCTTTAGCTAAACCAGCCATTCGCAAATTATTGATGCGAATTTGATCTAGCTTTTGCATGTTTTCTGGCGTACTCACAAAAGCCAACATCAATTCTCTTCCTTCATTGGTTTCACCATATTTTTCAACTTTTACCATATCAGGCCTTGCAGTTGCCACCGTTTTTACATATTCTACTATAAGATGGTGACGCGTAAAGCGAGTACCTACTTTATATCCTAAAAATTGTTCAGGACTTGGAACCGATTGTGCAATTGTTGTCAACGAAAAGCCAAGACATAAAAGTCCAAATAATAATTTCTTCATATGTTCATTAATGAACCATGAAAATAGGAAGAAAGGGAATGAAAACCCGATAAAAAATGTAAATTACCGTATGAGAAAATATTTAATAGGGTTAGTTTGGTTAGGTACCATACAACAAACTAACGGACAGCAAATTGCTTCGATTGTAGGACCAAATAAAGATATTGATCCTTATCATTATACAGTAGTAAAAAGAGCAGAGTTTAAACAAGCTGCGGTAAGTAGTGCGCATCCGCTGGCCAGTATGGTTGGTGCAGCCATTATGAAAAAAGGAGGAAATGCATTTGATGCAGCCATTGCCACGCAATTGGTATTAGCAGTTGTGTTCCCTAATGCAGGTAATATTGGTGGTGGTGGTTTCCTATTGGCAAGAAAAACAAATGGAGAATTAATAGGTATAGATTATAGAGAAGCAGCTCCAGAAAAAGGATCCAGAGATATGTATCTCGATAAAAATGGCAATGCACAACTTAATTTATCACAACATGGGCATTTAGCTTCTGGTATTCCAGGTACCATAGCAGGTTTATTTGCATCACATGCTTATGCCAAGCTTCCTTTTGAAGTACTTATTCAACCCGCTATTGATATTGCTGCCAAAGGTTTTGTATTAACAGAAAAAGAAGCTGCAAGTATTAATAGCATTAAAGATGCCATTGCTAGATTCAGTACTCAACCAACTGCTTTTTATAGACCAAACCGTTGGAGAGTGGGAGATACTTTAATTCAAAAAGAGTTAGCATATACTTTGGAGCGAATTCAAAAAGAAGGGGCATTGGGTTTTTATGGTGGTAAAACAGCCGACCTAATTGTTGCTGAAATGGAAAGAGGTAGAGGCATTATTTCGCATTCCGATTTAAAAAATTATACCGCTAAACTTAGAGAACCCATTGTATTCAATTACAGAGGCCACGAAGTAGTCAGCTTTGCTCCCCCCAGCAGTGGAGGAATTTTATTGGCACAAATGATGAAAATGATTGAAAAATATCCTGTATCCAAAATGGGATTTCAATCTCTTCAATCGGTGCAATTAATGATTGAAGCGGAAAGAAGGGCATTTGCAGACAGAGCAGAACATATGGGTGACCCAGACTTTTGGAAAGTTCCCGTAAAAACCATGATTAGCGAAGCTTATTTATCACAAAGAATGAGTGATTATAGCCCAGATAAAGCTGGAAATAGCAAGGAGGTAAACGCAGGAGTTATTAAAGAAAGCGAAGAAACTACGCACCTAAGTGTAGTTGATGCTGCTGGAAATATCGTTTCTGTAACCACAACATTAAATGGCAGTTATGGATCTAAAGTGGTAGTAGGAGGTGCAGGTTTTTTGCTCAATAATGAAATGGATGATTTTAGTGTAAAACCTGGTGTTCCTAATATGTTTGGCGCTGTGGGAGGAGAAGCCAATTCTATTGTTCCAGGAAAAAGAATGTTGAGCTCAATGACACCTACCCTAGTGTTAAAAAATAAAAAACCATATATAGTAATAGGAACTCCAGGAGGAACTACTATTCCAACATCTGTTTACCAAGCATTGGTAAATATCATTGACTTCAATATGAAAATAGGAGATGCGATTGACCTTCCTAAATTTCACCACCAATGGTTACCCGACGAAGTAATGATTGAAAACAATTTCAATCCTAAAACCAAAGAAGCACTTCAAAAAATGGGTTATACACTAAAAGACAGAAGCAGTATTGGAAGAACAGATGGCATAAGAATATTGCCCAACAAGCTTAGAGAAGCAGCAGCAGATAGAAGAGGAGATGATTCTGTGGCTGGATATTAAAAAAACATTAAAAAAAGTATCCCGTAAATTTTTTAGATGAAATTAGATATTGTATTTTTATAGAATATTATGAACTATTTATTGAAGCAATTTATACCTCCAATTTTCAGAACCCTTTATTGGTATAGTTTTAAATATGGTTGGAAGGGAGATTATGAAAATTTTGCTGAAGCCAATAAAATAGCTAAAGGTTATGATGAGCAAAGCATTGTTGAAAAAATAAGAGAAACCACAAGAAAAGTAGTGAATGGTGAAGTGGCTTATGAGCGAGACGGCATTGTGTACGATAATCCGAAGATGAATTTTGCAATGCTATCAACACTTTTACATGTTGCTGCAGAAAATAATTGCAATTTAACCGTGCTCGATTTTGGGGGTTCCTTAGGTACCACTTATAATCATAAAAAACTGTTTTTAAAATCAGTGCATAATTTGAACTGGTGCATTGTTGAGCAACCCAATTATGTTGAGATTGGTAGAAAAGAATTTGAACACGATAGATTACATTTTTACTACTCTTTAGAAGAATGCCTGCAACACCATCAACCCGATATCATCATTTTTTCTGGTGTTATTCAATATATTGAAAAGACTTACGAGTTACTTGACCAAATACGTATGAGCGGGGTTAAGTATTTATACATAGACTATATTGCTTTTAACGATGAAGACCGAGATAGAATAGCCATACAACATGTACCACCAGAATTTTATGGTACACCTGCTTCATATACGTGTTGGTTTTATAGCAAACCTAAGTTCTACAGCTATATGAAGCAACACTTTAATTTAATGTACGACTTTATAGCTGACCCAGATAAATATTATATTCAACTGAAACCTTTTTTTTACGAAGGACAGCTTTGGAAATTAAAATCTAACTAACTTTTATAGTCTCCCTTCTTTAAATTGTGCTGCTGCATAATCAGCAGCCCTTGCGGTAAGTGCCATAAATGTAAGTGATGGATTTTGATTTCCAGTAGAAGTCATACAAGCCCCATCTGTTACAAAAACATTTTTGCAATGGTGCAATTGATTGAATTGATTTAACATAGAGGTATTGGGGTCTTTACCCATTCTTACCCCACCCATTTCGTGTATGTCTAAACCAGGAGGCTGCTTACTATCCCAAGTATTAATTTTAGAACAGCCCGCTTTTTCTAACATGGCTTTTCCTTCTTTAAAAAAGTCTTGGAGTAATTTTTCATCATTCTCATCATAATCTACTGATACAACTAATTGCGGAATTCCCCAATTGTCTCTTTCATATTCGCTTAATGAAACTTGATTGGTTTCTTTTGGTATGGTTTCGCCCTGCATCATCATATAAATGCTCCAATCGCCAGGCTCTGTAATTGCATCTTTAAATGCAGCCCCTACTCCATCCACATTAGGCCTTCCTGCACGTGATGCACTAAAATGCACCATATATCCTCGTAAAAAATCAGTCTCTTGCTTCAATACATTTTTAAAACTAGGCATCATCACTTGGGTAGGTCTTCTACCATAATAGTATTGATCTAATGGGCCTTTAAATTGTGCAGTAATATTTCCTCTATAATTGTGAAAAGCAATGTATTTACCTAATAATCCATTGTCATTGCCTAAGCCATTAGGAAAGCGATTGCTTTTTGAATTAAGCAAAATTAAATTCGTATTTAAACAAGCAGCATTTACAAATATGATTTTAGCAGAATAAAGGGTTACTTCATGCGTAATTGCATCTACTACCCTAACCCCCGAAGCTTTTTTGGTTTGATCATGGTATACAATTGATTCAACCACTGCATTGGTTTTCAAATGCATATTACCCGTTCTTTCAGCAGCTGGAATAGTGGAACTATTTGAACTAAAATAAGCCCCAAAAGGACATCCACGCTCACATAATTTTCTGGCCATGCATTGTCCTCTTCCTTGAGCTAAATGTTCAGCAGTGGGCTCAGTTAAATGCGCACATCGTCCTTGAATAACATGTCTATCAGGGTAAGCTTGCATTATTTTTTCTTGTAGAATTTTCTCTACGCAATTCATTTCCCATGCAGGTAAAAACTCACCATCTGGTAATACGTCTAATCCATCTTTATTACCACTAATACCAGCAAACTTTTCTACATAACTGTACCATGGATCAATATCATTGTAACGTATTGGCCAGTCAACTGCAAAGCCATCTCTAAGTGGTGCTTCAAAATCGTATTTACTCCATCGCTGTGTTTGCCGTGCCCATAACAAAGACTTCCCACCAACTTGGTAGCCACGAATCCAACTAAACGGTTTCTCTTGTATGTATGGATGTTCTTTGTCTTTTACAAAAAAATGTTTGGTGTCTTCTTTATAAGCATAACAATTGCTTACAATGGGATCAAGGTCCATTTCTGGGGGAGGAATTTTTCCTCTATGCGGCATGTCCCAAGGATTAAAGTTGGCCGTAGGATAATCTTTTTTGTGCACCACATTTCTACCACGTTCGAGAACCAAAGTTTTTAATCCTTTTTCACATAATTCTTTTGCAGCCCATCCTCCACTGATTCCGGACCCTATTACAATTGCATCAAACTGGGTATTCTGTTCAGGCATATACTTTAATCATTAAACCAATCAGCAAATTTTTTCAAGTCTACATTACCCCCAGTTAAAATAATGCCTATTTTCTTGCCTTTAAATAATTCTTTGTATTTAATTACTGCTGCTAAAGGCACTACACAGCTGGGTTCTACCACAATTTTCATTCGTTCATATACCAATCGTAAAGCCGCTTTTATTTCCGCTTCCGAGACTAAAAAAATATCAGTAACATATTCGCGTATAATTGAAAGGGTTCGTTCACTTAAAGTAGTTAATAAGCCATCAGCAATAGTATTTACATAGGGAGCTTTTTCTACTTTACCCGACTTAAAACTTAAAATGGCATCTGCGGCACCTTCTGGCTCACCAGCATATACTTGTATAGTTGGTTTAAAATAATGAGCACCCAATGCAGTGCCCGACAATAAACCGCCTCCACCAACAGGTGTAAAAACAATTTCAATTGTTGGAACTGTTGTAATTAATTCTTTCACACAAGTTGCTTGTCCGGTGATTACTCTATCATCATCATAAGGATGAATAAACTCAGCGCCCGTTTCCGCAACAATTTTATTGAGCGCTTCTTCCCGAGCTGGTTGATTAGGTGCACAAAATATGACTTGCGCGCCATACCCTTTTACTGCATTCACTTTAACTGCGGGAGAATTTTCAGGCATAACAATAAAAGCTTTGGTGCCCAATGTTTTTGAAGCAAACGCAATAGCTTGTGCATGATTGCCAGATGAATGTGTAGCCAACCCCTTAGCAATTTGTTCGGGGCTCAAACTAAGGGCTGCGTTCATTCCTCCCCTAATTTTAAACGCGCCAATTTTTTGAAAATTTTCGCACTTGAAAAAAAGTTCCGCACCTACCATTTCATTTATACTGCTATTGGTTAGTACAGGCGTATGATGAATAAATGGCTTGATTTTTTCGTGTGCTTTTTCTATGGCTGCTTTGGTAATCATTTGTTACTTTTTTCTCTAATCAATTTAAATTCGGAACCTTCTTTCCATTTTGGAAAACTAGTTTCAAAACCCATTCTACGACCAATAGTAAACAATAATTTTAAATCGTTGATGGCACCATCTCCAGTCCAAGTTGCTGCATCATAATTATCAGAAGCCTGGTGATAATTTTTACTGGTATATTCATTTTCTAAAGTCTCCCCATATTCTTTTCCTTTACCAACCACATCTACCCCATTATTAGCAAATAATGCAGGGATACCTACTTTAGCAAAATTAAAATGATCGGATCTATAATAGTACCCTGCTTCTGTATGCGTATCAAATGAAAGGTATCCACCAGTTTTTTCAATGGCTTCTTTTAAATAATCTTCTAGCTCCGATTGGCCTTGCCCAACTACCACCATATCTTTGGTTTTACCAAAGCGATTGAGCCCATCCATATTGATATTGGCCACAGTTTTTTTAACTGAATAAATTGGATTTTCTGCATAATATGCAGAACCTAATAACCCTTGTTCTTCTGCGGTAACTGCTAAAAACACAATCGTACGTTCGGGCTTAACTTTCATATTTTTGAATACCCTTGCCATTTCTAATAAGCCCGCTGTACCTGATGCATTGTCTAAGGCACCATTGTAAATAGAGTCACCTGATTTATCTGGGCGACCTATACCTAAATGATCCCAATGCGCAGTATAAATAATCACTTCATCAGGTCTTTTAGTGCCAGTAATTTTCGCAACCACATTACTAGATTTATTAAAACTAGCTTTTACATTCATGGTAGTGCTTAATTGCAAACCCAATGGTACTGCCTTAAAACCAGGTTGATTGGCTTTTACTAATAAACTAGAATCAAAACCAGCTGCTGCAAATAATTGGTGCGAAATTTTTTCGGGCACCCAACCAATCACATCGCAATTGGGAATATTCTTTCCACGATTATCTAATTTCAAACGAGTGGTATTAAAGCTATTTTGTTGTACACTAAATGGATAACTAGCTGCAGCGGTATTGTGAATAATTAAACAACCTTTGGCACCCTGCCTTGCAGCTTCCTCAAACTTATAGGTCCATCTACCATAATAAGTCATGGCTTTCCCTTTAAAAAGGGTGGTATCACCTACCCAAAAACCAGGATCGTTCACCATCACCATAACCACTTTTCCTTTAACATCCAATCCAGCATAATCATTCCAATTGTACTCTGGAGCCACAACGCCATATCCTGCAAAAACCAATTCTGCATTGTCTAAACTGATGCTTGAATCGGTTTTATCTGTCCAAATAATATAATCGTCAAAAGCTTTTAAATTGAAATTTCCTTTTGCAGATTTTACTTGCATATTAGGAGCAGCAGTTGCCAAAATATTGGCCATGGGCACTTCTTGAATATAACTATCCCCATTACCAGGCTCTAGCCCCATTTGCTTAAATTGTTCCTGCAGGTAAGCCACTGTTTTGGTTTCTCCTTCAGTAAAAGGCTTTCGCCCCATAAAGTCGTCTGAAGCCAAAACTGAAATATGCTTTTTGAGCGAGTCGACATTGAAAACGGAGAGACCGTCTTCTTCATTAAACTTATTACTCTGACTGGAGCAGGCAATTATAAACGGTATAGCCAATACTGTTTTGAATATTTTGTACATCTTGCTAGTTTAGTTTGAAATTAAACTAAATATAAGAAATGCACTTGCATAAAATCCTTTTCTTATGTAAAGCTGCACATCAACTCAATTAAAACAATGCGAAAAGAATTATTCAACCACTATTTCGAGTTTAGTAGAGCCTCTTGTAGTATTATTTACATTAGCAGTAATACTCGGGACCAATGTAGCTTTTTTGACCCCATTAAAATAAATAGAAGAAACAAATGATTGATTAATTCCTACTAATGCAATCCCAGTTTCAAACTTTAACGGAGTTCCTTTAGGAAATTTAAATTCAGCACTCCAAACAGAATCTGTTATTAGCATATTCGTAGGCAATTCTTTACCCGGACTTTCAGTAATATATACCCAACTTGGATTAGTAAACTTTGAGGTTGCCAATATTTCATATTTAACAACTATTCTTTGGTCAATTTCAGGACTAGAATCCTTTTTGCAACTCACAAAAGCAAAAACAACTATGATGGTTGATAGAATAAATTTCATGGGTCTCATTTTATTGTTATACACACAGCAATAAATATACCAATAATATAAAATATGATTTATATATTGATAGGCAATAACTTAAGAATTTCCCGATACGATAAATTTTATTTACTTAGGAGGAATCGTAATGGTCTTTCTAGCAGTATCCGCACAACCATTTCCAGTTACAATTAATTGAACTGTGTAAGATTTACCAATAGTTTCTTTATTGTAGCTGGTTTCAATGAAACTATAGAATTCATTATTGGTATTGCCATTTCCGAAATTCCAATGATAAGAATCAATGGTACTGGTAGGGATGGTAGATTTACTATTAAAGGACCATCGTTGTGAAGTAGGATAATCCCAAACAAGGGTCTCTTCAAAAACAGCTTTAGGCCTAGGGTTCTCTCCTTTTGAGTTCACTAATTTATTAGTCTTATAAATTTCTCTTCCGTTTAATTTTATGGTCATGATTACATCATAATCATTGGGGTGCTTGTATTTGTAAAGAATGGGATTACCTGTTCTGGGACCTGTTCCATCTGAAAAATCCCATTCATAAACTGCCCCAGTAGGCACATTCTCTGCTTCTGCCGTAAATAAAATTCTTTCATTGGTACATGCATCAATGGATTCTGTTTTGAACTTTCCTTTAATACTATACATACCTGGAATAGTTACTTGAACAGTGGTATCATCGGTACAACCAAAATTTGATAGTACAGTAAGCTTAACAGCATAACTGGTATCATTCACTTTTTTTGGGAACTCATGCCGTACCAAACCCACTGAACTAATGTATTCGGTTCCGTCTCCCCAATTGTATTTGAATTGAATAATATCTCCTTGATTAATGGAAGAAGCACTATTGAATGTGACGTAATTAATGTTCTGTGGAAAATCGAACTTGGTGGTGAAAATGGCTTCTGGCTTGGTTTGCTGACCCAAGGCTTTTACACCAAAACTCACTTTAGCCAACATATTGTTGGCATTGGCCATCACCATTAAAGTCACTACAAAAGAACCAGCAGCTTGGTATGAATGGGTAGTGGTTGCGCCGTTTGCGATATTCCCATCCCCAAAACTCCAACTATAATAACCACCTGCAGGTAAGCCAACACCCGATGCTGAAAATGTGAATACTTCTTTAGAAGGATAGCAGGTAGAAGTTTGGCTGAACTTCGCTTCCACATTTCCATAAGTTACGATTGTGGTATCGCGAGCCACCGTAACAATTGCTCCCTTTGTAATTTGAACAGAGTCTACTTGCACCAATTTATCCAAATCTATATCCGCCTCTTTTTTACAAGAAAAAAGAAGGATTGCCATAAAGCCAACAAGGAACAAAACACTTAACTGCTTCATTGGGTAGGCTTATTTAGCCGGTACGGTTATATTAGCAACGGCTGTGTCTTTACAACCGGTATTACTAGTCACTATTAAACGAACAGAATAATTCGTAGGCGTTGCTGCTTTGGTATATTCTTGTTCTACAATTGTGTTGAAATTGTCATCTACTCTGTTAAAAGGCATTTCCCATCTATATCCAGTTAAATACCCGTGCGGAATATTAGACTGACTATAGAACGCCCATATTTCTTTGGTAGAAGTAGAACTCACGACATTCTTTAACATCAAGGCTTTGGGCTTTATGTTCTGACCAAAAGCACGAACAGGCTTATGCGTTTGATAAATGATTTTACCTTTTAAAGCAATGGTCATTTTAACATCGTAATCGTTCTGATAAGTGAACTGCTTTTTAACAGGGCTACCTGTTACTAAACCAGTAGCATCTGCAAAATCCCATGTGTACACAGCACCTGCAGGAACGCCAGTTGCAGTTGGAGTGAAAATAAAATACTCATTGGTACAAGCATCAAATTGTTCAGCAGTAAAGTTCCCACTGATATTATAGGAAGCAGGCACGAAAACGTTTAAAGAAGCCGTGTCTTTACAACCTGAATTAGCAGATACAATCAACTTAACATTATAGGTTTTATCTTCTGGAACTTTAGGGAAATTCTTTGGCATGAAAGAATTAGAACTATTGTTGGTAGTACCATCGGCCCAATCCCATAAATGGTCTACAATTGTACCAGTAGGAACAGTAGACCTACTGGTAAAAGTCATGTTGTTTAAATAATTAATGTCGGGCAGTGCACTGGAAAAAATAGCAGTAGGCGTTACTTGTTGCCCCAATGCTTTTACTGAAACAGAAGCTTTATGAATCAATACATCTGCAGAATTCTTGATCTGTAAAATGATAGTATAAGTTGCAGGATTACGATACATATTTCTTACCGTTGTTCCTGTAAGCGATTTGCCATCCCCAAATTCCCACACATATTTAGCCCCAGCAGGAATGCCAGCTGCAGAAGCAGTAAAAGAAAAAATTTCGTTGCTTGGATAACAGGCATCAGACTTAGCATAAGTGATGGTTACTTCACCGTCTTTCACTGAAACAGTGTCTCTAAACACCGCCGTGGCACCCCCAATGGGTGGGCTATTATCTTCAGTGGTTTCCTGCTGATCTGCAGGTTTATCAACTTCCTTTTTACAAGCCGAAAGCACAATTGCTGTAGAGAGGCAGAAGACTATGAATAATTGGCTATTTCTCATGATGTTCACTTAAACTTATCTGTCAAGTACAACGAGAAATAGGCGGTTTTATTGTGATTTTGGACCAAAACTAATTTTGGGGATTAGCAGCCGCCGCTTACATTTGCAATCTCATGGGGGGTTAGCTCAGTTGGCTATAGCGTCCCGATGGAATCGGGAAGGTCGCGGTTCTATGGCTTGATTGTTCTTTTGAAATAAAAATAAATGGGGGGTTAGCTCAGTTGGCTAGAGCGTCCCGATGGAATCGGGAAGGTCACTGTTCAATGGGCTTGATTGTTCTTTTGAAATAAAAATAAATGGGGGGTTAGCTCAGTTGGCTAGAGCGTCCCGATGGAATCGGGAAGGTCACGGTTCAATGGCTTGAT
>NCHN01000076.1 GCA_002281875.1 Sphingobacteriia bacterium 24-36-13 | reverse complement strand
TTATTGGTCAGTCTCATATTATTCAATAACATTTCACTGTTTACCCCTTCCATGGGTAATTCTCTTGCCGGATAAATGGGCAATAAAATCACTTCATCTGCTAAATCAAGGGTAGCAGAAAAACCAGCAGCCTGGTCTTTGGTTCTACTGAACAAATGTGGTTGAAAAACCAAGGTGAGTTTTCGATCAGGGAAAATACTTCTTACACCAGATAACAACGCTTTCAATTCATCTGGATGGTGTGCATAATCATCTATTAAAACATGTTCCGTTGTTTTCAACGCATATTCAAATCTTCTTCTTACACCTTTGTAATCGGCAACAGCAGCAACGATTTTATCATTGTCAATACCCAATTGCTTAGCCACGGTTATGGCCGCAATCATATTGTCTATATTGTGCAAGCCACCCATATGCAAAACCAAATTAGGAATGGACCAGTCAGGGCCTTGTACCGTAAAATGATAAGAACCTTCAATTACTTGAAGCGATTTCACATGAATATCCGCCGCCTCATTTTGATGATCGTAAGTAAGCAAGTGATCTGCCCGTAATTCGGCGGCTCTGCTCAACCCATATTTGGCAACAATGGTTCCACCGGGTTTTAACTTTTGCGAAAATTGCACAAAAGCATTTTCAACTTCTTCGGCCGTACCATAAATATCTAAATGGTCGGGATCCATAGAAGTGATGACTTCAATATTAGGAGAGAGCTTTAAAAAACTTCTATCGTATTCATCGGCTTCAACCACTACCACATTGCGTTCATGACTCCAAAAATTGGTATGATAGTTCGCAGAGATACCGCCCAAGAAAGCATTACAACCATAATTAGAATGACGCAACAAATGCGCTACCATTGAAGTAACCGTTGTTTTTCCGTGAGTACCAGCAATACAAATATTAAAAGCGTTTTCAGTGATCCATTGTAAAATATCACTGCGCTTCATCACCCTAAAACCGTTATTGATATAATGATTCAGTTCTTGATGGTCTTTCGGAATCGCAGGAGTATACACTACTACATCAGGCTGCTGTGGCGCCAAAGTTATATCATCGGTATAGTGAATGGTTATTCCTTCCTTCTCTAGTTGATTCGTAAGCACCGTAGGCGTTTTATCGTAACCAGCCACAATGGCGCCCTTCGACAAAAAATACCTCGCAATGGCACTCATACCAATTCCGCCAACGCCAATGAAATAAATATTGTTAATGGTAGTTAATTTGCTCATGATAAAGATTCTAAAATTTGATTTGCTACAAAATCAGCTGCTTTACGCAAAGCCATTTTTCTAATTTGCCCCTTCATGTTTTCTTGCTCCATTGGGTTATTGGCTAATTGAACAACAGCGTTCACTAATTGCTCTTTTGCATCAGCGTCTTTCACCAATTTTGCTGCACCATTATTAACTAATTGCATGGCATTGGCCGTTTGGTGATCTTCAGCTGCAAAAGGAAAAGGAACCAAAATAGCGGCTTTACCCAACACAGCAATTTCTGTTACAGCCATTGCACCCGCTCTACTAATTACAATATCAGCAGCAGCATAACCATATTCCATTTGGGTGATGAATTCACCTACCCATACATTTTTATAATTCGCGGCAGCCTTTTGAAAAAGATCGGCATTGGTTTTACCCGTTTGCCAAATAAGTTGTAAATCATTTTTTGCTAACTCTTCTAAATGCGCCATCAAAGCATTGTTAATACTGGCCGCACCTAGGCTACCACCCACAGCAAGAATGGTCGTTTTAGATTCATCTAAATTAAAATGAGCCAACGCATCTTTACGAGTGAGATAATTATTTTCAATGCTAGCTCTAACTGGATTGCCAGAGACCAACAAATTTTCTTTAGGGAAAAAACGTTCCATTCCTTCGGAGGCAACAAATATTTTAGTAGCTTTTTTACCTAATAAAATATTACTCTTTCCAGCAAATGAATTGGCTTCATGAATAAAAGTAGGAATGCCCTTGCTTTGCGCATAACGTAAAACAGGAAAAGTAGAATACCCTCCCACTCCAATAACAGCAGTGGGTTTAAACTGGGCAAATATGGTTCTTACCTGGATAAAACTTTTAATCAGCTTCCAAGGCAAGGAAATATTTTTTAGTAAAGAAGATCGATTAAATCCAGCAATATCTAATCCTTTTATTTCATAGCCCGCTTGCGGTACTTTTTCCATTTCCATTTTACCCAGTGCCCCAATAAATAAAATTTCTGCAGTAGGCACTCTGTTTTTTAACGAATTGGCAATGGCAATGGCTGGAAAAATATGACCACCTGTTCCACCACCAGCAATGATAAATCGATTATGCATTGGGGCGCAAATTTTCAGGTGAAGAAAAAGGATTTGCTGTTGCGGCCGCCGAAGACAAATTACCGACGCCGGTAGCATTCGCGTCCGCGGCCGCAACCGGATTCACCCCCGTTTCTAAAGGTGCTTTACCTTCTAACTGCTCCACATTGCGCGCCACACTTAATACAATACCAATGGCTGCACAAGTAAATAAGAAAGAAGATCCACCCATACTTACTAGTGGAAGTGTAACCCCAGTAACCGGAACAAGATTAACATTCACGGCCATATTAGCAACAGCCTGAATGACTAAAGTAAAACTAAGCCCGAGTGCCAAGAATGCGCCGAATGCATAGGGGCATCGCCGGAAAATACTGATGCACCTATATAA
>NCHN01000035.1 GCA_002281875.1 Sphingobacteriia bacterium 24-36-13 | reverse complement strand
AACCAAAAGGTCGCACTACTTGGTCAAAAGGCAAAAAGCCCTCAAAAGCTTTTTTGCCTTTTGTTTAAAAATTGCACTTATCTGTTGAACTCAGCTAATCTTTACTTTTGATTCTACATTATTTCTAAGGTCAATATAATCTACTATAGCTTTTTTAGTTTTTTGAAGTTCAATAAAGGAATAACTTAAAGTGCTTATTTCATTATCTCTTTTAATAAGAAAACCATTTAAATGGTCTGTTGTTTCTCTAAAAAATTGGAACAGAGAATATTTGGTGAAAATTGGTTCAGTTTGTAGCCACTGGTTAAAAAGATTTTCTCTATACTTTGCTGCTTGTCTATCGTATAAAGTAGCGGATGACCATATATAGGAACTATTCTTATCTAGTTTGAATTTTTTCTTCTCATTTCCATCCCATACTAATTGGTATAATTGGTCATTTGAATAGAATATTAAAGTATGTGGTGCAAGATTATCCATATCCTTATTATGCCAAAATTCAATTGGATTATTTGAAGTTAGCATTGATATTACAATAGTTCCTCTACTTTCTGAATAGTTTTCTTTTGGAATATGATTGATAAAACCACCGTTTAATAAAACAATGGTTGTGCCATTTTCATTTATTCCAATCCAAGAACCGGCGGCTAATCCATCCTTAGGTGCTATAAATTTTATCTCGTTTTGTTTATAGGTAAATGGGGGTAATGCTTCGGCTCTATTAATATTTTCATCTCTTAAGGATGCTATAAAGATTTTTGTTTTTGTTGGATAGTAAACTACTGTACACATTTCAATTAAGTTATACCATTAACAATTTATGTTCTCTTTATACAATAATGTAGAATGAGCTATTCCAAATGACTCTTCTACTAAATTTAAATTCAATTCTATTAATGCTACCTTAAGTAAAGCTAGATGGTGAATAATATGTTCCTCATTATACACTATTTCGCGATAATAGGTGGTTGAAATAAGATTTTCGTCAAATGGGGTTTTCATTTGTAACACTTTGTCTTCTAAATGAATATTTTTGATCAGTTCGGCAATCGCCTCTATGGCTAAGGATGGTTCCTGTTCTAATAATAAATCCCTTGTTCTATTAATGTAATCTACTTGATTTATTTTGTATCCATTAACTGTGCATTGTAACAATTCTACAATATGCCTTGTATGAGCACCTATAGTTCCATTTGATAAGTGTTTAATTTTTTGTGTGTATTGACTTTGGGAGAGCTGATGTAACAATTTTGTTAGACTGTTCAGTTGTTGAATTATGCTTGAAATAATCATTTCAAAAAGTTATTTTTTATTGATTGAATATAAGAGCTGATGAAGTAAACTGATCCCTTTTGTTTTATGTAAAAACAATAAACTAACCGAACATATCAAAACAACTATTGCAAGTAAAAAAAGTAATCCACCATCTCCATTTGACGATATTCCTAAAACAAATACATGTGATAAGATGGCACCTAGCATTATTCCTGTTCCCAAAAACGCCCCAATAAAAACAGTTTTTGGAATTAGTAAAGCAATTCCCGTAATTAATTCAATAATTCCAATTCCGATACGTCCAACCGGTTCTACACCTAATTTAGTGAAAAGCTCAATAGATTCGGCTGCTCCTGTAAATTTAAAGTATAGGGTTTGTAATAATATAATTGCAGCTAGAATTCGTAAAATCAATGAAATAAACAATTCTTTTTTCATTCTTTATCCTTTAATGTTATCCAATGGTATTCTGCTCGTTTTATCAAACTGTCTTGATTGCTGATCCATTTTTGTTTAACTGATTGGCTATAGTTAAAATAAAGTTTATTATTAATTATCGTCCAAGTTTCAGTTAGTGTTGGCGCCTTGTGATTTCCAGCAGTACCATATGCGCAATATCCCCCAAATTGAGGTGCATATATTTCTGGATTTGTTTTAAACTGGTTTAAATTATTTTCAGTCGAAAAGTTCCAAGTTGCACCATTCCATTCAAATGTCAAGGAGTCTTTTCCTTTTACTGGTTTAGATTCAGTGAAAAATGCTACTGGGTCATAACCTCTAATGGCTTTTCCATTCAATATGAAAACTGGCGACTTTTGTGCGTTTAACGTATAGAAGAAATTGATAAGTAATACTAGTATTAGTGTTTTTTTCATAAAATTATTTTTGACCAATTAATGTCTGCTTTCATTTTTAAACTTACTTCGTCTTTATTCCATTTTGTTAAAGTATTATTTGTCCATGAATGATAGAATAGATAAAGCTTCCCGTCTTTTACTTTAAAGGTTTCGGGGTCTATTTCTACTTTTTCACCCGTAGACCCCATGGCAAAAGCGCACCAACCACCGTATTGGGGTATGTATTTGGAAGCGTTTATTTTAAATAATTCTTTATTTGTTATACTGGAGAATAAATAGGTAATGCCTTGAAAGTTCACCATATATTCCTTTAATCCTTTAATTGCCTTATTATTTGTAAAATAGGCAACTGGGTCATAGCCTTCAATGGCCAAGCTTTGTTTTGAAATATTATAATGCTTTTTGATCATTTCTGTTTGACTATAGCCAATGGATTGACTTAATAATAGAATTGGAAACAGAATGGCTATGAATGTTCGTTGATTCATATGTAAAGTGTAATGGTTTACTATGTATTACGAAGGATCGTATTTTTCCTTACAGATTTAATAAGAAATAGTCGTCATTTATTAAACCTTTGCTTTATTTATAAGTCTAAAACAAAATTGATTGAATGAAATACCAGTTACTATGGTTTACTTTTCTAGTCTTTTTTGCCAGCTGCTCAAAAAAAGTAGCCCCTTCGCCTACCATTGTTTCCGATCAAATGTTTTTTCCAGATATAGCGGGAAATAATTGGGAAACGAAAACTGTCAGTAGTTTAGGTTGGAAAGAGTCTGCTGTTCAGCCACTTAAAGAATTTTTAGTCCTAAATAACAGCAAGTCTTTTATGATTTTGGTGAATGGCAGAATTGTAATGGAGGAATATTTTAATGGACATACAACAACTACTACATGGCCTTGGAATAGTGCTGGTAAAACTTTAGTAACAGCAGCAACAGGTATTGCACAACAAGAGGAATTGCTCAATATTAATACACGGGTTTCGGATTTCCTTGGTACCGGTTGGACCAATGCACCATTGAATAAAGAGCTGTTGATTACGTCAAAGCATTTGCTAACGATGACATCTGGATTAAATGATGCCAGTAACTTAGTAATACCTGCTAACTTAACTTATTTGGCAGATGCCGGATCTAGGTGGTCTTATCATAATGTTTTTCAAAAATTGATGGATGTAGTGGCAAAAGCTAGTAACCAAAATTTTGATACTTACTTTAATGCCAAAATTAAATCTGCCATTGGTATGGATGGATTTTGGAACAATGGGTTAATATTTAAAATTTATCATAGTAATACTAGAAGCATGGCAAGATTTGGATTGCTTGCATTGAATAAAGGAAAATGGAACAATCAGCAAATACTAAATCAAGCTTTCTTTAATGAGAGTATCAGCTCTTCTCAAACAATTAATCCAGCTTATGGTTACCTCTGGTGGTTAAATGGTAAATCCAATTATATGGTCCCAGGTGGTCAAATCAATTTCTTAGGTAGTTTAGTTCCCAACGCTCCTGCCGATATGTTTGCTGCGATGGGTGCTGAAGACCAAAGAATATATATTATTCCTAGCAAGAATATGGTAGTTGTTCGAATGGGAGACGCTTCTGATCCCTCCAATCCTAGCTTTGCGGTTTCTGGTTTTGATAATGCCCTATGGCAAAGAATAAATGCAATGATTAACTAATAGCTCTATTTACTGATTTCGTAAAACGTTTTCCCGATTGCTACTTTCTAGTTTGGGTTCTTGCTTCATTTTTGCAGCCAATTTAAAAAAGTATAGAAATGAAGAGATTATTTGTATTACCCTTGATTGTATTTGGATATACTTTACAGGCGCAACAGTTAAAGGATACTTTCCCTGTTCTTGAATTAGACCCCGTAACCATTATTGGTTCTAGAGCCAACTTAATACCAGGAGCTGGCCAATATATTGGTAGTAAAACATTGGCAAAAATGAATCAGCCGAATATTAACAACGTGCTAAGAACCATACCTGGGGTTAATATTAGAGATGAAGAGGGGTTTGGATTGAGACCTAATATTGGTTTAAGAGGTACCCCTGTAAATAGAAGTGCTAAAATCACATTGATGGAAGACGGCGTTTTAATTGCTCCAGCACCTTATGCAGATCCAGCAGCATATTATTTCCCTACCTTTTTAAGAATGCAAGGAGTAGAAGTATTGAAAGGGAGCAGCCAAATTAAATATGGTCCATATACAGTGGGTGGTGCTGTGAACTTAATTTCTACAGATATTCCAACGAGTTTCAAGGGGTTTGCACAATTGTCTGTAGGTAGTTTTGGTACCAATCAACAAAGAGTTTGGGTGGGTGATAGTCAGCAGAATTTTGATTATGTTTTTGAAGTAAATCGGATGGCAAGTAATGGATTTAAGCAGCTAGACAATGGCGGTAACACTGGATTTGAACGAAGAGACCTAATGGCTAAGTTAAGGTGGCATACCAATTCAACTGCCAAAATTCAGCAATCATTGATGATGAAAATAGTGAGCCTTTCTGAAAATGGAAACGAGAGTTATCTGGGGCTTACCTATGAAGATTATAAAGCAAATCCTTTAAGAAGGTATGCAGCTACCCAAAAGGATTTATTAGATATGAAGCATAATCATATTTCGTTGTTGCATACCGTTAGACCAACAAAAAATATCATTATACATACCACTGCATATTATTCTAATACTTTTAGAGATTGGGGTAGGGTAAATACAATTGGTGGACAAAGTATCAACAATATTCTTGGTAATCCTACCCAATTTGCTAACCCATATCAAATTATGACAGGACAAGCAAATGGCAGCATTGATTTTCAAAGTGCGGCTAGAACCTATATTTCAAATGGCATTCAATCAAATGCACAGTTCAGTTACGCAAACGGTGAGGTAAAACACAAATGGCAAATAGGGGTGAGGGTTCATGCAGACCAGGCTGATCGTTATGCAACCCGTTCTAATTATGCAATGACCAATGGCACTATGATTTTGAATAACGTGGGAGTAAAAGGGAATCAAGAGAATCAAATAAGAAATGCCCAAGCAATTGCATCTTATATTAACTATGATATTGAATACAAAGGATTGAAAATTTCTCCTGGTGTTCGTTATGAACGTATAGAATTTGATTTTCAAAATTTTGGTAACAACGATAATGGCAGATTAGGTGCAGGTTTGCGTTCTGCTACGAATACAATGTCAATTGTTTTGCCAGGGATTGGATTTAATTATGCCTTCAAAAATGGAAGCGATCTATTTGCTGGCATACACAAAGGGTTCTCACCTCCAGGAATGCCTTCGGTAAATTCTACTTCACAGGCAAAAGTAGAAACAGCCATTAACTATGAATTGGGTTATCGATACGACCAAAATGGTTTACATATACAGGCTGCTGCTTTTTTAAATGATTATGAAAATATTCTTGGCTCAGATAATATGAGCGCTGGCGGGTTAGGTACAGGTGATCAATTTAATGCTGGAAATGCGACCATTAAAGGTATTGAGCTAAGTGCTGCGTACAATTTTTTGGAGATGAAGAATACTAATTTGAAATTACCTGTTCAGATTGCTTATACATATACCAATGCTAGCTTTAGAGAGACTTTCCGAAATGGGGGAGGAGATTGGGGTTCTGGGATTATTACTAAGGGTGATTTAATTCCATTTATTACGCCACATTTGTTTACTGCTAGTGTAGGTTTTGAAACTAGTAAATTCAATACTTTATTAGTAGCTAGATATGTTGGCGCAACAAGAACTCGACCTGGTCAGGGAACACTGATTGTTCCTGATAATAATGTAACCTACAATAATGTGAATGCACTCAAAGGGTTTTTAATAGTTGATTTATCTGCTAATTATCAGTTTACTAAAATTTTGACCGCTTTTTCAACAATAAATAATCTAACCAACAACAACGCCGTAGTGGCTAATTTACCCAATGGATATAGACCAAATATGCCAATTGGGTTTACCCTTGGATTGAAAGCTAATTTCTAAATCTGAATTTTAAATGGCTTTGCTAAATTGCTTTCCCTGATTTTCAGTGGAAAGCAATTTTATGTCAAAGGCTTTACAAATATTTCTAATAAAATGAGCGCCAAGTGGTGTAACGGTTAATGATGAATTGTTCCATTCTACTAAACCGTCTTTTGCTAAATCTGATAAAACTGGAAACGAATATTTTTCTAAAATTGGTAAATCTGAAGCCTGAAAGGAAGTTCTACCTAAACAAGAAATATTTAAAATATATTGTCGCATTGATTGGTCTTCATCATTTAAGAAATATCCTTTTGTTATTGCTAGTTTATTGTTAGCCACTTCATCATAATACTCATGAGTCGTTTTCTTATTCTGAGCAAAGCCATAATAAATATCGCTGATGCTAGAGACCCCTAACCCCAATAGCATTCCCGTTTTCTGTACAGTGTATCCCATGAAATTTCTGTGTAAACCGCCATTGTCTTTTGCCTTTACCATTTCGTCTGTTGACAATGCAAAATGATCCATGCCAATATCTGTATATCCATTTTCAGTAAACATTCTAGTACCCATTTGATACAATTGCATCTTAATTACTGGGTCTGGTAAGTCATTTTCATCAAACAATCTTTGTGCCTTACTTGTCCAAGGAACATGTGCATAACTGTAAAACGCTATTCTGTCTGGTTTTATTTTTAATGAATCTTCTATAGTTTTTTTCATGCAATCAGCATCTTGTAATGGTAAACCATATACTAAATCTAAGTTTACAGAATTATAACCAATTTCTCTAGCCCAATTAACAACTTGAACTACATTCTCTTGTGGTTGAATTCTATTAATCACTTCCTGTACTTTCAGATTACTGTCTTGAACGCCAAAACTTACCCTGTTAAATCCAAGGTTAAATAGTGTTTGTAAATGTGCTTTTGTTGTATTATTCGGATGTCCTTCAAAGCTGAATTCATGCTTTTTAGGTATGATACAATCTGAAAATATACTTTTTAATAAATATTTTAAATTATCTGGAGAAAAAAAAGTGGGTGTTCCTCCCCCAATGTGAAGCTCACTAATTACTGGAGGTTCTTGCATAAGGCTTCTATAGTTTTTCCATTCCTTAAGTAGATGTATAATATATTCATTTTCGACTCCGTGATTGGTGGTAATTTTTTTATTGCATCCACAAAACGTGCAAAGCTTTTCACAGAAAGGAAGATGTATATAAACACTAATGCCTCCATCTTGATTGCATTCATCCATCCTCTTGATGAATAATTGCTGCCATTTTTCAATATCAATGCTATCATTCCAATATGGAACAGTTGGATAACTCGTATACCTTGGTGTTGGTACATTGTATTTATTCATTAAATATGATGGAACTAGCATAAATATTATTTTAGGGCAGTTAAGCTTTGATCTGCAGCTTTAATGGTAGTATCTAAATCCTGGTATGTTAACGCGTCATTCAAGAACCAGCTTTCAAAAGCAGAAGGAGGAAGATAAACCCCTCTTTGTAGCATTTGATGGAAAAATGCGTTAAAAAAATCATTGTTGGCAGAAGCAGCCTGATCAAAATTATTAACAGGGCCATCACTAAAATGCACGCTGATCATTGATCCCATTCGATTAATTACAAAAGGTATTTGATGTTCTAAAAAAACGCTATTCAATCCTTTATGCAAATAAGCAGTTTTTTTCTCTAAAGATTCATAATGATTTCCACTGTTTAATAAAGACAAAAGTGTATAACCAGCCCTCATGGCAATTGGATTTCCACTTAAGGTCCCAGCTTGATAAACTTTGCCCAAAGGCGCTATATGAGACATAATAGATTGTTTACCACCAAATGCCCCAACTGGTAATCCACCTCCGATAATTTTTCCGAAAGTAACGAGGTCGGCTTCAATGTTTAGAAGCTCTTGTGCGCCTCCTTTTGCCAATCTGAATCCAGTCATTACTTCGTCGAAAATGAGTACTATATTTTCATCAGTACACAAAGTCCTTAAGTCTTCTAAAAATTTTTTCTTGGGCAAAATACAACCCATATTGCCTGCTACAGGCTCAATGATGATGGCTGCAATTTGATTTTTATGCTGATTAACTAAATTTTGTACAGCTTCTATATCATTGTATGCGCAGGTTAATGTATCCATACTAACTCCCGCCGTTATGCCTGGTACTGATTGAATATCAAGGGTAGCTAAGCCGCTCCCAGCTTTTACTAAAAAAGAATCTGCATGTCCATGATAACAACCTTCGAACTTGATGAATTTGTTTTTCCCAGTATAACCTCTGGCTAAACGAAGTGCACTCATACACGCTTCAGTTCCGCTGCTCACCATTCTGATTAAGTCTATATTCGGCACCATCAACTTTATCAATTCTGCCATTGCTATTTCCAATTGGGTGGGAGCTCCATACGAAGTAGAATAATTTACTTGATTTTGAATAGCAGTAACAATTTCAGGATGTGCATGGCCAAGAATCATTGGCCCCCATGAAGCTATATAATCAATATATTGATTCCCATCTACATCATAGAGATATGCACCTTTAGCAGATTCAATAAAAATAGGGTGGCCTCCAACACTTTTAAATGCCCTCACTGGTGAATTAACGCCACCAGGAATAGATGCTTGAGCTTTTTCAAAAAGTTGGCTACTAATGGTATTATTATTCATATTGATTTTTATTGATTGAGTAATCTTATTGCGTCTTTTGCAAAATAGGTTGCAATTAAATCTGCTCCTGCTCTTTTAATGGCAAACAAACTTTCTAAAATTGCCAAGTCTTCGTTCAGCCAACCTTTAGCTGCAGCCGCTTTAATCATTGCATATTCTCCGCTCACTTGGTATGCACTAACAGGAACAGTAACTTGATTTTTCACTTCTCTGATAATATCGAGATAAGCCATAGCAGGCTTTACCATAACAATATCAGCACCTTGCTCAATATCTTGTAAGGTTTCATTAATCGCTTCTAGTCGATTGGTGTAATTCATTTGGTATGATTTTTTATCTCCCATACCTGGAGCACTGTCCAGTGCGTCTCTGAAAGGGCCATATAAGCAGGAAGCATATTTTGCACTGTAACTCATTATTCCAGTACTATTAAAATTGTTCTCTTCTAATGCATTTCTAATAGCTCCTATTCTTCCATCCATCATATCACTGGGTGCTAAAAAATCTGCACCTGCAGCAGCATGGCTTAACCCCATTTTTACTAATGCATCTACAGTTAAGTCATTGGCAACATCACCGTTTACAATAATTCCATCGTGGCCATAAGAAGAGTAAGGGTCAAGGGCAACATCAGTCATAACAATCATTTCTGGTACAGCATCTTTAATTGCTTTGATGCTTCTTTGCATTAGTCCATTAGGATTCCATGCTTCTTTGCCTGTATTGTCTTTGAGTTCATCGCGTGATTTGACGAAAATTAAAACAGATTTTATTCCTAGTTCCCAAAGTAATTTGACTTCTTTAACTATATTGTCAATAGAGTATCTGTTGTAACCTGCCATCGACTCTATGGGGGAAACAATATTTTCACCTTCGACAATGAATAATGGTACAATAAAATTGCTGGCTGTTAGATGAGTTTCAGCAACCATTGATCTGATGGCTGCTGATTTTCTTAATATGCGATTCCTTTTGGTGAGTTGCATGGGTTAACAATTTTGAAAGTCGAATTCTTTTATGGTATTTACAAATGCTTTTGCATGGTCAACTGGTACATTCGGAAGTATGCCATGTCCTAGATTAGCGATGTAATTTTTCTTTCCAAATGCACGCAACATTTCTTTAGTCTCCCTTTCGATAATGGGTATAGGTGCTAGTAGTTTTGCCGGATCAAAATTTCCTTGTAGACATATTCTCTCGCCAACAAATTCTCTTGCTTTTTCAGGAGTAATGCACCAGTCAATTCCGAGGCCTGCTGCTTCCAATTTGCTCATTTCTGTTAATGAATGCCAAGCACCTTTTGCAAAAATAATGGTAGGGGCTTTGTCTTTTATTTTTTCAACAATCTGAGAAATGTACTTTAAAGAAAACATTTCAAAATCTGCTTTACTTAATAAGCCACCCCAACTATCAAAAAGCTGAACGGTATCCGCTCCTGCTTCAATTTGAGCAGTTAAATAATCGATGGTAGTATCTGTTATCATTTGTAGCAATCTATGAGCCAACTCAGGTTGTTGGTAGCAAAATGCTTTTGCGGTATCAAAGGTTTTGCTACCACTTCCTTGCACCATATAACAGAGCAGCGTCCAGGGAGCTCCGGCAAATCCAATCAATGGAACTCTATTGTTTAAATTGGTTTTAATTAGTTTGATAGCATCTGTTACGTAGGATAATTTCTCTTGTACATTCGGTATATGTATTCTACTAAAATCTTTTTCAATCCGAATTGGATTAGGCAAATAGGGCCCCTTAGATTCTATTAATTGAACTTCTAATCCCATTGCTTGGGGAACAACAAGGATATCTGAAAAAAGAATAGCAGCATCAACACCAATGATATCTACAGGCTGGATTGTTATTTCAGCTGCTAACTCAGGAGTTTGGCAGCGTTCAAAGAATCCATATTTCTCCCTTATTTTTATGTACTCTGGCAGGTATCTTCCTGCTTGTCTCATCATCCAAACTGGCACCCTATTAGTTTCTTCTCCCTTGAGTGCTTTTAGAAGAAGGTGGTTATTTGCTGTTTCCATAATTATTTAAAAAACTGTTGTATGGTATGAAATAGTATTTTTTGTGTTGGCTTTGGCGATGTAATTATAGGGTTGAAAACAATTTTTTTTAAGGCTGCAGCAGTTGTTTCTCCAATAGCAAAAAGAGGTATTTCTATTGAAATTTTGTGCTGTCTAAAAAAGCTTTTAACTGCACTAGGACTTAAAAAAATGATGCCATCATAATTAACTTCCATATTCTGCTCAACTTCTTTTGTATTATAAGTAATGATGGTTTCAATATCAAATCCTTTCTTTGATAAGTATAATGGAATGATGTTTAAGTGACTTTCTCCAGTGATAAAGTATACCTTTTGTGATTTTGAAAATACTTTTTCAATATTTTCAGCTAGCAATTCACTTTTTTGATCTGTTAAAACAATTAGGTTTTTCCATTCGTTCGTAACAAATACATCCTTTGTTTTTCCAGTCATACATGCAATCTTCCAATTGGGAATATTTGTTGCATACTTAGTTATCCATTTTGCAGCTATATTACTAGTAACAATTACTTGGCACTCTGATTCTATAATGAAATTTAATTGCTCAATTAAATGCTTGTTGGATAATAATTCAGTTTTGATAAACGGTAAAACTGATACATAGAATTGTATTGGTAATTCTTCTAAAATGTTTTCATCTAGTTCTTGGCCTGTAAATAGTAAATTAATTCTTTTCACTGGCTTTAATTTGGTGAATTAATTCCTTTCCTCCTTTTTCTAAAATGTCTACCCCAGCCAGTTTGCCAATTTCTGATGCGTCTTTTACTTTTACTACTTTTTGGATAGATATTTCTTGTTTTCCATCTAAACTTAATAATTGACCAGAAAAATAAAGTAATTCCTCTTTGATATATGCGTGTGCACTAATAGGTGTTGTACAACCTCCCATTAAAATTCTCAAAAAAGATCTTTCAATGTAGGTACACAAATCTGTAGGGGCATGATTAATTTTACCTAATTCAGCCAACAATATTTCATCATCTTCTCTAGCAACTACCACAATGGCTCCTTGCGCAGGAGCTGGTAACATCCAATCAATCTCTATTGCATTAGATGGAACTAAGTTTATTCTTTCTAATCCTGCTTTTGCAAAAATGGCTGCATGCCATTGGCTTTCTTTAAGTTTTTTTAATCTACTGTTTACATTTCCTCTAATAGAATTTATTTGATGTTCAGGAAATCGATTCAACCATTGTGATTTTCTTCTTGTGCTGCTGGTAGCAATTGTAAACTGGGAGCCATTTGTTAAATCTTTTCCTTTTAAGCATAATTCCTGCAATACATTAAAAGGTAAATTTTCGTTGAAGACTAATAGGTCTCTATGATCTGCTCTTTCTAAGACAGCTGCTTTTACTAGCCCTTTTGGTAATTCTGTGGGAACATCTTTGTATGAATGAACAGCAATATCAATTTCATTATTTAGTAATGCTGTGTCTAGCGTTTTTGTGAAAATACCCTGTACTCCCATTTCATACAATGGAGTAGTTAAATTGATGTCTCCTTCAGATTTTACCGGGTATAGTTTTGTTTGAATCCCTTTTTCTTCTAAAAGTATTTTTGTGTGGTTGGCCTGCCAAATTGCCAACTGACTATCTCTTGTACCTATTCTCCAAATCTTTTCCATTTGTTTATTTAATTTCTGGAAATAAATTCATGCACTGTTTGCATGTAAAAGCAAGTCGGTTGTCTTTTTTCCCTTATTTCTGTTGCTATTTTTTTGATTGTTTTCTTAACTTCTTCTTCGTGCACGATTTTATCGCCCACTTCTTTTAATTCAATCAAATTCTTTTTTAGCGAATGCAGTAAAGGAGCGTATTTACGAAGTTGAAGCCATTGTTTAAATTCAGTTTTATGTACTTCAATTATTTTAATTGCTTTGGGAACTTCTTTTCTTCTATTGGCCAGTGTTTCATCATTGATTTTTGAGAGGTCATCTACGTTTTTGAGATATTGATTTTTTAGAATATTAATACGTGGATCTATATTATTGGGAATTGATAAGTCATAAAAATATCTTTCCTTTCTTATATCAATCATGGATTGTGTGATGAGATAATTACTAGCTTGGGTTGATACAATTATTATATCTGCTTTATTTACTGCAGTGGTTAGACAATCAAAAGGAATAGAATTAATATTTAATTCGGTTGCTAATTCATTTGCTTTTGAATTAGACCTATTCATAATAGCAAAATTGTATGGCTGAATATAGTCAATAATATTTTTACAGGTTATATGTCCAATTTTACCCGTTCCAATAAGTAGAATATTTTTATTTTTTACATCATTTAGTTGATGCAAAATTGACTGAACTACAGCAAAAGAAACTGAAATTGTACCAGAACTTAATTTTGTTTCTTGTTTAATACATTTGGTTGATTGAAGAACTGTATTAAATAATCTTTCTAGAAAGGAGTTGGTTGTGTAGTATTTTTTAGCTAGCTGAAAACTTTTTTTGAGTTGTCCTACAATTTCATAATCCCCTAGTATTTGGGAATCTAGCCCTGCTCCAACTTCAAATAAATGTTGTATAGCTTCATCTCCGTATTTAATATAACAATATTTATTTAATATCGAAATCTCAACATTTGTATGACTTGAAAATAGTTTTAATAGCAACGCTGTATTTTCAGTTGTAGCGTAAATTTCTGTTCTGTTGCAAGTGCTTAAAACAAAAATGCCATCAATACCTTTTAACTTGGCTTCAGAAATAAGCGATATGTTTTTCTGTTCATCTATTGAAAATAATCCACGTGTTGCTGCGTCTGTTTTTTTATAATTTATACCTATTAAAACAAATTGTAACATAGAATATACACTAGTAGAGTGCAAAGCTATTTTCCACTTGGAACTTGATTGTCACACTATTGCCATTTTAGTTTCTAAATGTTATCTTCTGTTATGATATTCGTCATCTTTGTGTTTTAGTATTTAATTTTTGATTGATATGAAGGACATTTCTAATAAAGGGATATTACTGATGAATCTTGGTTCTCCTGATTCTCCTAGCGTAAAAGATGTTAAAGTTTATTTGAATGAATTTTTAATGGACGAGAAAGTAATTGATATTCCTTATCTAGTTAGGTTATTATTAGTAAAAGGTATAATTGTTCCATTTCGTTCACCTAAATCAGCTCATGCTTATCAATCTATATGGCGTAAAGAGGGCTCTCCGTTAATTTTAAATACAATCGATTTGCAGAATGTACTTGCAAAAATTGTTGAAGAGCCAATTGAAATTTGCATGCGTTACGGAAATCCAACTCCTTTAGTTGCATTCCAAAATTTTAAGGTTAATTATCCTGAAGTAGAGGAAGTGTTTCTTTTTCCCTTATACCCTCATTATGCAAAGAGCAGTTATGAAACAGCAGTTGAATATGCAATAAAAATTCATGAGGAAAATAACTTTCCTTTTAAGCTATCGGTTATTCCACCATATTATAGGGATGAAAATTATATCAAGGCATTAGCTGGTTCAATTCAAGACTATTTGTTAAATCCCTTCGATAAAATTCTTTTTAGTTATCACGGTGTTCCCGAGCGACATATTCGCAAAGGTGATATTACAGGGAAACATTGCTTAAAATGCTATAACTGTTGCGAAGTTAACTCCGCTGCCCATACACAGTGTTATCGACATCAGACTTTTGTGACAACTAATCTGGTAGCTAAGCAATTGGGATTACGACAAAATCAATTTGAACAAACTTTTCAATCTCGATTAGGACAAGACAAGTGGCTAAGGCCTTATACTGCTAACCGCTTAAAAGAATTACCTTCTGAGGGAGTAAAAAACTTACTGGTTGCTTGTCCAGCATTTGTTTCTGATTGCTTAGAAACCTTGGAGGAAATTGCAGAAGAGGGGAAAGAAATCTTTTTAAAAGCGGGTGGTGAAAATTTTACCATGATTCCTTGTTTGAATTCGAACGATGCCTGGGTTCAAGCAATTGATCAGTTAATTCAACCTTATAGGGTTTAAATTAAACTAATGTATTCATATATAAAGGCATTACATATCATATTTGTGGTTACTTGGTTCGCTGGATTATTTTATATCCCTCGTTTAATGATTTATATTATAGAAGCAAATGAAAAGCCAGAATATGAAAAAACAATCATTCATGAGCAACTTAAAATTATGCTCAAGCGCTTATGGTTCGGGATTACTTGGCCTTCTGCTTTCATTACATTTATTTTGGGTATTTGGGTTGCTTTATCTGGTAATTGGTTTAATATAGTCTTTCAAAAAGAGGGAAAGTGGTTTTTAGTCAAATTGGTTTTAGTCCTATTACTTTATGGGTACCATTTTTCATTACAATATTTATATACTTTATTAAAAAATAATAAACTTAACTATTCTGCGCAACAGATCAGATATTGGAATGAAGTTCCTACAGTACTTTTATTTTCCATTGTATTTGCGGTAGTCATTAAAGAATGGCTCAGTTTTTTTTGGGGGCTTTCTGGGTTATTATTACTCATGCTGATATTAATTGGCGGAATTATGCTTTACAAGGAGTTTAGAAATAAATAGGTTAATACAAAGTCTTTAATATTTAGTCACTTTTTCTACATTTTCAACTACTTTGTTTACATCAATATTACCCTCTTCTTGACTCATTAGTTTTCCATCAGCGCTAAATACACTAATGATATTTGAATGTGAAAAATCTATGGGGGATATTTTTTTATACTTCATAGCTAAAACGTTGGCAAATTCTTGTGTAGCTTCTTCTGTAGAACGAAGGAAAATCCACTGCTCGCCAACCATACCATTGCTTTTTGCAAAGGCTTTTAATTTCTCAGGAGTATCTGTTTTAGGGTCAATTGATACGAGCACTAATGCAATATCTTCTTTAATTTTTCGAGTAAATTTTCCTTCAATTGCTTTCATTTTACTCACTAAAATAGGGCAAGCAGATTTGCAAGTGGTATAAATCATTACAACCACCAACGTTTTATTTGGTAGGTCTTTTAATTGGAGGTCTATCCCATCTTGATTTGTCCAAACTGAACTTAAATTGAAAATAGAATTTGGTGGGAGTGCTGATCTGTCTTTTTTTACTTCTTTGCAGCTATTCAACAAGAATAGGAAAAGTATACTCGATAGTATGTACTTCATTTTAATTTAATTTTATTGCGGTATCTTTTGCACACCTAAAGCCTAAATTGCCTATGGTATAATGTGCCTTAATGGAGGTTCTAAGTGCAAAACGCATGAATGCTGCATAGTTCAAAATATCAGTAGAGCTTGTTGCACTTCCAGCACAAAATAATTCTTTGTCATCATATTGGCCAGCTCTTGAATCGTTAGTAGAAAGAATAGAATTAAAATCATCTGTCCATTCCCAAATTAAATCAAACATATTATATACGCCCCAATAATTGGGTTTACTTAATTTAACTTCGTTATACTGTCGATTCTTTTGTAAGTATAAATCGATGATAGCGTCTGAATAATTCTTTTTATTTCGCGCGTTAGCAGTTATTTCATCTGCCATCGCAATAAACTCCCATTCATCTAATGTGGGGAGCCTTTTCCCAACTGCTTTAGCATAGGCTTTGGCTGCAAACCATGAGACATTGCATACTGGTGCATTCGGTTTTGCGTTTTTAGGTAATTGCAAATCGGTAGGCCAATCTTTTAAATAATTAGAATCTGAATAAAGTGGCTTGATGGCCGACTTTCTCCACTGCGGATTTTTTGTAACAAAGGCTAAATATTCTTGATTGGTTACTGCTCTTTCATCAATTACAAATGGAATAACTTTTACCAGTAAGGTGTCAGGTCCATAGAATGGTTTATACTCCCCTCCGGGAATATAAACCATTTTAACTACTGCTGTGATGGGAACAAGTGTATCTGTAATTATTTTTTGCTCCTCTCTACCAAGATCATGCTGATTATTTTGGGTGCAAGCACTGATCAATATAAATAGCAGAAAACAACCCGCGATATCAAATTTTCTTTTCACTTGATTTATTCTTTAGCCATTGTTTTGGCATTAAAAACTTTTAGATTGGCTTCACCTGTAACTTTTAATTTTCCGATTGCTCCTTTGTTAAATGCTCTAGATAGGGAGTGGTCAACCAATACATATTCTCCTGGTACTTCACATTTAAATTCTACGATTACCGCACCACCTGCAGGTATCATGGTTGTTTGAATATTTTGTGAAATAGTAGTTCCGCCTTCAAGATAAACCCTATCAAATATTTCACCAATTACGTGAAATGATGAAGTTAAGTTTGGTCCGCCATTGCCAATAAATAAACGAACAGTCTCGCCTACTTTTGCTTCAATCATATTTGCTCCTAATAAAGCACCTTTTTTACCATTAAATAAAACATAATCTGGATTTTCTGCAACCGCTTTGTCGTTGTCAAATTCCATTAAACCTTTTTTAATATTAGACGCTTTTGTATAAAAATCACCTTGCATGATGTAATATTCTTTATCAACTTTAGGTAACCCACCAGCAGGTTCTACTAGAATAAGTCCGTACATGCCATTCCCAATATGCATTGGTACGGGTGGTGCTGCACAATGGTAAACATATAAGCCAGTATTAATGGCTTTGAAAGTAAAAGAAGTTTCCTTGCCAGGTGCTGAAGAACTTGCAGGAGCTCCACCGCCTGGTCCTGTTACTGCGTGCAAATCGATATTATGAGGTAAAACACTATTTGCATCGTTTTTTAAGTTTACTGTTATTTCATCGCCAACTCTAACTCTTATAAAACTTCCTGGAACAGTATTGTTAAAAGTCCAAAAGGTATAAGGAATACTATCTGCTATTATTCCTTCTATTTCGGTTGTCACTAAATTAACAATCAGTTTTTTTGCAGCACGGTCGCCAATAGGTTTAGGAACTTTCGGTGCTCCAGTGATTTCTGCTACTTCAGGCGTGCCCTCTGCAACAATATCAATAGCATTTTCTGTAGAAGTGTTTCTTTGGTTCGTATTGCAACTGACGATGGCAGTGAGCGCAATAATGGGAAATAAGTGAACTAGATTTCTAATTTTCATGTGTATAGTTTTAAGATTTAAATTTAGATTTTAAGAGATTGGGACTGATTTGTATACTGAGCCAAAACCATTGTTGAATTTTATGGGCATTGTTTACAGATTTTAGTAATAGTAATGTTGGTGTTGTTTTGTATAATGAATATCCACCTTGAAGCGTAGTTATTTTATTGATGGTATGATTGTAGCTGATATCTATTTCTGATCCAAGATTCCTACTGAAATGTTGGCCAGGTACCATAATAGCTGAGGGACTTTGGAATTGATGTACAGCTACCTGAATATTATTTTTTGCTGAAATTTTATAGTTCCCCTTAATAAAATAATCTAATAGGCCAACATTATTATGCCCATCGGCTACAAAATAATAATCCATTAAACCATAAAATTTATGACCTGTATGAAATAATGGATTGAAAGCCCGATTCTTATTACTAACTGTTCCATAGTTGTTTCCGCTTAGATAGTCAAGGCCAACACCTACTTGTACTTTACTATTCACATTGCGTTGTAAGTAAATTGCAGCTAATATAGCATTGGTAGTTAATCCTCCACTATTATGGCCAGTTTGATAATATCCAGATAAATTTAGTAGCCATTTTGGATGATTGCTTTGATAATATATTCCCATTGTGTGTAAATAATGGGTAACGGTATCTATATTATTAAATAAGGCATTCTGATATCCAATATTATTAACTAAAACAGAAAGTTTTTGGGAAGGGCCTAGTTTGAAATTTACCCATATAGTCTGCATTAATTTATAAGGGTAAGCATTTTTAGTACTATATAAATTACCAGAAATATTGTTGATATTATTTTGGTAAAACTGCTTGTAATTCTGATTGTATCCTAAATAACCTTTTAGCGTTATGCCATTGTTTTGAAAATGAATGGAGGCTGCATCATGTGATCTTCCTCCCTGAGCCCAATCTAGTTCTCCAAATATTCGTTCATCATCTAGTGAAATCACTTGTCTTCCTACTTGTAAATCCCATTTTTTAGCGATTTTGATTTTTGTCC
Source organism: Sphingobacteriia bacterium 24-36-13 (assembly GCA_002281875.1). Classification (GTDB taxonomy): domain Bacteria; phylum Bacteroidota; class Bacteroidia; order Chitinophagales; family Chitinophagaceae; genus Sediminibacterium. The sequence goes on along the minus strand of NCHN01000035.1, from coordinate 5,676 downwards.
ATGCTTCAAAAAGTGCAAGCTTATTGCCATCATTCTCTATTCCTTGAATCATACTGGCTTGTCCCCAAAGACCAACCGCTTGAGGTACAATTTTAAAGGTTACTATGTTTTTATATTGATATTCAAAGGAGAAGCGTAAACGATCAGTAATTAATATGGCAGGGTTTTCAGACTTTAAAAGCGGTCTGAAATTGCCATTTCTGATTTCAAACCTTGGTCTGTATTGTGCAGAGATTGTTACTTCTGTATCTGTACTATCTAATTTTTGACCAAATGAAACGGGGACTTTTAGTACTTGTGTAATTATTGTGATGACAGCGATTCTTTTAAACATATCCTTAAGATAAAATCATTATGCAAAGGAAAACCTTATTAATGACCTGAAATATGATGTACATCACAAAATGAATTTTTTAATCTGTTATTATGCTTTTTTGTAGAAAAGATTAAATAAGTCAGAAATGGCCTAAATTTTGAATAATCACTATGTTTTCGTCAGATTCTTACGCTACTTTTGCATAAACCAATTGTTACTATGCAACCACCTATTCCCAAGAATGAAGATGAAAGAGTTTGGGCTTTAACGGAATACGATATAGATTATTCAGATACTGCTAGTTTATTGAAAGATTTGGTTGAATTAGCTGCTAAAATAGCTGGTACAAAAATTTCATTGATTAATTTAATTGATACTTATACCCAATGGACGGTGGCTAATTTTGGCTTGCCATTGGAGCAAATGAGTAGAGAAGATTCTGTTTGTCAATATACCATTACCAATAATGATGGTTTTGAAGTAAAAAGTTTATCAGCAGATGATCGCTTCAAAGACAAATTTTATGTTGTTGATAATCCTAATTTGGAATATTACTTTGGTATTCCTCTAGCTACAGCCGAAGGATATAATTTAGGAGCGCTTTGTGTGTTAGACACAGCAGCAAAAGAATTGTCTCCTGAAAAAGTAGAGCTACTCAAAATAGTTGCTAAAGAAGTAGTGAATAGATTATCTACTATTAAATATATTCAAAGCCTCAAGTCTAAAGTTAATCAGGTTAGTGAGAATAATAAAAAAGTGGCCCATGATATTCGTGGCCCACTATCTGGTATTATTGGTTTAGCTCAAATGGTAACAGAGCATGGGGAGGGTCAAAAGCTAGACGATATTTTAGAAATCATGAAACTGATTCATCGTGCAGGAAATTCTTTATTAGACCTTGCTACAGAAATTTTAAATGCGGAAGACCAACAAGCAAAAGGGGTAGTTCAGTCAAGTGATTTTACTTTACTCAGTTTTAAAGATAAGCTAGAGAAATTGTATACACCCCAGTCTGCTAACAAACAAATTGACTTATCATTTAAAATAAAAGTAGGACAGGAGCAAAAGCCCATCCCTAAAAATAAGTTGCTACAGATTGCAGGCAATTTGATTACGAACGCCATTAAGTTCACGCCTAGTAATGGACGTATTTTGGTTGATTTAAATATTCATACCACACTCAATGGTCAGTACTTAGAAATAGTAGTAGCTGATTCTGGTGTAGGATTGTCTTCGGCAGAGATAGAAGATATTATGAAGGGGATTAAAGTTTCTTCTAGTGGTACTACTGGTGAGAAAGGATATGGCTTTGGTTTGTCTTTAGTTAAACGACTAATAGATGAATTAAATGGAACACTTGTAATCACTTCAGAAATAGGTACAGGAACCCAATTTAAAATTACTTTACCTCAATAAGAATTCATTAAAATAAGAAATCCCGTCCATCATTTAAGATGGCCGGGATTTTTTTATGCTCCTGTTCTAATTACGGCCTGATTAATACAAAGTAAATTCTACTCTTCTATTTTTCTGTCTTCCTGCAGCTGTTTTGTTGCTTGCTACTGGTTGTGTTTCACCGTATCCTACAGCTTCAATCTTCCCAAAATTTACTCCTCTAGAAACTAAATAGTTTTTAACTGATTCGGCTCTGTCTTTCGATAAGGTTAAGTTGGCAGCATTAGATCCCACTGCATCCGTATGACCTCCCAATTTTAAGCTAAACCCTTTTAGCGTCATCATTTCGGCAACTCTGTTTAAGTAAGGGAATGAACGATTGCTGATAGAAGATTTTGCAAATTCAAACTCAAGGTTTCTAATTGCTTCACTCACAATTCTGCGATCTTCTTCGGTTATAACATAGTTATTGGTAATTCTGATGACAGTGTCTTTTGCGGGTACTATTACTGGTAGTGGACATCCTGCTCCATCTACTTTAACTGATTTATCTGTATTAGGACACTTGTCAAAGTAATCTGATACACCATCACCGTCGCTATCCATTTTCATTTTAGCTAGCTCCGCTTGTAATGCATTCATTTCAGCAATTTTTCTATTAAGATTTTCTTGTCCTGTAGCAATTTCTGCAGCCAGTTTTGCATCTGCAGCTCTTAACTCACTGTTCATTTGTGCAGGAGGATTATGCGTGGCCATTTGCGGTTTTGATTTTTTGCCCAAAGCAAATTCAAGACCTATATGTGCATATGAAAATTTGTCTGAAGCATAAGGAGGTTTAAAGTAGCCATCCAAGTTGTCGTTGTCAACAAATGCCATGGTATATCCTAAATCTAAATTGACTGATTTTGACAAATTCATTTTTACGCCAAATCCAACTGGCACAAAAAATGAAATATCCGTTGCTTTGGGTAGCATGCCTTCTGAAATGCCAGTATTATTCATTGTTCTTGGCGTATAACTTACTGCGCCTGCACCCACACTTAAGTAGGGTTGAACAGAAGTGCGCATTTGTGACCAGTTAATATTGGCTAGTGTTACTACACCACTTAAACTAGCAGCCCAATTCATTTTAGTTGAAAAAGAACGGTATGGACTTACAGGAACTGCACCGTTTTGTAACCTGTCATTATTGCCAGCTAAGTCTCCCATTACTCCATCTAATTGAATGCCAAAAGCATGAGAAGCTTGGTATTTTATAGATGCTCCATATCCTAATTTCGGTACCCATTTAGAAAAATCGGTTCTGCCGCCAATAGCAGCAAATGGAACTAATGCACCTACATTTAATCCGAAAGACCATTTTCTAAAACCATTGTTACCTGAAAATAGCGGTGGATTTATTTCGTTTACAGTTGTTGTTTTTGTTGTTGTTTCTTGCGCTTTAATTGAATTGAAGCTTCCAAGCATTAATGCAATGACTGGTAAGCATTTGAGTAGTTGTTTTTTCATATTTTTAATCTTTTTTATTCTTTTTATTTCCTTTCTTACCATTGTTTCCGTTACCTCCATTGTTTCCTGGATGACCTTTGATGATATGGTATTTTTTATCTTTACTGTAAATAATGGCTTGTTGTTGATTGTTATTTCTAAAACCTTTGTACTTATTTAAATGAATTGCATGATTGGTATAGGGTCTGTCTTCTTTAAATACCACTTTATATCCTTTGAATAAGTCGTAATTTCTATAGCGATCAGGTAAATGATTGATATAAACCCAGCGATTATTTTCGTTATACATGTATTCTCTTCTATTGATATCGTAATACATATCTAAGTCGGGTAAATAGTAAAATCTGGCATAATCGTAACCAGTTGGTCCCCAAACGGGTTGACTACCTATATTGATGTTTACTTTGATTTGTGCGGTATTTTCTTGTGGAAATATAAAACTCAACAAGAAAAGGAGTAGGATAGCTTTCATAGAATGATTTGTGCAAAGAACCATCTATTGAGTTTCTAAAGCATTACACTATTATGCTTATATATTGTATTATTCACGCTTAAATATTATTTAGTATATTTAAGTCTAAATACAATAATATGCCTACCGGTACAGTAAAATGGTTCAACGATGCAAAAGGATTTGGTTTTATTAAACCAGATGATGGTGGTGAAGATTTATTCGCCCATTTCTCCGCAATTAATATGGGAGGATTCAAATCATTAAAAGAAGGACAAAAAGTTTCCTTTGAAATTACTGATGGTAAAAAAGGAAAACAAGCTGGAAATATTCAAAGTGCTGAGTAGGCTATTCAAAACAGTCTATTCTACTCTTCATTTCTTTTTTTCTGAAGGGATGTATATTCAAAAGAATATATCCCCCACCGTTGAGTAAGCTTCCTTGTTTCAATATACCAAGTCTATGAATACCTGCAATAACTGGTCCTGCTTTCACGGCTAGGCCAGTCCATACTTGGCCATCCCTTGTATATTGTATTGGCATGTAAACACCCCAATTTAATGTTTCCCATCTTGGAGTGATAGTGATAAAACTATAATCATTGCTTTTTTGTTTTATGGCGTTTTTAGCATTGCTTAGATGGATGACCATTTGTGTATTTACAAAAAAGTTAGCATTAATTTGTTTGTCAAAATTCACAATTGCTCTAGTGGGATTTTCAATGGTAAATGTTGGAGGCAATACCTGAACAGAGTCATATATCACAGCTAAAGAATCCCTTAAGTCCCTGGTATTATTTACACCATTGAAAGCTCTTGCAATGGCAGCGTCACTGATTCCATTATTGTTTTCAGAAAATCTCCCGGTATATTGGCTGTTATTAAATTTTTGTGAGCCAATATCTACAATACTGAATCCAATTTTATAATTATAGACTCGTCCCGAATAATTACGTCTGTCTAAATAAGTTTCATCGTCGTATTTTATATATTCAAGTCCAACTGTTAATCCAATTGAAGATTTGGCTTCATTTAAAAAACTTTTGATACTTGCACTTGTTGCCCCAAATTGTTGCAGCACATCATAATTGGATGAATAACCATATTCACCCACACCACTTGTACTGGTATAGCTGGTATCTGATCCATTAATATTTTCTCTAAATCTTGCTTTGTTCATTTTGGAAAATCCGCCGATTAAGCTTTTCGAAAATTGCATAGTTGCCCCAACGGTTAATCTGCTATTGTCTGTTTCTAGAAGTGCGCCTGCATATGTTAAGTTCAATTCTCCCCAACCAACATGTATAGATTTACTTTCTAAAAATGGAGTGGTTCTATTCAGTTTAAAAAAGCTTCTTAAACTGGTACTGGTATCTTGTATGGTAAATTCATTGGTATAAATATGATTGTACATTTTGCCTCTAAAAGCAATGGCTACAGCATGCTTTTTATTGATGCGATACATGGCAGAAAATAAACTTAAATCTGAGTTGGTATTAAAGTTTCTAGATTGAAATCCATCTTGTATATAATCGCCAGCTCTATTGGTTACTGCATTTTTTAAAGATTGTGCCCATATTGTGTTTGTATATATAGAGGTTTGTCCTGAAAATAATTGAAAATCCCACCTATGTAAACTGTTGCCAATGGAAGCAGGGTTATTGAATGCCCCACTCACTCCTGCATATGGTGAACCATGGATGGCGTGATATTGTTGGGCAAATCCAAGTTGGGTAATAGGAATTAGTAATACAGGGAGTAAAAAAAGCAAAAATGGTTTAGTGCGCATCGGTTTCACATTCCTAATAACGCAAAGACTATTTAAATATTCCACATGCAGCTTTAGTTGTAGAAAAAAATAAACCCCTCGTAGAAACGAAGGGTTTTTCGATTGCTTGCCATTATAGAGATCGTTTGTAATAATTTGATAGTGCTAAATTACAAAGTATTGTTTGAAAAATCAAATATAAAAATTATTAATTTGTATTTTATTTGAAAAATATCTC
>NCHN01000075.1 GCA_002281875.1 Sphingobacteriia bacterium 24-36-13 | reverse complement strand
TCACCCATTTTCTTTTTTAAGATATCCAATTCAGGACGTAAGGCTTTCATTTTTGCACCACTTAAATAGCTACTATAAGTTAGCGGAGCAGTAACTAGTCTAATAAATAAAGTCAACAATAAAATAACCCATCCATAATTCTTAACAAATGAAGCAAAAAAATCAAACACATTCATGATGATGTATTTGTTGATTGGACGAACAAAGGAATACATATCTCTGCCCAGATTTACAATCTTATCCATTTCTGGTGCCTGTTTAGCAAGAATTTCATACTCATTAGGACCTACATAAAAATGGAATGGTACAGAAATACTCGCTGCTGCAGGAACTTTCATTTGTAAAGTACTAGTAGCAGTAGCCAAATTGCGTGATGAATCTGTTGCCCTAGCCCATTTAATACTTCCACTGTTAAAAGAGTTGTCGGCAATTAGGGTACTATTAAAAAATTGTTGTACCACAGCAACCCATTGTGCAGGCTTTTCAAATGTATGATCGGTATTAGAAGAGATATAATCAAACTCATTATCTTCTGAAAAACAAATATTAGAAACCTGACGCTCATACTGAGAAGTTCGTTCCATTTGTTGGGTAGCAACTGTCCAATTTAAATTAAGCGCATTATTCGTAAGCAGTTGAGCAGCTCCATTCATTCCTAACTTCCAACCAATTTTATAACTGTTAGGCTGTAAGCTAAACTCATGTGTTATAGACTGTCCATTCGCTGCAGAAAGTGTATAACGCAATGTTTGAGAGCCATCGGCATTCTTAGTAAGCGCTCCGGGAGTGAAATACAAATTATCAATGGTTGCAGATTGAGCTGGTGCAGTATTAATTGCATAAGAAATGCTGCTATTATTAGAAAGCACTACCAATTGATTATTGGCATCTTTATAATTTTTTAATACAACCGATTTAATTTGACCGCCTTTATTAGTGAAATTTACTTTAACCAATTCATTCTCTATAGCAGTTTCTTGTTCTTGTCCTACAGCTGCATCAGTAAAATTTCCTGCAACAGCAACCCTAACTGCAGAGTCTCTTTTTAATGAATCTGTTTTTAATGCAACAGTATCCACCAATTTCATTCTTGCAGCAGCTACTTTTGAAAGAGAATCTTCTTCTCTTTTCTTCATCTCAATAATGGCATTTTGCTGCTGACTTGTGTACCAGAAATATAGAAACATCAGGATACCCAACAACACAAAACCAATGACCGTATTTTTGTCCGTCTTCATACAAACTTTTATTGAGCGGCAAAGGTAACGTTTGCCTAACAAAAAATACCTTTTCTTTGTCTTTCCAACCAGCCAACCCCAACCAACCAAAAAACAACCTGTGCCTGCCTTAACCATTAAAAAAAATAGTTATGCAGGAAAATTATCATCCCAACCGCCGAGAACAATTCTTGTGGTGGTTAAGTACGGCTGAAACCGAGTTATTAAAAGATGCGGTTGTAGACCGTAATAGGCATTCTATTATAGGAATGCTGGTATTAGGCACCTGGGGATTTGCCACTTTGGCATGGTCTTATTTTTTTAGCACCGTTGTTTCAGCATGGTGGGTAGCAATTATTTTGGGTTTTTTCATGGGAGGATTGATTCTATTCATAGATCGGGCATTAATTAAGGGTGTTCAGAAATCAACCGCTTTTGGTTGGAAACCACTAGCTTTTCGTTTGTTCTTAGCTGTTACCATTGGGCTATTTATGGCTCAGCCTGCTTTATTGTTTCTTTTTGAAAAAGAGGTAAAAGTGCAGGCATCCATTGACAATGAAATAAGAAAAAAAACAAAAAACATCGCCCTAGTAAAAAGCTATCAGAATGATAAAGATGAATTGGTGTATCAAAAAAAATTAGCCAATGAAACACTCAATAAATACTATCAAGAAATGGTTTACAATAGAAACCGTTTTATCGAAGAAACAGATGGCACAGGTGGGTCTAAAAAAATTGGATTAAAAAATATTGCTTTAGCTAAAAAAGCGGCTGCAGATAAATCGGCCAATGATTATGAATTAGTAGTAGAAAAGCTTACTCCTACTATTCAATATGCAGATAGTGCCATTCAATCAATCAATAATATTATTGCTAAAGAGCAAGCATCATTTAACCAACTTTTGAATACAGGATTTATCACGCAAATAGAAGCATTAGATCATTTAATTCAACAAAACAAGTCAGTCGCTTTTAGATACTATTTATTAATAGTATTGCTGCTATTAATTGAAATAATGCCATTACTTGCGAAATACTTACTTCCTTCTGGAACTTATAAAGTAAAAGCAGAATTAGTGGAAGAAGAAGAAATTAAGTTAATTAAATCCACTTACTCGTAACGAACCAATTTATAATTTTTAATAGACGAATTAGCTATCATATCAACTACCCTAATGACGTCCATATAATCAGTTCCTTTTGCAACAGCAATAGATAGGGTTTGATTATTTAGAGATGACGAATGCTTTTCCAAATAATCATTTAATGAATCATAAGACAAAGAAGTTTCATTCGAAAATACATTAACCACTACTTTATCACTTAATAAAATAAGGCTATGCATCAACTCTTGATCGCTTGCAATGGGTTGATTTTCTACTGGAGAAATGGTAGGAATAAATGCCAAAGTTTCTGTTGCCTCCAAGTTGCCCCTAAAATGATAGGTTGCAGAGAGAAGGAGCAAAAAAATGAGTAAAATGGTTTTTTTCATTTCCGGATAAATGATTGATTCTTTAACAATGTTAAATTCGTCAATTCGGAAATGCAGGGGGCGTTTTTTTCACCAATCCCCCCATTTTTTTCA
>NCHN01000074.1 GCA_002281875.1 Sphingobacteriia bacterium 24-36-13 | reverse complement strand
GGAATAGAAGACAAGGCTTTCACAATGAGTGCGCAACTATTAATACGGCTATCCGCAATAGCCTTTTTACGAGCATCCGACCAACGTTTATCGGCAACACCTGCACCCGCTAAATGAATAATATAATCTGCTTGCTGAATAGCGGATTCATCAATGGTTTGCGCTTCAATATTCCATTGTTCGTATGACAGGTTATCGTTATTAGCGTTGCCACTATTTGCACCGGCTTTCAAAGGCTGTTTTGGTTTGCCTCCCCTACCTACTATGATTACCGAATGGCCCTTTTTTAGCAACAAATCTGTTAAACGCTTTCCCACTGTACCCGTTCCACCCGTAATCATGATCGTTGCCATAGTAAATGCTTTTTATACTAACAAAGGTACTGGCTAAAAGTTTCGAATACCGCTAGCTATTAAAAAGCCCCGCTCTAAAAGAGCAGGGCATCCGAAAGTATAATGGTTGGGTTAGTCTAAATTGATTAGTCGGGTTTTTTACCGTCTAAGAAAGTGTTGATGGTATTGATTTGCGTTTGATTGTTTTCATCCTTACCAACAGTGTATTTACTATAAAAGTTTTCTACAGAAGTAAGGGTGTTTCCAAACAACTCCATATTCCTTCTTACATAAGCAGGTACTGCATCAAACTCACCATTCATATCTGAAGAACTATTTACATTGAAAGATAAGTTGCGCAATTTTTGAATACGCTCAGCAGCTCTTCTTTTTTGCTCTTCTACATCATCCATATAATCTCCTCCAGCACAATCGGCATCATGTGTAGATGCAACGGGTCCTGCAACTGGTGTGTTATATCCTTCAGGTTTCTCTACCAACTGCATATCAAATTGATTCTCTTCTTCGGCCACTGGCGGAGGAGGAGTTGGAATTGTTGGTGGTGTAGGCGGAACAACCGGTGCTGAATAAATTGGTTCAGGTCTTGGTTGAATAATAGGCTGAGCAGGCGTTTCAGGCTTGCTTGGCTCATTCGATTCATTTGAATTTGAGTTTGCAGCGCTTGCATAAATATTAGAAGGCTTACTCAAAAATCCTGAGGAGAAATTTGAATGAATAGCAGTTGGAATAGTTGCCAATTCTTCTACTTCATCAAAAATATGCACTTCAGGAGGTCCTTGTAAGGTAGGCATCAACTCTAACTCTGCTTCAGTAATTGCAGGGGTTTCCATATAAACACCCATTGAAACCACTTCTTCTTCCACACTATCTAACTCAGCAACGGCTTCAGCAGCTGCAGGTTCTATTGGAGGAGTAATATCAAATACAATTGTTTGAGGTGCAGCTGGAATTTCCAATGTTTCAAATGTAGGTGCATTCGCATCTACAGGTGCTGCTGGAGCGGCTATTGGAGCTTCTGCAGGAGTAGTAGCTGTAATGATTCCAGATTTAACTGCAGGATGTTCAACTTTCAAAGTCATCACAATCTTTTCTGGCTTTGCTTCTTGTTTTACTTCAGCAATTGGTTTTGCAAATGGATCTTTGTGTTCAAAACCAGTAGCCACTAAAGTAATTCCAATTTTCTTATCCAAAGATTGTTCATACCCCATTCCTACAATAACATCTGCATCTTCCCCTGCTTGTAAGCGTAAATGATTATTGATGATTTCTAATTCATCCATAGTACACTCATGCTCACCCTCTGCACTATTAATATTAATCAAAATCCACTTAGCTCCTCTAATATCACTATCGTTTAACAACGGAGAAGACAATGCTTCTTCAATGGCAATTTGTGCTCTATTCTCTCCTTCTACTTCTGCTTTACCTAAAATTGCAACACCACCATTCTTCATAACAGTGCATACATCGGCAAAGTCTACAATAATATGTCCACGACTATTAATAACATCGGTAATACATTTTGCAGCAGTAGCCAATACATTATCTGCCTTTGAAAATGCTTCTTTCATTTTCAAGTTGCCGTACTGCATGCGTAATTTGTCGTTGCTGATTACTAATAAGGTATCCACATAAGGCTTTAAAGCTTTAATACCTTCTTCTGCCTGTAACTGTCTGCGCGGACCTTCAAAACCAAAAGGAGTGGTTACAATCCCAACAGTTAGAATGCCTAAATCTTTACAAATTTGAGCAATAATAGGTGCACCACCAGTACCCGTACCGCCTCCCATACCTACAGTAATGAATGCCATTTTGGTATTCACTTCCAAAATACGTTTGATTTCTTCAAGTGACTCTTCAGTTGCACGCTTACCCACTTCTGGGTTTGCACCTGCACCCAATCCTTGAGTTAAGTGTGGTCCTAGTTGAATTTTATTGGGAACTTTACTTTGTTCAATTGCTTTAGCATCGGTATTGCAGATAATAAAGTCAACACCCTCAATGTTTTGTTCAAACATAAAGTTAACAGCGTTGCTTCCACCTCCGCCAACACCCAATACTTTAATAATGGATGATTTCTGTTTAGGAAGATCAAAATGAATCATAGTGGACGGTTTGGGTTAGTAGGGATTAAATGGGTAGTAGGGTTTTTATCTTATTACTTGGTCTTCTTCTTCTTTGAACAATTCAATTAAGTTATTCTTGAATTTGTCCCAGAATTTAATTCTTGGAGTTACATCTACTGTAGCTTTTTCTACTGGTGCAGTTGGCGTAATTGGTGCCGCTGCAACAGGTGCTTCAGCTGTAGTAACAGGGTTCTTTTTTAAGGCAGACGGAACTTCCATCTTTACAAATTTCTCTGTAAACTCTTTGTATTGATGATCGTAGTCGTTGTAACCTTTCAATATTAAACCAATACATGTTGCATACATTGGCTTTTTCAATTCATCAATATGATTAGCAGCTAAATGTTCATTAGGCAAACCAATACGAGCATTTAAACCGGTAGTATATTCAGTTAATTGAATTAAGTGTTTTAATTGAGATCCACCACCTGTTAAAAT
>NCHN01000034.1 GCA_002281875.1 Sphingobacteriia bacterium 24-36-13 | reverse complement strand
ACATAAGGGAAGTTTAATATACATCGAAGGAAGATTAAGAACCAGAAGTTGGGAAGATAAGGATGGGAATAAAAAATTTGCTACAGAAGTAGTTGCAGATAACTTGATTATGTTAGATAAAAGAGCCGATGGAACAGCAGGCCCAGGTTCTGGTGAGCCAGATTATGAATCTCTTCCATTTTAATTGTTGCAGAAACGATATTTTTGCTTTTTAACCAAATTCAGTGGCTTTGGATTATTATCCTGTAACCGATTTACTTTCTACATTTCAAATACTAGCAGCATTGCAGGCACAAGGCACAACTATTTTAGTAATGGTGTTGCTCTTCTTGTTCTTCCTATCTTTTGTGTTATCTGGTGCAGAAGTTGCATTCTTTTCTTTGACGCATAAAGACATCAATTTATTAAGGTCTAAACAAATACCACCCTACCAAAGAATTGTAGATTTGTTAGAAGAGCCCAAATCATTTTTGGCATCATTGTTAATTGCAAACAGTTTTGTTAATATCACTATTATTATTGTCTCCAATTTACTTATTGATGATTTATTCAATTTTGAACAATATGGAGCGGCCTGGGTAGAGTTTGTCATTAAAGTAGTAGCAGTATCATTTATGTTGGTTTTATTTGGAGAAGTGATGCCTAAAGTATTGGCTACCCAAAACAATATTCGCTTTGCAAAAGACTTCGGGGGCATTGTACAAGCAATGACCTATTTATGCACTGGATTAGGAAAAAAATTGGTTAAATATTCTGATAAATTAGAAAGGGTATTGAATAATAAAAATGGCAATGCCTATAGTTTAGAAGAATTAGATCATGCTATTGATATCACTACAGATAATACCGCTTCTGAAAATGAAAAAAATATACTTAAAGGCATCGTGAAGTTTGGTAATATCTCTGTAAAGCAGGTAATGAAAACAAGGGTAGACGTGCATGGGGTTGATGAAGAAATTAGTTTTTCAGAATTATTAGATATTGTAAGAGACCTGAACTACAGTAGATTGCCTGTGTATAAAGAAGGGTTAGACCATATTACTGGGATGATTCATACCAAAGACTTATTGCCTTATTTAGATGAACCAGCTAATTTTAATTGGAAGAGTTTGTTAAGGCCACCATTTTTTGTTCATGAACAAAAAATGATTGAAGACTTGCTGCAAGAGTTTCAAATGAAGCGAATTCATTTTGCTATTGTGGTAGATGAGTTTGGCGGCACAAGCGGTATAATAACATTAGAAGATATTTTAGAAGAAGTAATTGGCGAAATAAAGGATGAGTTTGATGAGGAAGATGCTGGTTATAAAAAATTGGATGAGCATAACTATATTTTTGAGGGAAAAATGATGATTAACGATGTATGCAAAATCATGAATATTGACCTCAATACGTTTGATGCACAAAGAGGGGAGAGTGATTCATTGGCAGGATTGGTATTAGAAATAGCGGGTGAAATTCCTCAGGTAAATCAAGTAGTTACTACTGATGAGTTTGATTTTACTGTGTTAGAAGTTGCTAAGAATAGAATTTTAAAAGTTAAGTTGACCATTAAAGAAGGAACAGATGAGTAAAATAGCAGCTAGTTTTTTTTTTATTGCACTTGTTTTTTTCTATGCTTGTAATAGTTCGTTTACACCCAAGCCAACGGGCTATTTTAAAATAGATTTTCCTTCTAAAAAATACCAGCTTTTCCAAGAGCCGGGCTATCCTTATAGCTTTGAATATCCAGTATATGCAAGAATAACTAAAGACAGTACTTTCTTTGGTGAAACCACTGAAAACCCATGGTGGATCAATATTGATTTCCCACAGTTCAGCGGAAGAATTTATATAAGTTATAAGCAAATTGGTGCTCAAAATAATTTTGACACTTTAATAAGAGACGCATTTACACTAACAGGTAAGCATACTTCTAAAGCATATTCCATAGACGATTCATTATTAGTAAATCCTTACAATGTAGAAGGAGTTTTTTTTAAAGTGGGAGGAGATGTTGCTACTGCTAATCAATTTTTTCTTACAGATTCAAGTAGGCATTTCTTAAGAGGAGCTTTGTATTTTGACGCAACACCTAATGAAGATTCGTTGAATATTGTAAACCAGTTTTTAATGGAAGATGTTAAACACTTAATCAATAGTTTTACTTGGCGTAAACAGCCATAAATTAAAGGAGTATCTTTAACCAATAAGAATGAATTCATGATAGCAATAGACCAGATACTAATAAGTGATGAAGTTGTAGAAGAGCATTTTGTATGTGATCTTACTAAATGCAAAGGGGGATGTTGTGAAGATGGTGACGCTGGTGCGCCAATGGAAAAATGGGAATTGGAAAAATTAGATCAATACTTTAATGAGATTCTTCCTTATATGACCGAAGAGGGAAAAGCGGAAGTAGAAAGAGTAGGGAAATACACATATGATCGTGAATTTGGTTGGGTAACGCCCACTATAAATGGAGGCATATGTGCTTACGGAAAAAAGGATGCAACAGGCACTATTATATGTGGAATTGAACAAGCATATAATGACGGAAAACTCGATTGGAAAAAGCCTTTGAGTTGTCATTTATTTCCTATCCTAATTAAAAAAAGTAAAAGAGACCCAGATGTAGAATATGTAAACTACCACCCCCGTGAAGATTTATGTAAGCCAGGCTGCAAGTTGGGAAATAAACTAAAAGTACCCGTATATGTTTTTTTAAAAGATGCATTGATTAGAAAATATGGGGAAGAATTTTATGAAACATTAGCTGCCACCGCAGCAGAAATGAAAAAGAACAACAATGAGTAATACTGCAGCAACCTTTATTGCGAAGAGCACCATTAAAGCGGCTGACTTAGAGCATAGAAGAAAAATAAACTTCAATATTGGAAAATACAATGCAGTAGTTCCAATTGGGAAGAAGCAGTTTACCGATGTAATGCAGGCAAGGGAAATAGCAAAGAATAAAAAATGGGATGCCATTGAACATTTAGACCAATATTTATTAGAATTTGAAGAAAAAATTACTGCAAGGGGAGCCAAAGTATTGTGGGCCGAAACTGCCGAAGAAGCGTTGACTCAAATAGGGGCTATTTGTAAGGAAAAGCAATGTAAAACCTTGGTGAAAAGCAAGAGCATGGTCACCGAAGAGATACATCTCAATAGTTATTTAGAAAAAAATGGGATAGAAAGTGTAGAAACAGATTTAGGAGAATATATACAGCAGTTAGACGGAGAAGCACCTTATCATATTGTAACTCCTGCTATGCATAAAAGTAAAGAAGACGTGGCGCGTTTATTTGCTGACAAATTAGGAGTTCCAGGTGGGTTAAGTCCTGAAGAACTAACCTTGGTTGCCAGACAAAAATTGAGAGAAAAATATGTTCAAGCAGAAATTGGCGTTACAGGAGCAAATTTTATTTTACCTGATATAGGTGCAATAGCCATAACTGAAAATGAAGGAAATGGAAGGTTGAGTTGTGCCTGGCCTAAAACCCATATCGTGATTGTGGGTATTGAAAAAGTAATTCCTTCTGTGCATGATTTGGCATTATTCTGGCCGTTGTTATCTACTTATGGTACAGGCCAAAAGGTAACAGTATACAATACCATTATTTCAGGCCCCAAGCAAGCCAATGAAACAGATGGACCAGAAGAAATGATTGTGATTTTGTTAGACAATGGAAGAACCAATTTATTGGCCAACAAAACTGCTAGAGAAGCATTGTATTGCATAAGATGCGGAGCTTGTTTAAATGCTTGTCCTGTATACAAAAATATTGGAGGCCATGCGTATGATACAACTTATAGTGGTCCTATAGGAAAAGTAATTACGCCTTATTTAAAAGGATTGGACGAGTATAAACATTTAAGTTATGCTTCATCACTTTGTGGCAATTGTACAGAAGTTTGCCCAGTAAGAATCAATTTGCATGAATTATTATTAGATAATAGGCATGAAGCAGTAGTACAAGGGAATAGCAGTTTGGCTGAACGAATAGCTTGGAAGGTTTGGAAAACAGCTAGCTTAAATAGGGTTTTGATGAATGCTGGAAATGGAAAAATGAAAAACTGGGTAGTGAATAAAGTATTTAAAGGTTGGACAGCACATAGATCAGAATTAGATTTTAGTGCCAAAACATTTAATGAATTATGGAAAGAGGCTAATCATTCATGATGAGTATGTCAGCATCAAATATCCTTTTGATTTATGCAGACAAGCTTACACCCCGCTTAGAATATATTGTATCTACTTTATTTCAAGAACAAGCAAGAACTACTATTGATCTTGAATATTTTAAAAAGTATGAAGGGCCTAGATTAAATTATTCCTCTACTAATATTTCCTCCATACCCTGCCATATTTATCCTTATGGTTTATTGGAACAAAGCAATATATGCAAACAAGACATTCTTTTCTCCAAATGGAAAGACCATCCCGCTTTTTTTAATACTGAAGGAACTATTCCATTCGATTTATTTTCAGCAGCATTTTATTTAATTACCCGTTACGAAGAATGGCTACCACATCAAAAAGATAGCTACGGAAGGTACTTACCGGAACAATCATTGGCATATCAAAATGGTTTTCTACAATTTCCTTTGGTTAATTATTGGTTAGATGAATTAGCAAAAGAATTGAATGTTCAAGTAAGCCGTCAATTCTTCTTCAAGCCCAGTTATGATATTGATATTGCATATAGCTACTTGCACCAAAGCAGTTTCAGGAATGCTTTGGGTTATTTTAAGCAACTAGTGAATCTGAAATTTAATCAAGTTGTTGAGCGATTACAAGTATTGGCTGGAACGCAGAATGATCCTTATTATGTATACGATTGGCTTCATTTATTACACGAAAGCTTACAATTAAAGCCAATGTATTTTTTCTTGCTTGCTTCAAGGCGAGATGCATTGCATAAAAATATTTCACCCAATTCAGGAGCAATGCAATTATTGATAAGGGATCATGCTAAAAAGTATACAGTGGGCATACATCCTTCCGTAATTCAACATAATTCAATTCCAATTACCGGAACAAGAGAACAAGTTTTGGAAAAAGAAATCAAACTGTTGGCAGAAATTATTCAAGAACCTGTAAAGAATTCAAGACAACATTATATTCATTTGAATTTCCCTGAAACCTACAGAGCCCTTGTAAATTCAGGTGTTGAAGCCGACTACTCAATGGGCTATCCACAAATAAATGGGTTTAGGGCATCTTTTACAAAGCCATTTATTTGGTTTGATTTGGTAGCCAACCAGCCTTCTCCTTTAGTGATTTATCCATTTTGTTATATGGATGCCACCGTTATTTTTAATGAAAAGAGAACCGTTGCTGAAGCCACTAAAACATTGGAGGATATGTATAAATTATACCAAAAATACGGAGGTGTTTTTATTCCGATTTTTCATAATAATTTTTTGACTACACAGCCTGTATTTATTGGTTGGAGAAATATGTACGCTGATTTTTTATTAAAATACTGCACAAAATAAAATGCGTGTATTACTAATAAAGGACAGAAAAAATTAAGGTGTTTTTTTATCTAAACCAGACTGCTTTAGTGCTTTTTGTTTTTTCAAACTTTGGTTAACCATATATACCCCAATAATAGTAATGATTGATCCAACAACAATTTCTTTGGTTAAAGGCTCATGTACTAAATAGGAGCCAATTACAATTGCAACAATTGGGTTAACATAGGCATACAGGGCTGCAACCGAAGCTTCAAGATGCTTCATAGTATACAAGAATGCAACTACAGCAATTAAAGATCCCATGACTACCAAATAAGCAATTGCATACCAGGTTTGTGCGGGAAATTGTGAAAATGGAATCAAGTTATTGGTAACTCCGGCAGTCATAAATAATATCAAGGAAGCAAAAATCATTTCCCAACCAATAGCATAGTAAGGATTGATATTAATTTGCTTTCTTGCAATAATGATGGTACCCACACTCCAACTGAGCATAGCAATAACAGAAACCAAAATGCCTATCCAATAGTTTGGGCTTTGATTGTGAAAAGCATTATCGTAAAATACAATGGCAATACCACTAATGCCCAAGAGAATTCCTATAAAAGTAAATAAGCCGATGCGGGTATTTTTGAAAAATATTTTTTCTATAATTACTACACTTAGTGGGTAAAGCGCTGCAATAAGTGCAGCCAATCCACTGGAAATATATTTAACGCCTACCGTTGCTAAACCATTGGCAAATACAAATAAGAGTACAGACATACCCGCTAGCCAAACCATTTGTTTAAGGCTAGGGAGTTTTTCACCTTTCAATAAGAAGAAACCAGCGAATAATGTACCTGCAATCAACTGCCTAGTTGCAGACACTTGTAAAGCAGGCGCATTTTGCACAGCATACCTACTGGCAACCCAACTGGTACCCCATACAACACTGGTAACAGAGAGCGCTAAATATGCTTTTTGTTTGGTTGTCAATATGATTAATGTTTAAAGTGTCTGGTACCAGTCATAACCATGGCTAGTTGATTAGTAACGCAATATTCAACACTGTCTTTATCTCTTACAGATCCACCAGGTTGAATGAACGCTTCCATTCCTGCTGCGTGGGCAATTTGAACACAATCATTAAATGGGAAGAATGCATCAGACGCCAAAACTGCACCTTTTAAATCGAAATTAAATTGCTTGGCTTTGTCTATAGATTGACGCAAAGAATCAATTCTACTTGTTTGGCCACATCCTTTACCTACCAATTGTAAATCTTTAACCAATGCAATCGCATTACTTTTTAAATGCTTACAAATAATATTGGCAAATACTAGGTTATCTTTTTCTGATGGTGTGCAAGTTCTTCCACCTACTTCCTCCCATTTTTCAAAGTTTCCTTGATCGGTATCTTGAATAAGTGTGCCATTCAAAATAGATTTCTGCATCGTGGCAGTTTTAAAATCCTTTTGATTTAGCTGTAATAAAATTCTATTCTTTTTGCTTTTTAAAACAGTTAACGCATCTTCATTAAATGCTGGTGCAACCAATACTTCAAAAAATATTTCATTAATGGCTTCTGCAGTTGCAGCGTCAATGGGATTATTACAAACCAATACACCCCCAAAAGCACTTTCTGGGTCGCCTGCTAATGCTGAATCCCATGATTGTTTTACGGTAGCTCTAGCAGCAACTCCGCAAACATTGGTATGTTTAATAATGGCAAATACTGCTTCATTGTAATTGCTAAAATCTGCAATCAATTGTATTGCAGCATCTACGTCTACTAAATTATTATAAGAAAGTTCCTTACCATTTAATTGTGTAAATACTTTAGATAAGTCTCCTTTAAAACTGGCTTTTTGATGAGGGTTTTCTCCATAGCGTAACACCTGCTCTGCGCCAGGGTTAAAATAATTGCTGATGGCAATGTCGTAGTGCATTACTACTTCAAAAGCTTTTGCTGCAAATGCTTTTCTTTGTTCAATGGTTGTTTCCCCTTTTTGACTAATGAGTAATGTTTCTAATTCAGCGTAACTGTCTTTTGCTGCTATAACAGTAACATCTTTAAAATTCTTTGCAGCAGCACGAATCATGGATGGTCCGCCAATATCAATTTTTTCAATAATCAATTTCTCTTCATTCGTACTCTTCAAGGTTTCCTCAAATGGGTAGAGGTCCACTATAACTAAATCTATTTCAGGAATCTTGTATTCTTGCATCTCTTGCAAATCTTGCGCTTCATATCTTCTACCTAAGATACCGCCAAATACAACTGGATGTAAAGTTTTAACTCGGCCCCCTAAAATGGAAGGGTAAGTAGTTAAACTTTCTACTGGTACACAGTTGATTCCCAAATTTTCTAGAAAAGTTTGGGTACCACCAGTAGAATAAATAGTGATGCCTAATGATTGTAATTGACGAGCAATAGGTTCTAAACCATCTTTGTAAAAAACAGAAATCAGCGCAGAATTAATTTTTTTTTGCATAAGTTTTGCTTTCAGCCCGAAGGCAGTTAAATGGGGCAAAAGTTAGAGATTGTATTCAAACGCACCCTGTTCGGGAACTGAATGATGGCGCAAATGTAAGCGGTCTGCCTCTTTTTTCCATAGCTGTATTTTCCACAGTGGGTTGCTGCTGTCAAAAACCAATATGGTTTTAGGGAATCGGCTTGCAATTTTGGTAAAGGGAATGGATGGCCCTCCTAAAAAGATGATTAAATCAATTTCTGGTATCATATATAATTCAGGAAAAGCTAATCTAGGGTGAACCAACAACACTTTCTTATTGCGACTAATCACAAATGGTGCGCGTAACATCATTGTAGTTTGTTGCAGTGGAAGACCTACTCTATAAAGTGTTCGGGTTGGCGAGAGGTAATTATTTTTTAAAATGTTGTTCCGCTCTAATGCGCGGTCTCCCAAATACCGATGCCCCAATCTCTCTAGAATATCTATGGCCGTATATTTTGGCGCATGGTATACTATTAATTTTTGCTGATTTTGTAACTGAATCAAATCAATGGAACGAATAGCAATAAAAAATAATACACCACTACAGCCCAACCAAAATGACACTCTATTTTTTTGCGCTATCCAAACTGCCCAAGCGATGATAAATATGTATAAGCAAATAGTTTGTGCCAACGACACTTGAATATATTCGTTGATTGCAAAGGGTAACGTAGCACTATTTTGAATGAAGCTATTCATTTGTAAAATCAACCATTCAATGAGTGTACCAATTGGTATTGCAATAAAGCTAAATGGCGCAATTAGCAATAAACCGATCAACAAATAAAGTATACATCCAGAGATTGGTACTGCAATAAAATTGGTAAACAAAAATAAATTGGGGAAGCTATTAAAATAATAAAGCAGTAAAGGGAATGTTAGTAGTTGAGCTGCAAAAGTTACACTGCTTAGTTGCCAACAATAGCGTAATATTTTATTTTCAATATATATCCACTTTTCAATTGGTTTTGCAAAAAACACTATCCCTATTACCGCAGCATAAGATAATTGAAATCCAATATCCCATAAGAATAAAGGTTGATACAATAAAAGGCAGAAAGCAGACGCAGCAAGGGTATTCATGATATGATTGGGCTTATTTTGATGCGCTCCCAATAATAAAAAACTAAACATGACTGCGGCTCTTAATACCGAAGCCCCTGCACCAGTTAGTAAAGTGAAGCCCCATATAATGAATAAAATAGCGCTGCTTTTTAACCATTGCATTTTTTTTAAGTGATTCATTGGTTTAAATAACCAGCGTAAGAGTGCATAAATCATTCCAAGGTGCAAGCCACTTATAGCAATAATATGTATCACACCAGTATTGCTATAAGCATTCATTAATTCTTTATCTAGATTTTTTTTATATCCAATTAATAAAGCTTCAGAAACGCTTCTTTCTCTGAGATTATGAATATACTTTTCTAATGTTCTTAGTACATATTGTTGGGCTTTAATCAAAAGCGAAATTGAAAAAGATAAATTGGTTTCACCAACAATGCTAAAATCTTTACTTGTTAAATAAATCTGGTGGTGTATTTTTTGACTTGCAGCATATTCCTTGAAATTAAATCCACCAGGGTTACTAGTATTAGCTATGGGCAATGGTTTTTTATGCAACTGAATAATAGTGCCAGCATTAATCAAATGAATATTGGTAGAAGGGTGAAAGTAAATCAGTAATAATGTTTCTCCCATTGTTGCAGTAGCTTGAAAGCTATTGGGTTTTTTGATGGGGATTCCTTGCAAAATTACCCTTGCCTTAATTTGAATAGTTGTTTTGGTAGCAAGTTGATATACGCTTATCCCTACACCAATGAAGACCACCAGAATCGATAATCCACTGATCCATCTTTTTTTGAAATAAGCGATCATAGAAAGTTGATCTACCATTATCCAAACAATAATAGATCCACTCAAAATCAATAATAGCAACCATTTCGGAATGAATACATATTTCCCCAATAGAATGCCAACAATCAGTGAGAGGGTAATTCTGGTTAAAGTAAATTGCCACCAACTTTTATCCTTAAAAATAGTTGCCATAGAATAAACCTAAATAAAAAGGCTGCAGTTTTTTGCTGCAGCCTCAAAATCAGGTATTAATACCTTATCTACTCAGGTTCATACTACGCTCTTTGTACAGCGTTCTGAAGTAAGGATCTCTTAGGTCTTTAATAAATCGAATGGCTTCACCAGTACTCTTCATTTCAGGTCCTAGTTCTTTATTCACACCAGGGAATTTATCGAAACTAAATACAGGTTCTTTAATGGCATAGCCTTCTAATTTTTTCTCCATAGTAAACTCAGACAACTTAGCAGCACCCAACATTACTTTGGTAGCAATATTCAAATAAGGAATTTGATATGCTTTCGCAATAAATGGAGTGGTTCTAGATGCACGAGGGTTAGCTTCAATCACATACACTTTACCATTTTTAATAGCAAATTGAATATTGATTAGCCCTTTGATATTTAAAGCACGTGCAATTTTTTCTGCGTAAAATTCCATGGTCTCTATTACCAAGGGTGTTAAATTAAAAGCAGGTAAAACCGCGTTACTATCTCCACTATGAATACCAGCCGGTTCAATATGTTCCATTACGCCCATGATATGAAATTCTTCTCCATCAAAAATGGCGTCTACTTCTGCTTCTTGGCACCTGTCTAAGAAATGATCAATTAAGATTTTATTACCAGGAATATGTTTTAGCAAGCTGATTACAGCCTTCTCTACTTCCTCGTCGTTAATCACAATTCTCATCCGTTGTCCACCAATTACATAGCTAGGTCTAACCAAAACGGGGTACCCTACTTTGTTGGCAACCTCAATGGCTTCTTCAGCATTGTATGCGGTTCCGTACTCCGGATAAGGTATATTTAATTCTTTTAATAAATCACTAAAACGACCCCTGTCTTCTGCAATATCCATGTTCTCAAAAGAAGTACCTACAATTGGAATACCTTTCTCATGTAAACGTTTGGCCAACTTTAAAGCAGTTTGACCACCCAACTGAACAATGATTCCATCTGGCTGCTCTAGTTCAATTATTTCCCATAAATGCTCCCAAAATACAGGCTCAAAATAAAGCTTGTCTGCCATATCAAAATCGGTGGAAACCGTCTCAGGATTACAATTCACCATAATGGCTTCGTATCCACATTCTTTTATGGCTAACAGACCATGTACGCAACAGTAATCAAATTCAATTCCCTGTCCAATGCGGTTGGGGCCGCTACCTAAAACAATTATTTTTTTCTTTTTAGAAGGGATTGATTCGTTGGAGTTCAGTGTAGGGTTCATTTTTTACAAGAATTCTGCAAAATTAAGGTCTCTGAACTATTTTGGCAGTTATTTTTTTTCCTTACCTAATTTGTCCTCTAACCACACCAGATGGTCTCATAGTAGAATGTACATTCACATACAGTGCATCATTTTTAATTGAATTGATAATTGCAGTGGTTGGTGAAAATATTTTTGTTACTCCAAAATCCGCAGCACTGCCACAAATTCCTAGAAGAACACCCCCATTGGTTCCAGCAGCACCAGTATGAATATGCGCTGCGCTTAACGCGTCTGCAGATTCTAAATTGGTTACAGTTACTTTGCTGTATAATTTATTGTCGGCAGTTATCCGTAAAAGAGCCATTCCAGTAGCGGTTGTTGTTACAGAAGGAACTTCGTTAGCGCCAGATAAAGCTACACTGCTAGCAAAAGTAACTTCATTAAATAATTGCCCTCTTACTATACCAGATCCCACTTGTGTTGAATGTATATTGAGGTATAAATCGGCAGTGCCTGCTTTTAAACTATCTATCAAAGATGTTCTAATGCCCTTAACAGATGATTTAAGTGAGCTACCAGTAAATGCAGGCATTAAATCTAATACCACTGGACCATTGGTAACAGGGTCACCCGCATGAATATGCGCTAACGTTAAGTTGTCGGTAGCAGAAAAGCCGGTTAAAGAAGCATCTACCATAATAGAATTATCATTGTAAATTTTAATCATGGCCATTCCTTTTTCCATTCTGCCAGCAGGTTGCGGATTTTCATTGGCAGCTGCCAATGACACCATAATTTCCTTTACTACCTGTGCTTCTGGAGCACTGTCATTTTTTTTACAAGAAGCAAATAAAGCAGTTGCTGCAATAATTGATGCGAATAGTTTAAGCTTTTTCATAGTTTTTATTTTTACTTACGATGAATTATTCGCTTTGGTTTTCATCATTCATTTTAAATGCCAATTGTTTAATTTAAATTTGATGAAGCGTCAAATACCATTTACAAAATATTTTACATGAAACAGCTCATTATAATCCTTTTCTCTGTTAGCCTAATTGCTTGTGCCAGCCCTAAAGTATTAGACGTGTCTACAGCACCAGAAGCTGACTTTAGTAAGTATAAAACCTTTGCATTTTATGAACTCACTGCGTTTGGCGATACCATTACCGAAGTATTTAATGACCGTGTTGGCTACTTAAAAAAAGTTATTGCATCAGAAATGGAGCAACGTCAGTTTAAACAAGTGAGTAATAATGCAGACCTCTTGATTAATATTGGAATTGCTATTAAGCTAGAAGTACAAACCAGAGAAACCGATTGGAGAACAGATGGAATGATGAAGTACATGGGGCAACGCAATTACAAATGGGAGGCTAAAGAAATTGAAGTAGGCAGGTATAGAAGAGGAGCGATTACGCTGCATATAGTTGATGCAGCTAAAAATCATATGTTATGGACAGCTACCCTTCGGGGATCATTGCCTGATGATAGTACCAAAGTGGCTGCATTTGCAGACAAAGGCGTAAAGGCATTATTCGGCAAATTTCCAGTGCAGTAAATTGTAGTATCGCGTAAAGAATAATTTTTTTCGCAAGCTTATCGAACCGTACACAATTCTTCCCAACGCGAAGTGTAGCGAGGGCTCCGAAGTTCTTGACGCATTTTCCAGTTGCGCTGGGTGCCTGCGGTAGCAAACTGAATCATATCGTTGCGCATGGCAAAATTGATATTGTCGATGGTGCTCATGAGTAATCTATTTTGTTGAGGAACTTTTGGTGCAAACAAATTTCCTTGAACGGATTCATCTGGAACAATGCTGCTCAAAATCACGCCAGCTTTTTTATAGATGCATCCTTCTTCAAATAATTGATCTACCAGTTCCACTGCAGGTTTAATCAATTCATTAGTAGCTGCCGTTGCAAGTGGCAAATGAATGTATCCACCTACACTATTTCCATGCCTGAATTTTCCTCCATTGTTTTCTTGTTTGGGTACCACAAAAACATAAATGACCGAAGCAGCACTTTGTTGTCTTCTTAATTTTTCTGCAGCCCTAGTAATATAAGTAGCAATGGCTTCTTTGATATGTTCTTTGCTGGTTACATTTTTACCAAACATACGAGTAGTAGCAATCATTTTTTTATTGAGTAATGGGTCTTTCATTTCAATACTCTTGATGCCGTTTAGTTCTCTCAATAGTCGTTCTCCTACAATACCCCCCATATTTTTTTGTACCCATGTAGCGGGCATGCTGCGTAAGTCAAAAGCCGTATTGATATTGTATTTGCGTAATTTTTCAGCATACTGTCTACCCACGCCCCAAATATCTTCAACAGCAGTTTGTTGCAATGCGTTGGCAATGGTTTCTGGTGTGTCAAGTACCAGAATACAATTGGTGGCCACTTTATTTTTTTTAGCCAATCTGTTGGCCACTTTACTCAATACTTTAGTGGGCGCCACACCAATGGATACTTTAATGCCTGTCCATTGCTCTACGGTATCTTTTAGGTGGAGCGAAAACGCCGCCAACTGTTCCCTCGCAATATGGTCGAGCGTAATAAAACATTCATCTACCGAATACACTTCTACTGCACCAGGGGGCAAGAGCTGCCGCAGGGTTTCCATTACACGCCAGCTAAGATCCCCATACAAATTATAGTTGGAAGAAAAAGTATGAATGCCTTTTTGTTCAATCAATTGTTTGGCTTGAAAATAAGGGATACCCATACTTACACCTGCTTGCTTGGCTTCGTCGCTGCGCGATACAATGCACCCATCGTTGTTGCTGAGTACCACTACAGGCGCGTCTTGTAAGGCAGGCAAAAAAAGTCGTTCACAAGAACAGTAAAAACTATTACAATCAATTATTCCAATCATCTTGTTTAGATAATAAGCATACTCTTGAATGAT
This sequence comes from Sphingobacteriia bacterium 24-36-13, assembly GCA_002281875.1. Lineage (GTDB taxonomy): Bacteria > Bacteroidota > Bacteroidia > Chitinophagales > Chitinophagaceae > Sediminibacterium. The sequence continues at coordinate 11,736 of NCHN01000034.1, read as the reverse complement.
TACACCGCATGAATAGAATAGGTAACTACTCCCCAAACCTGGGCACGTTCATCAAAACCATTGAGTTGGATATCCGAAAACTTTTTGTTCTCGGCCACCAGGGTTAGTTGATTAAAATTTTTGTGCAATCTTCTCACCAGTAATTCTCCATCTAAAATGGCGATGATGATTTTACCGCTCATCGCTTTGATACTTCGGTCTACCACCAGGGTGTCTCCGCTAAAAATACCTGCGCCCGTCATAGCATCACTGTTCATCCTAAAGAAAAAGGTGGCCGGTTTATTGTGTACCAACTGTTCATTTAGGTCGATGCCTCGCTCCATATAATCGTCGGCAGCAGCCCCAAATCCGGTGGCATTGGCAGTGGGCACTTCCCATTGCGTATATTGCTTAGAGCCCTTGTAGGCGGCCCCATACCCGATTTCCCCATCCATAAAATAAATTTTTACTTACTAAATAATTTAGTAAATTTATACTAAAATAGTTATCAATTAAATTTTTGTTTATGCAGGCAGGATATGTTTTGAACAGCGCTCAACAGACCACTATTAGTAGTGAAAGGGAGCAGTATTTACTAATGGCTTATCCTCGTTTTGCCGATGCAGCGGTCCTCCCCATTGAAATTGCGGTATTTGAAGCCACCGAACAAATGGAAGAAACGATTATCCGTTGGATGCATCGAATCATCAGCAATAAAGAACAATTTTCCATTCAAATAGAACAACAAATAGACGATGCCACCGGCAGATTGCAGGTGCGCATTGCAGACACCACACCCTTTCAGCAACTGGCCACGCAATTAAACGTAGTGAGTCAATACATCAGCAGTTACCAGTGCAAGGAAATTTATTTTAGTGTAAGGCCTTATTTACGCATTAACCAACCTTGTTTTGCGGCATTATTTACCATTACCGAATTGGTGCTGATGCGCAAGCGTTATGAGCAAGACGATTATCGCCAAGTAAATGTATTTGGGCTTAAACCCTGATTGATGCCCTTGCTTTGAAGACTTAGCTTTATTTTCGTTAAAACAGCAAGGTTTAATGGAATCAGTTATAGCAGCAATTGAAGCACTTTGTCAGCAGGCAGTAGGGCTGGCGCCCGATCGAATTGAAAAACTACCACAAAGTGGAAGCGACCGAATTTATTTTAGGGTATATGCGGGTGAGCAAACATGGATAGCCACGTATAATATCAATACAAAAGAAACTGCCACATTTGTTTATTTCAGTAAGCATTTTAAGCAAGCTAATTTACCTGTCCCAGCTATTTTGGGTGTGAATGACACCAATACCATTTATTTACAAGAAGACTTAGGAACTGATTCTTTATTGAATAAATTAGAAGCCCACGGGCATGGCGATTATTCGTATCAATTATTTCAGCAGAGCTTGGCGCAATTGGCCAAAGTGCAAGTGTTAGGACATAAAGGGTTAGATTATAGTTGGTGTTTAACTGCAAAAGAATTTGGCAAGCAGGCCATCATGAGTGACCTCTTGTATTTTAAATATTATTTTTTAGATACCCTACAATTGCCTTACGATAAGCAGGCAATGCTAGATGATTTTGATGCACTTAGTACTTATTTAACCAGAACGCAGAATAAGTTTTTTATGTTCCGCGATTTTCAGAGCAGGAATATTATTGTACAAAATGATCAGGTACATTTTATAGATTATCAAGGAGGCATGCAAGGGGCATTACAATATGATGTGGCTTCTTTATTATGGCAAGCAAAAGCAGAATTAAGTGAAGAATGGAAAGATAATTTGCTAGCATATTATATGGATCAAGTAGACCCATTGTTAGAAGAGCCAGTAGACCGAATTACTTTTGTAAGTCAATACAATGGATATGTATTGATTCGTTTGTTGCAAGTATTGGGTGCTTATGGATTTAGAGGTTTATTTGAGCGGAAAGCACATTTTTTAGCGAGTATACCATTGGCTTTGCAGAACCTTAAATTTTTTATTGAGCATAAGCGAGTCGGCATTGTTACACCTGAATTCGACAGAGTGTTAAAGCTAGTGGTAGATCAAAATATGATCAATAAGTTTGTTGCTCCTCAAGCCAATGAAAACACCCCATTAACAATTGAAGTAAATAGTTTTAGTTACAAACGTGGCATACCCGTAGACGATACAGAAAATGGAGGAGGCTTCATGTTTGATATGCGCGGTATTTTAAACCCTGGAAGATTTGATGAGTATAAAAAGCTAACAGGTAAAGACAAACCTGTGCAAGATTTTTTAGAACAGCGAACTAAAATGGATAAATATTTAAATAGTGTTTGGGATTTGATCGATATAACAGTAGAAGAATATTTAAGCAGGGGATTCGCCAATTTGATGATCAATTTCGGTTGCACGGGTGGACAACACAGAAGTGTATATGCAGCAGAACAAACAGCCAGACACTTAAGAAACAAATACAAACTGAAAGTTAATTTAACACATACCAATAGCGCCAATTGGGTTAAATAAAGCATCGTATGAAAGCAATGATTTTTGCAGCGGGATTGGGGAGCAGGCTGAAACCTTGGACAGATAAGCATCCTAAGGCATTGGCCCAAGTAAATGGGAAGTCGTTATTAGAGCGGAATATATTGTACTTACAACAATATGGAATTAAGGAAGTGGTAGTGAATGTGCACCATTTTGCTAGTCAAATAATTGAAGCAATTGAAACCAATGATGGATGGGGATCTACTATTTTTATTTCAGATGAATCAGATGAAGTTTTAGAAACGGGTGGAGGTTTAAAGAAAGCAGCGCATTTTTTTAAAGATGAAGAGCAGTTGGTTATCATGAATGCAGATATTTTAACGAATATGCAATTAGACCAAATGATACAGCAACACAAGCAAACAAATGCATTGGCAACATTGGCAGTATCACAAAGAACCACTTCAAGGTATTTTTTGTTTGGAGACGACAGTAAATTAAAAGGATGGAAGCACGAAGGAACAGGCGAAGTAAAGCCTGCAGGCCTTGATACCAGTGGCTTACACAGTAGAGCATTTAGTGGAATTCATGTTGTACAACAATCCCTATTTGCAAAAATAAAACAAGAGGGAAAATTTTCGATGGTAGATGTTTACCTAGACTTATGTGCTACAGAAAATATTTATTGTTTTGATCATACCGGTGCATTATTACTAGATGTAGGAAAGCCTGAAAGTTTAACCAAAGCAGCCAGCTTATTTTTTTAATGCATACACCTATTCATTTTGCACTGATTGGTTGTGGCAATATTGCTACAGAACATGCTACACAAATAACCCGTGTAGGAATTTTGGTTGCAGTAGTTGATACCAATCTTGCTAAAGCCAAAAAAATGGGTGATCAATATGGGGTTCCATTTTTTGAAACCAGTTCAGCATTATATGCTGCAGTACAAAAATTAGATGTAGTGGTAATAGCTACTCCCAACGGATTGCATGCGGAACAAGCCATTGAAGCAATGCAAGCTGGGTATCATGTTTTAGTAGAAAAGCCCATTGCACTTACAGGAGTAGCCATTCAACAAATGCAAGCAGTAGCTAATCAAACCGGGAAACAAATTTTTTCGGTCATGCAGAATCGATTCAATCCACCTGTGAAACTGATTCATGAATTATTGCAACAGAAAGTATTGGGTAATATTGATCATGTTCAAATAAATTGCTTTTGGCATAGACCGGCCAGTTATTATACAAATAGTTGGCATGGAACAATGGCATTAGACGGAGGTACTTTGTTCACCCAGTTTAGCCATTTTATAGACCTGCTTTGTTGGTTATTTGGAAAGGTAAATACTGCAGAAGGACAATTTAAAAACAGGAATCACCAGGGTTTAATTGAATTTGAAGACGAAGGACATATTCAATTGGAATTTGAGTCTGGAATAAAAGCTAGCATGGACTACTCAGTAAATGAACCTTCTGTAAATAGGGAAGGGTCACTTACTATTTTTTCTTCGAAGGGAATTGTTAAGGCTGGCGGTTCTTATTTAAATATATTGGAGTTTGAAGTTGATGATGTTGAGTTGGCTTCTATATTGCAAATACAATTGGATACAATCAATAAAGAGCAGTTTTCAGCCAACGATTACGGTCAGTATAAAGGCAGCATGCGAAATCATTATCAGGTATACAATAGTTTAATCAACACCCTGTTGCATCAAACTCCTTATTACACAACAATTGAAGAGGCTAAGGACACGATTGACCTGATTAATCTCATATATCAGGCACGATAATTGAATTAACTTGAATAAAATTCAAGTACTATGTTACCTACTTTTAATTTAATTGAGTCATCTGTTAGAGAGGTTCAATTTGGAAAAAATGTAACCGTTGTTGGACCTGCTAATATTTACGAATGCCATATTGGGCACGACTCTTTTGTTGGGCCATTCACCGAAATTCAAAAAGACGTGTATATAGGCGAGCGATGTAAAATACAGTCGCATAGTTTTATTTGTAGTTTAGTCACCATAGGAAATGATTGTTTTATTGGGCATGGCGTGATGTTTATCAATGATTTATTTACAGAAGGAAAACCTGCAGGTGATCAAACAAAATGGCAACCAACACGCATTGGTAACCATGTTTCTATTGGCAGCAATGCCACCATACTCCCTGTACATATTTGCGATCAAGTGGTCATAGGGGCAGGGTCGGTGGTAACTAAAGATATTACAGAGCCAGGCGTGTATGCAGGAAATCCAGCTCGGAAAATTCGGTAGAATAATTTTGAAAATTGTTTCGCTACAAACTATTTTGCTGTTACACTTTGATATAGATTTTTTTCTTGTCTAGTACATAAACGATGAGCCAATAAAATCCAATCATTAATAAGGCGTAAACCAATGAGCCTACTCTAGGGTCATTGGCAATGGGTTTGCATAAAGTATTGTAAAACCAGGGTAAGAAAGAAGTGTAATGTTTGGTACCATCGGCATCCGTTTCATTTACCCATCTAAACATTCCTAATACTCTAGGTAAAAAACCACTTAAAACAAAAATGAATAAAGGGTTTTTTCCAAATACATCAAAGAATCTACTCCAAGCACCTTTAGCCCCTTTAAACTCAATAGCATAAATCATTACTCCAATGGTTAGTATGGCCAAGCCAGTGGTATAAATGGTGTAACTACTGGTCCATATTTTTTTGTTGATAGGGAATACTAAGTCCCAGCAATAGCCTGTAAAGGTTAAAACAAGACCCGCCACTAATAAACCACTCAACATATCGGTATTCTTCCCTTTTAATTGAATATACTGACCCACCAAAAATCCAAAAATTACTTGCACAATGGCAGCAGGGGTACTCATAAATCCTTCGGGATCAAAAGGAACCCCTTCGCCTTTATAAATATGGGTAATGCCTAAAATATCAATATCAATGGGGTTGCCAAACCAACCCTGCAAACTATAAGGGTCTCCATCGGCTCCCAAGGCATAACAAGCGAACCAATAAAGTAATAAAATAGACATCCCAATAATATATGCACCCTTGGTTTTGCCATAAAAAACGATCACAGAAGCAAAGAAATAACAAAGTGCAATTCTTTGAAGAACACCTAAAATCCGCACATTTTCCCAAGATTTCCCTACCAATTGATCGCCATCCCATTTAATAAATGGACTCCAATGTAGTAGTACCCCAATTCCAAAAATGAGTAAAGTGCGTTTAATCACTTTTTTCCAAAACTCAGCAGCACCAGCAGCTTCAAAGCGAGGCATTACAAAAGCCATTGCATTTCCAACGGCAAATAAGAAGAACGGAAACACTAAATCGGTAGGCGTTACACCATGCCATGGGGCATGTTTTAAAGGCCCAAAAATATGGCCCCAACTACCTGGATTATTTACCAAGATCATGAGTGCCACTGTAGCCCCCCTAAAAACATCTAAGGAATAGTATCTATTACCCATAATTAAACTGTTGTAGCTAAGATAATTCAAATGCTTTAGTGAGCCAATTTATATAGATATGCATTTAAGGTTGCATATTTGCATCAATTCAGTGTCATGAAAAAAGCATTAATAACAGGGATAACCGGACAAGACGGTGCGTATTTAGCAGAATTACTGCTGAAGAAAGGCTATGAAGTACATGGGATCAAGCGCAGAAGTTCTTTGTTTAATACACAGAGAATTGATCATTTTTATGAGGATCCACATATACCCGATCGTCATATGGTATTGCATTATGGAGACCTTACCGACAGCACTAATTTAATAAGAATTATACAAGAAGTGCAGCCAGATGAAATTTACAATTTAGCTGCAATGAGTCACGTGCATGTGAGTTTTGAAACCCCAGAATATACTGCTAATGCAGATGGAGTTGGGGCGCTTAGAATTTTAGAGGCCATTCGATTATTGGGCTTAACTAAGAAGACTAAATTTTATCAGGCATCTACTTCTGAATTGTACGGTTTAGTACAAGCGGTTCCACAAAGTGAAACCACGCCGTTTTATCCAAGAAGTCCTTATGCGGTAGCTAAATTATATGCTTATTGGATTACGGTTAATTATCGAGAAGCTTATGGTATGTATGCTTGTAATGGAATTTTATTCAATCATGAAAGTCCATTGCGCGGAGAAACATTTGTAACTAGAAAAATTACTAGAGCAGTAGCCAGAATTTCGATGGGGTTACAAGAAACCCTTTACCTTGGAAACCTAGATGCACAAAGAGATTGGGGGCATGCTAAAGATTATGTAGAAGGTATGTGGCGCATGCTACAACAAGAAACGCCAGAGGATTTTGTTTTGGCAACAGGCATTACCACTTATATCAGAGATTTTGTAAAAATGGCATTTGCAGAAGTGGGGGTTGAATTAAGTTTTACAGGAGAAGGGGTGAATGAAGTTGGAGTGATCAGTAAAATAAATAATACAACCACCCAAGGAATGAAATTGGGACAAGCTGTTGTAAAAGTAGACCCACGTTATTATCGCCCAACTGAAGTAGACTTATTAATTGGCGATGCAACCAAGGCAAAAACAAAATTAAATTGGACGCCACAGTATACATTAGCCGAAATGGTAAAAGAAATGGTGGCAGCAGATATTATTGTATTTAAAAAAGAACAGTTGTTGCAAAACAACGGATTCACTATAGAGAAAGAACATGAATAAGAATGCAAGTGTATATGTAGCAGGCCATAGAGGAATGGTTGGAAGTGCTATTGTTAGACAATTACAAGCAGCGGGATTCACTAATATTATTACACGAACTTCTGCTGAATTAGACTTGAGAAATCAACAAGCTGTAGCCGATTTTTTTGCAACCCAAAAACCAGCTTATGTTTTTTTAGCTGCAGCCAAAGTAGGTGGTATAGTTGCCAATAATACTTATCGGGCAGAATTCATTTATGATAACCTAATGATGGAGAGCAATATTATTCATCAGAGTTATGTTAATGGGGTAGAAAAATTATTGTTTTTGGGCTCCTCTTGTATTTATCCAAAAATGGCGCCACAGCCTTTAAAAGAAGAATACCTATTAAGTGGTTATTTAGAGGAAACCAACCAACCTTATGCGATTGCAAAAATTGCTGGCATCGAATTATGCGATAGTTACCGAGCACAGTATGGCTGTAATTTTATTTCTGCCATGCCCACCAACTTATATGGCCCCAACGATAATTACGATTTAGAAAAAAGCCATGTGCTGCCTGCAATGCTTCGAAAGTTTATCACGGCTAAAGAAAATAACGACCCATCGGTTACTATTTGGGGAACTGGAACACCCAAAAGAGAATTTCTGCATGTTGATGATTTAGCAGAAGCATGTATGTACTTGATGGAGCACTATAATGAAAAAGGATTAGTCAATATTGGAACAGGTATAGATGTTACTATTTTAGAATTAGCCCAAATGGTAAAGCAAGTAACTGGTTATACCGGAGAAATTGTGTTAGACTTATCCAAACCAGATGGTACTCCTCGAAAATTAATGGACGTCACGAAGATTAATCAATTTGGCTGGAAAGCTAGGATAGACTTGCATCAAGGCATTTCAATGGTGTATGAATTGGTTAAAAACGCACCATGGAATAATTAGGGTAAAAAGTTAAACAAGCGTACAAAATAGTACCTTTATATTATTAAGAAATACATTATGTCTAAAAACATTGTTATCACTGGTGGAGCAGGATTTATTGGCTCTCACGTTGTAAGATTATTTGTAAATAAATATCCTGAATACCAAATCATCAACCTAGATGCCCTTACTTATGCGGGCAACTTAGAAAATTTACGAGATATAGAAAACAAGCCCAATTATCGTTTTGCCAAAGTGAATATTTTGGATGTAAAAGCGGTGGAGGAATTGTTCGATCAATACCAGGTGACCGATGTAATTCATTTGGCGGCAGAGTCGCATGTAGACCGCTCTATTGTTTCCCCTTTAGATTTTGTATACACTAATGTAATTGGCACGGTAAATTTATTAAATACTGCTAAGCAAAAATGGGCAGCAGATTTAAACAATCATCGTTTTTATCATGTATCTACCGATGAAGTTTATGGAAGCTTAGGTGCCGAGGGATTGTTTACTGAAGAAACTGCGTATGATCCACGCTCCCCTTACTCAGCAAGTAAAGCCTCATCTGATCATTTTGTAAGAGCGTATCATGAAACCTATCATTTACAAACGGTAATATCTAACTGCTCGAATAACTATGGACCATTTCATTTTCCGGAGAAATTGATCCCCTTATTTATTAATAATATCATACAAGGCAAACCATTGCCTGTTTATGGAGATGGATTATATACCCGTGATTGGTTGTATGTAAAAGATCATGCAATTGCCATTGATATGGTTTTTCATAAAGGTGTAACAGGAGAAACTTATAATATTGGCGGATTTAACGAATGGAAAAATATTGACTTAGTAAAGTTATTGTGTACCCAAATGGACGAGAAACTGGGTAAGCCAGCAGGTACCAGTGAGCAATTAATCACTTATATTAAAGATAGACCTGGCCACGATAGAAGATATGCCATTGACGCATCTAAAATAAATCGTGAATTGGGTTGGAAACCAAGTGTTACCTTCCAAGAAGGATTAAGTGAAACCATCGATTGGTTTTTAGCCAACACAGAATGGTTAAACAATGTAACCAGCGGCAACTATCAACACTATTATGAATCTATGTACAGCAATAAGTAATCATGCAAATTGAATATACCCCCATTGAAGGTTGCTTTATTATTCACGACACATTTTTTGGTGATAGTCGTGGTTATTTTTTTGAGAGTTTTAATAGAAATACTTTTCTAGAAAAAACGGGAGTGGCCATTGATTTTGTTCAAGATAACCAATCCAATTCCTCTAAAGGGGTTTTACGTGGATTGCATTACCAAAATGGTGAATTTGCCCAAGCTAAATTGGTAAGGGTGTTGAGTGGATCGGTGCTGGATGTTGCGGTAGACCTCCGCAAAGATTCTAAAACCTTTGGTCAACACGTTGCAGTAGAATTAACGGGTGAGAGCCGAACCCAATTTTTTGTGCCACGCGGGTTTGCACATGGATTCATTGTATTAAGTGAACAAGCCACTTTTTTTTATAAAGTAGATAATTATTACCATAAAGCATCAGAGGGCGGAATCATATACAACGATCCAGATTTAGCCATCGATTGGAAATTATCACCAGACGAGATTAAATTGTCGGAAAAAGATTTGACTTTGCCTTTATTGCGCGATACAGTAAATACTTTAGAATTTTAATTCAACGCTTAATACCAATATTATGAAAGGAATCATTTTAGCAGGCGGATCAGGAACTAGGTTATATCCTATCACCAAAGGAATCAGTAAACAGTTGATGCCTGTTTATGATAAGCCAATGATTTACTATCCCTTATCGGTATTGATGTTAGCAGGAATAAAAGAAATCTTATTCATTACTACACCACAAGATCAAGACCAGTTTAAAAGACTCTTGGGGGATGGTTCAGAAATCGGATGCAGTTTTTCTTATGAAGTACAGCACGAGCCAAATGGGTTGGCACAAGCTTTTGTAATTGGAGAAAAATTTATCGGGAACGATAAAGTTTGTTTGATTTTAGGAGATAATATTTTTTACGGTGCAGGCTTTAGTAAGTTGGTACAAAGTTTCAATGATGTAAATGGAGCAGCTGTTTTTGCTTACGAAGTAAATGATCCAGAGCGTTATGGTGTGGTAGAATTTAATGAACAAAAGCAAGCGATTTCAATAGAAGAAAAACCCAAGCAGCCTAAGTCTAATTATGCAGTGCCTGGCTTATATTTTTATGACAACAGTGTTGTAGAAATAGCTAAAAATATAGCTCCTTCACCTAGAGGTGAATATGAAATCACCGATGTAAACAGGGTTTATTTAGAAAAAGGAACTTTGCAAGTTGGTATCATGAATAGGGGTACCGCCTGGTTAGATACGGGTACTTTTGATTCATTTGCTGACGCATGCGAATTTGTTCGTGTAATTGAAAAACGCCAGAGCCAGAAAGTAGGTTGTATTGAAGAAGTTGCCTACAGAATGGGCTTTATTGATAGAGCGCAATTGATGCTTTTAGGGGAGAAATATGCTAAGAGTGGGTATGGGGAATACCTAAAGCGTTTAAAGGTTTTGTAAATCTTTTAAACAAATCTGGATTCGCAGCGTTACTATGGTATGAATGCCTTTACAATCAAAGATTTAGAAAACCTGTCGGGTATTAAAGCGCATACCATCCGTATTTGGGAACAGCGGTATTCGTTCCTAAACCCACAGCGCACAGAAACCAATATCCGTTACTATTCAGGTGATGAGTTAAAAACCGTACTCAATATTGCATTATTGAACAAGTATGGTTTTAAGATCTCTCATATCGACAAGATGAGTATCGCCGAAATGCGCGATAAAACACTCTCTTTAAACCAAGCTCAAGCTCAAATTGAGCGAATGGTAAATGAGTTGATCAGTTGTATGGTTGATATGAAGATTGAGGAGTTCGAAATGCTTTTAGATGGTTATATCAAATCTAAAGGAATTGAGAAAACAATCCCACAAATCATTTTCCCTTTCTTGGAACGCATCGGAATATTATGGATAACCAACCATATTAACCCTGCGCAAGAGCATTTGGTAACCAATATCATCCGTCAGAAATTGATCATGGGTATTGAAACCTGTCAATCAGCTTTAAACCCCAAAAAGACTGTATTGGTATTCTTGCCCGAAGGAGAACACCATGAACTAGGGGTCTTATTTACTTATTATCTATTTAAAAGCAGGGGAATTAAAGTGATTTATTTGGGTGCCAATGTTCCCTTAAAAGATGTGGAATATGTGGCCACTTTAAAAAAGCCCGACCTTTTATATTCCCATTTAACCTCAGTGGCCAATAATTTCAATTTTGAAAAATTCCTTGTAAATGTGCAGAATAGAATACCAGAGTTTCAGGTAATTGTTTCAGGTGCATTAACCCAAAACTATAAGAAGCGAATTCCTACAAATGTATCATTTAAGAAGTCGTTAACCGAAGTTATGGAGTATATGACTGCTCTATAACATAAAAGTCTAATGTTTAAACAGCAATCAATCAACCCGCTATCAGCGGGTTTTTTGTTTCACATTTCTTTACTAAAAATTAAACAAAAATATCTTTGCATACCGAATATTATGTTTAGCTTTATGCTCTAATAAATTAAACAATACGCCATGTCTACGCTAGATTTCAATCAAATGCTGGTTAATAATGCGGATTTTT
>NCHN01000033.1 GCA_002281875.1 Sphingobacteriia bacterium 24-36-13 | reverse complement strand
AAAATGTTTGAAAAATAACTAATTAAACAAAGTTTATCTTAATTTTGATTTATCAAAGTAACAAATTAGTTCTTTTTTACTGTGGGGTGATGAAACTTTTGGCAGACATGCCCTCTTGTCTCGGGGGTGAGGATAACAGAATAAACGTAGCATAGAGCCGCAAGGATAGCAATATCTAAGCGACCGGGGTCGACCACCGAACTTTGTACTACAGCTAACTGCCTCGTGGAGGTTCGATCCCTCCCCCTACAGCATTTAAAAAGCTCCGAATTATTCGGGGCTTTTTTTGTTTAGGAGATGAAATGATTTGATATATCTTTCAACGCTAATTTGAATCATGGTCAAGAAAGTCTTTTCTAATCTTACGTTTTGGGTGTTGTTTGCGATTACTGCTGGTATATTGTTGGGTCATTTTTTTCCTGAACAAGGCGTTGCTATGCAGCCGTTGGGAAAATATTTTATAGACATCATTAAGCTTTTTATTAACCCTATTATTTTGTTGACCATTGTAACAGGAATCTGTGGCATGGGAGATTTAAAAAAAGTAGGTAAGGTAGGAGGTAAAGCCATCCTGTATTTTGAAATTGTAACCACTATTGCTTTATTAATTGGTTTAGGGGTTGGTTTTTTGTTTGAGCCTGGGGCTGGAGTTAATACTGCTGCGGTGAATAAAGGGGATATTTCTAAATATAGTGGGGCGCCTATTTCTATTTCATGGGTACAATTCTTTAAGGACAATATTACCATCCAAGTATTGCTTTTGGCAATTATTTCTGGAATTGTAATTAGCAAATCTGCATATAAAGACAAGATTTTGCGAGGGTTTTATTTTAGCTCGAAATACGTTTTTAAAGGTCTGCATTGGGTGATGAAGTTGGCGCCTATTGGCGCTTTTGGAGGAATGGCATTTACTATTGGTAAATATGGATTAGCCACTTTGATTCCATTAGGTAAATTGATGTTATGTGTTTACGTAACTATGGCATTGTTTATTTTTTTGATTCTTGGGTCTGTAATGCGTTATTATAAAATTAGCATTTGGAAGTTTTTGGGATATATCAAAAATGAATTACTGATTGTGTTGGGCACTTCCTCTTCTGAAGCAGCTTTGCCTTCATTAATGGAAAAGTTAGAACATATGGGTTGCCACAAATCAGTGGTTGGCTTAGTAGTACCGGCAGGATACTCTTTCAATTTAGATGGTACTTCTATTTACTTGTCTATGGCCATTGTTTTTTTAGCCCAAGTATTTGATGTCACCTTAAATATGGAACAAATCATTACTATCATTGGCATTCTGATGGTTACTTCTAAAGGAGCAGCAGGAGTTACGGGTAGTGGTTTTATAATATTAGCTTCTACTCTTGCGGCCACTAAAGTAATTCCCATTGAAGGATTAGCTCTTTTACTTGGCGTAGACCGTTTTATGTCTGAAGCAAGGGCCATTACCAATTTTATTGGGAATGGCGTTGCTACCATTTTTATTGCGAATAATGAAAAAATGTTCGATAGAAGTAGGATGCACAAAGCCTTTCACAAGCACGATATCAATGATTATTAGCAAAAATTAAAACCCCTTCCAATTTTTATTGAAAGGGGTTTTTGTTTATTTCAATCGCATTCTCCAACCTGCATAGAGCATTCGTCCGTTGATTGGTCCCCATACTAGGGATGCGTCAAAGTAAGGACCGAATGGATTTGCGGCGGATACAATCACCCCTTGTTGGAAAAAGTTCGTTAGGTTTTCTGCACCTACATAAAAATCCATGGATTTATTTTTACCGACGGTCTTACTAATCTGTGCGGCCATTAAATAAAAATCAGGAGACATGGCTTCTCTTTGAAATTGAATTGGATTGCTTAATGTAGATGGAATTCGCTTCTGTCCATTGTAGGTAATGGTATAATTGAATTTCCAGTTATTGCCTGTGGTATAATCCAAACTTAAGAAAGCCCTATGTTGCGATACAAATGGTTTTTGTAATAATTGATTGCTGTATGTGGTCTTCACATCAAAAAAGCGATAAGCCAATTTAACTTCTAATTGGCTAATGGGTTCCATGCTTAACTCAGTTTGAAAACTATTGGAATAAGATTTTCCTTTGAGGTTATAAAAACGAATTTCACTAGTGGTTTCTAAATCGGTAACTACTTGATTGGTAAAATCATTTCTAAAATAATCGATGGCTAAACTGGCTTTTCTATTGAATAGTCTAAAGGATTGATCAAAACTCATTCCTCTATTCCAAGCTATTTCAGGATCGAGACCGTAGGCTTTACCTGTTGTAGCACCAATGATATTTAATTGTCTTGCGCTTACGAGTATGCCTGTATTCTCTGCAAAAATATTGGCGGTTCTTTGACCTCTTCCTGCACTGATTCTAAAAATACTTCCTTTGAACGGTTCGTACCTGATATGCAATCTTGGTGTTAGAAAAGCACCAAATAAATTATTATGATCTCCTCTAATACCCGCTACCATGCTTAGTTTTTCTGATGCAGTATACGTGTATTCAAAAAACGCACCCGCTACTGTTTCTGTTCTTTTGTAATTGGTGGCATTAAATAATTCATTGTAATTATCGTGCTGTAAACTTAATCCTGTTCTAAACTTATGATTGGTATTGCCAATGATGCTTTGGTAAATCAAATTACTGTAAAAGCTTTTTTGATTGGCATTGTAAATGGTTTTGCCAAAATAAGAGTCTTGGTCATGATTAATAGCTGCGATTTGTAAGCCGATGCTTTTGTACACTTTTTGCGGAAAAACATATCCAATTTTTGCAAATCCTTCATAACGATTGGTATTGATTCCCAAGCCATATATGCTGCTAGAGTTCTGGTGTTGTTTTGGATCAAAACTGGTTTGTCCACCTGTTTTATTGTCCTTCATTACTTTAATTCCCATCTGTGCCATCCAACCTTTTGAGTCGTTGTATTGGTACCTGTTGACCATGCTGAACTGGTTGCCGGTAGGTAAATCTCTGAAGCCGTCTTTATTAAAATCAATCTTGCTATTGTTTAAAAAATTATCGTGCAATAGTAATCCTGCCGACCATTTTTCACTCAACTTGGTTTGTAGGTTTAAGTTTAAATCGGTCTTTCCAAATTCATTAATATAAATATTGGCTAAGAGTCTTTCACCCACTGCTGGCTTTTTCAATTCAACATTAATTTGTCCTGCAATGCTTTCAAATCCATTGGCAACGGATCCTACTCCTTTGGTTAATTGTATCGATTCAATCCATGGGCCTGCTATAGAGTTTAGTCCTAGCGGAGTGGCTAATCCCCTTGGCCCAGGTAAATTTTCTACGGTAAGTTGAGTATAGTTACCGCTTAGGCCCAATAGCTGTATTTGCTTTGATCCGGTTACTGCATCATTATACGATACATCTACTGATGGGTTGGTTTCAAAGCTTTCACTCAAATTACAACAAGCTGCTTTCAGCAATTCTTTTGCCGTCATGATCTCAGATCGAATGGGGCTAATGGTACTAATATAGCTAGATCTTCTCGTGTTGGTTACCGTTACATTTTGTAATTGCTGGTCGTCTGCTAATATTACTTTTAAGGTAGAAGGATTTTCTACAGTAAATGTGTCTGACTTGTAACCAATATAACTAATGATTAATCGGTTTGAACTAGTGGTCATAGGAATACTAAAATATCCTAGGCTATCAGTCAAAACACCTCTTTCTGTATTCAACCATTTGATGGATGCTTGATACAATGGATTGAATTGCCCTTTTTTATCTGCTTCTAATACAATGCCTCTTACTTCATCGGTATTGATATTTTCTGCTTCGTGTGCTTTTTTATCTTGTTCACGATAATGACAACATTCTGGCAATTCATTGTATACATTGTCTTTTGCTTTCTTGTTTAATAAGTCGTGCCCTGCTTCTACAATTCTATTTTTGATTTTATTGATATTCGCCAAGGAAGGAAAATAATGTAGGGTCAACATTTTAGACGCTATATCCCAATCTGCTTTTTGCACTCCTTTTCCTTTAGCTGCTTCTTCTATTCTTTCTTTACACATTTCACAAGCGCCTTCTACCCTGAATTGTACAGTAGTAGCAGTTGAGTCTGTTGTTTGTGCTGATAAATCATTAGTGGTTATTATTAGTATCAATGCCAATAACCAAAATATATTTTTTTTCATCTTCTTCTGTTTTAAATATTTCCTGACACTATTTAAAGTGCCAGGAAATAATGATTAGTGCTTACTATGCGCTGGCTTTGCTTCTTTTAAAGCCATACCGCATTTGCTGCATTTTGCATCTTTTTTAGTGCTGGTAATATCTGCATGCATTGGGCACACGTATTGTTTTACCGGTGTTAAAGACATTTTACATTTACTGCATTTGTCCTTTTCTGTTCCAGTAATTTCTGGATGCATTGGGCAAGAATGCGTTGCTTTTGTGCTGTCTTGCTTAGGTGCAGTTTGCTGTGCATAGGTAGCAAGGCTTAAGAAACCTGCTAATACTAGCATGATTGTTTTTTTCATGTTGGTTAAATTTATAATTGAAAAAGAAGATGCGGTATAAAAACGCCAATGAATACTAGCTCTGAATGAGTAGTATTCAATTAAAGAAGAATGTATCAGATTCTGTAATTACAATAAAATTGGTAGAGCGGTATTGGAGTATGTAAAGGTGGTGGATTGCTTTGTGGTACTGCAATAGCCCCTTTGTAATTGACCAATTGAATGGTTGGATAAAAAGTAGTATTATTCGTATGCAATTCAAGCGAAGGCATACTGGTTAAACCTGTTTTTGCAAAATGAGTATCCTGTGATTTTACAAATTTTACTTTGGTTTTGCAGCAATCTTTCATTTTGTGTTTCATTCCACAACTGCTCTCTTCAACTGCTGCATAACTGATAGAAGTAGACTTTAATTGATTGCAACAATAGAACTGCTTGATACTTACACCAAAACTGGCGGCAGCATATACGCAGAACAATAGTATCAATCCAAGTCTTTTCACCATGCAAAGGTAGGGGGCATTTCTATTTCGGGCTTGTTTTAAATGTTAAATCCAACCTTTATCTTCGCGGTTATGGGCCAAAAAAAACTCATCCGATTCGAAGCAATTAAATCTTTTCCTAATGTGTTGGAGTATCCTCAGGATATGAAGGGCAAATGGGTTGATTTTTTCAAAAATGATCATCCAATTACCCTTGAATTGGCCTGTGGCAAAGGAGAATATGCGGTTGGTTTAGGCAGCATGTTCCCCGCACAAAATTTCATTGGTATTGATATAAAAGGCAATCGAATTTGGCGAGGAGCCAAAACAGCTATTGATGATGGGTTAAATAATGTGGCATTTGTACGTTCGCATATTGATAAAATCACCGATTATTTTAATCCAGGCGAGGTTTCGGAAATCTGGATCACTTTTCCTGATCCACAGTTAAGGGGTTCCCGTTTCAAGAAAAGGCTCACCCATCCAAGGTTTCTTCGCTTATACCAAACCATCTTGCAAAACGGCGGCTTAGTTCACCTTAAAACAGATAGTCCTGACCTTTACCAATTTACTTTAACTGTAATCAACTTATTCCAACTTGATTTGTTAGAAAGCTCAGATAATGTGTATGCTGCTAATTCTGTTAAGCCAGAATTGCAAATTAAAACACATTATGAGGGATTAGATATTGCTGGAAGCAACAGAATTCATTACTGTTGTTTTAAAGTAGACAAACCCCTTCCTATAGAAAAGGATGACATTTTAAAACAATTGATAAGTGAACAGGGAACTGATTGAGGGTAAAGATTTTTATTACGACGAAAAAGGGTACATGGTTTTTACAGCCGAGTATCACCTGAATAAAGGGCATTGTTGTGGATATGGTTGTAGGCATTGCCCTTATGACTATGAATGTGTTCCCGAGCCAAAGCGTTCTGCTTTATTGGAAGAAAAAACAAACACGGCTTAGTTTTTTTTATCTTGCATTTACTGTATGAAGAAATCAGTTGAAAAATTAAAAAGTGTTTTACCCAGTGGTGCTAAAGAACCATCCTTCTTCGAACAAGTATTTGAAGTTGCTAAATTAATTCCGAAAGGAAGAGTAACTTCTTACGGGGCTATTGCCCATTTTCTAGGAACTAAAATGAGTGCAAGAATGGTAGGTTGGGCAATGAATGCTGCTCATGCTATTCCAGCTATTCCTGCTCATAGAGTAGTTAACAGAAAGGGCTTATTATCTGGTAAAATGCATTTTGCCACTCCAACCAAGATGGAAGAATTATTGGCAAAAGAAAAAGTTAAAGTAGTGGATGATCAGGTGGTTGACTTTGAAAAAATATTCTGGGATCCTGCTGTAGAATTATCTTGAACTATATTTGCGCTCCATGAGCACAAAACCTGTTTTACATACGGTACTATCTCCTCGTTTATTGGATATATATGATATTAGTAACAGTATTGTTGTTGTCATAGACGTATTCAGAGCAACTTCAACCATTGCAACAGCATTATATAATGGTGCAAACAGGGTTATTCCTGTTGATACAGTGGATAAGTGTATACAAATTGGTAAAAATACTGGTGGAATTACTGCTGGGGAAAGAGACGGAAAAATTATTCCTGGCTTAGCGCATGGTAACTCACCAGCAGAATATCCTCGTGAATTTATTGAAGGGAAAACCTTAGTGCTTACAACAACTAATGGCACTAAATTATTGCATATGGCATTGCAAAATGGTGCTGCAGAAGTAGTAACTGGATCCTTCCCTAATTTATCAGCGGTATGTAGTCATTTGATTGCTCAAAAAAAGAATGTAATTCTGGGTTGCTCCGCATGGAAAGACAAATTTAATTTAGAAGATACTTTATTTGCTGGTGCTGTAATTGAAAGAGTAAAAGCCTATTTTACCATTCATTGCGATAGTAGTTTAATGGCAGAGAATATGTACCAGTTACATAAAAATGATTTAAAAGGATTTATAAGAAATACTACGCATTGGCATCGATTGGCGCAATATGGATTGGAAAAAGACCTTGAATACTGTGTAACCCCTGATTTAGCTAATATTTTGCCTTTTTATAAGAATGGCGACCTAATTGTGAAGGTTTCTGGTGAATAACAAACATTTCATTCACATTTTACGGTTTATTAATCCATTTTAAATTTCCTTTCCTTTACTTTTGCAAATTGGCCTTTTTTGGCTGATGCAAAGCAATGGCACTACCTTATTTAATTAAACATATTTACAATTTTGGTACGGAAGAAGTGATCCGTAGGGGTAAGAAAATTCATGCATTGGGTAATGTTGAACTGATTGAGTACGATGACCTGATGGGCAATATCATTTTCAGGGTAAAAGACGATGGCTATAGTACTTTTTATAAAGTACATATTAATCAGTTTAAAGATCCTAAAACCATATCCCTAAGATGTTCTTGCCCGTATAACTTGGCTGAAGTGTGCAGACATAAAGCAGGTGCTTTATTTCACTTACAAGATATGTTAGACAAAAACTTGTTGGGTGATAAAGAAACCATTTATGATCAAAAACATACAACAGTTAAAATAAAATTATTGGATCTTAAATTAATCCGTATGCTAACATCTACGGAGTCTTTCGAAAAAGGGGAGGAATATTTAAGAGCCAATAAAGCTACTATTTTAGAAGCTAAAAATGAACGAGTGGTGGCAGAGTTGGATTATGACAACGAACACCATAAAGTAGTACTACAAAAAAACGAGGAAAGAAATTTTGATACCAGTTGCACTTGTAACAGTGAAACTGAACATCCGCTTTGTGTTCATAAAGGAATTGTTTTTTTACAATTATTCAAGAATCATGGTGCTGCTTATTTTGATAGCATTAGAAATTGGGACAAAGAAAAGAATAAATTATTAGCGCTTTATGGATATTCTTTAGATGATGATATCAAGGGTAAATTTGAATTTACTTATACTGATGGGAAACCTTTTTTACGGGTTTTAGATAGTAGCATAAAAAGAGTTTCTGTAGCAGCTGGCGTTGAAACAAAGCCTAGACCGCTTGAAATGCAACCTGCATTTGAAGTTGAAACAGAATCTGTTCAAGAAGCTTCTTTAAAAATTGGGTTGGTTATTACTTCTTTTCCTACACAATATCCCAATGTGCAAATTGAAGCAGTTCAAGGTGAGGCCAATGAGGAATTAACCAAATTCATCAGCAAGACAGTAAAAATAGATCTCACTAAATTTGTGAATACAGCTGTTTTTTCTGAAGATGATAAAATGGTATTGCAGCAGTTGCGTAAACTAATGTCTGCAGAAGTGAATAGGTACCTGAATCGCAATTCTCCTTTTAGTGGTATTTGGGAGAATATTATTCAACAGCATACCGATGAATTGCCCGAAGAAACAAAGCATTTGATTAATGAATACCTGCATCCGAAATTAAAGAAATTATTTACTGAATTTGCGGGTTCTCCTTTTGTGTTTTATTTGCCATCAGGTAAAAGATTTGTGACGGAGAATTTGCATGAAGCGGTTTTGTCTGACCATTTTATTCAACCAGAATTCAGTATCAATTATAATAACCAACAGTATGAGGTAACTTGTAATGTACAACTACCATCAACATTAATTGCAATAAGCAATAATGAATGTGAGTCTCCAATGTTTTTTCAACATGGGGCCAACTTTTATATTTGGAAAAAGCCTGAAGACATTTTATTGGTAGAGCAATTTTTGCCATCCGGTAAATTGACTATTGCAGAACAAGATTGGTCTCAACAATTGACTAGTTTTATTTTACCTATTTCTAAGAATTATCCAGTTCATTTTGCCAATGTTAAAAAGGAAGAAGTAAAAGATGTTAAGCCTGAACTAAAAATTCTTTTGAAAGAAAAAGGCGAGTACCTACTTTTTCAACCAGTTTTTAATTATAAAGGTTATGATGTTCAACACACGGATAAAGAAAAAATATTTTTTCCCATAGCAGATAGATTGCTGGTAATACATAGAAATATTGCTGCTGAGCAAGAATTACTTGCTCGAATTGAATCGCTACATTCTGGTTTTGTTCGTCCTGTAGACTCTAATATACTTGCTTTAAAAGGGAAAGACGTATTGAAGAACAATTGGTTCTTCTTATTCATTGATGCTGTAAAAGAAATGAATATTCCTGTTTTTGGATTTGAGGCCTTGAAAAACTTCCGATTTAATACAGCAAAACCATCTACTAAAATATTTATTAGTAGTAATACCGATTGGTTTGATGCTAAAATTGAAATTCAATTTGGTGAACAAAAAGTAACTGTTGATGATGTTAAAAAGGCATTGGCCAATAAGCAACAATTCGTTCAATTAACAGATGGTACACTGGGTATTTTACCTGAAGAATGGGTGAAGAAGTATTCTTTACTATTTAGGGTGGGTGAAGGTAAAGCGGGTAAT
The DNA here is from genome assembly GCA_002281875.1 of Sphingobacteriia bacterium 24-36-13. Classification (GTDB taxonomy): domain Bacteria; phylum Bacteroidota; class Bacteroidia; order Chitinophagales; family Chitinophagaceae; genus Sediminibacterium. The sequence goes on along the minus strand of NCHN01000033.1, from coordinate 16,943 downwards.
ATGAAACTCAGCAAATACCATTTTAGTGTAATTGAGGAATTGTATTTGCAAAGAGATGAAGAAGAATTGTTTTTTCAGTTAGAAGAGAAATATGAGCGACTAAAAGACAATCATGAAATTAAGCCGGTTCCTGCACCTGCGCATTTACAATCTGTACTTAGACCGTATCAAGAAAGTGGATTTCAATGGCTGAATTATTTGCGAGAAGTTCAGTGGGGTGGAATCTTAGCCGATGATATGGGCTTGGGTAAAACCATTCAAGCGCTATGCTTTTTGCATCATCTTAAAACAGAAAATGGAAGCTTGAAAGCTTTAGTGGTATGTCCTACTACTTTGATGTTTAACTGGCAGAATGAGATAAAAAAATTCACTCCTGATATTAGTTTTTATATACATCATGGTGGTGCGAGGTTAAAGGATGGCATTAGCAATAAAGCTTTTGATGTAATTATAACTACCTATGGCACTTTACGAAGTGATATCAAGCAATTTTTAGAAGTTTCCTTTGACTATGTTATTTTAGATGAAAGTCAGGCAATTAAAAACCCAGGAAGCAAGGTAACCAAAGCTGCCTCCTTGCTTAAAGCAAAGAGTAGATTGTGTTTAAGTGGAACTCCATTGCAGAACAATACTTTTGATATATATGCCCAAATGAATTTCTTAAATCCTGGGATGCTTGGTAGTATGGAATTCTTTAAACAAGAATTTTCCATACCTATTGACAAATTTGGAGAAAAGGAACAAAAAGATCATTTACGAAAACTGTTATACCCGTTCATTCTTAGAAGAACCAAAGAGCAAGTTGCTAAAGATCTTCCAGAAAAACAGGAAATGGTTCTCTTTTGCGAAATGGGTCAAGAGCAAAGAAAAATTTATGAAGCCTACAGAAATGATTACCGTGATAAGATTTTAGGGGTTGTAGAAAATCAAGGAATACAAAAATCTCAGTTAACCATTTTGCAAGGATTAATGAAACTTCGCCAAATTTGTGATAGCCCTGCTATTGTAAAAGAGGAAGAGCGTTATCCAAATGTTTCTGTTAAGTTAGAAGAATTGGGCAGAGAAATCACCGAGAATATCAGTAATCATAAGGCCTTGGTTTTTTCTCAGTTTTTGGGAATGCTTGCATTGATTAAAGAGAAAATGAAAGAATTAGGAGTTGATTATGAATATTTTGATGGTAGTAGTACAGTAGCAGAAAGAGAACGTGCCATTCAACGTTTTCAAAACGACGATAATTGTAGGGTATTTTTGATTTCACTCAAAGCAGGAGGAGTTGGTCTTAACCTTACTGCTGCAGATTATGTGTACATTGTAGATCCATGGTGGAATCCTGCAGTTGAACAACAGGCTATTGATCGCACGCATAGAATTGGTCAAACCAAAAATATATTCGCTTATCGTATGATTTGTACCGATACGGTAGAAGATAAGATTCTTAAACTGCAAGAACGGAAAAGAAATCTTGCTAGAGAAGTAATTACAGATGATGAAGGCTTTATAAAGACTTTAACTAAAGAAGACGTGGAGTACCTATTCAGTTAAGGCTTTCACCGATTTGATACTTATTGTTTCCCATTATCATGATAGCTTGCCATTAAAATTATTAATCAAGTGTTTTCCTTGATTCCATTTTAGCTTTGGGCTTTCAAAAATTTATTTATGCGTTTACTATTACTGGTCTTGAGTATTTTCTCTAGTGTTGCTTTAATGGCACAAAGTACAGCTACCTTAAAGGGCAAGTTGGTTGACAGTGTGGGAAAGCAGGCACTTAAAGATGCTTCTATTACCGTTTTAGAGGCCAAAGATTCCACTTTGGACGTATTTGGATTAGCCAAAGCAGACGGGAGTTTTGTAGTAGAAAAAATTTCCTTTGGCGAAATGATTGTCATGATCAAATTTCAAGGATATGAAGCTTACTCTAAAAAGATAAACTTTTCCAAATCCAATGCATCGGTAGATTTGGGAACCATTTATTTACGATTGGCTGCGAATGATTTGGGGGAGGTTACTGTTACACAATCTCCCATTTCTATAAAAAAAGATACTGTTCAATTTAATGCTTCAAGTTTTAAAACTAAGCCTAATGCTGTTTTAGAAGATTTATTAAAAAAATTGCCTGGTGTTCAGGTTGAAGCAGATGGAACCGTTAAAGCACAAGGTGAAAATGTACAAAGAGTGTTGGTGGATGGTAAAAGATTTTTTGGCGATGACCCAAAATTGGCCACCAAGAACTTGCCTCCTGATATGATTGATAAAATTCAAGTTTTTGATGCCTTAAATGACCAAAGTGCTTTTACTGGTTTTGATGATGGAAATAGAATAAAGACCATCAATATCACCACAAAAAAAGATAAGCGTAAGGGATATTTTGGTAGAGCAGTATTGGGAGGAGGATCAGATTCAGAAGAGGGACGTTATGATAATAGTGTAAACCTTAGTTATTTTAATGGTGATCGTCAACTTACATTTACTGGCCAGGCCAATAATGTAAACAAACAAAATTTTGGTGCACAAGATTTATTTGGCGCTGGCGGAGGTGGTGGAGGCGGAAGAACCATCGTAATTGCTGGGGGCGGTAGAGGTGGTGCAGGGGGTGCCACTAATAATAGTGGAGGTATTATTAGAACTTTAGCTGCTGGTTTAAACTATAAGGATATTTGGGGTAAAAAAACAGAAGTATCTGGTAGTTATTTCTTTAACGATATGCAAACAGTTCGTGAACAAAATAGCTATACCCAAAATTTAATTCCAGGAAATCCTGATTCTTCCATCTTTAATTCTCAACTAAATAATTCTGTTACAAAAAATCAGAACCATCGGATTAATTTCAATATTGAGCACCAGTTTGATTCTTCTAACTCTTTAATTATAAGACCAAATATTAGTTTTCAAGAAACATCATCCGCTACAGATGTAACTACTTTTTCTACAAGGGGTACCAGTAAAAATTTAAATAATTCTATTGCATCTACTGATAGAAACAATAGTGGATACAATGCTAGTTTGGAAGCAACATTTAGACATCGTTTTAAAAAGAAAGGAAGAACTTATTCAATTGCATTTAATCCGGGCCAAACTGTTAATGATGGAACAACTTCTAACTATTCTATCAATAACTTTTTTAATACTACTACTCCCTATGCAGATACCATCAACCAAGTAGGTATAACCAATAGAGATAGCAAAACCATGAATGCTACTTTTTCCTATACAGAACCTATTGGTAAAAACCAAATTCTCGAATTTAACTACAACTACAATTCAAACGTAAATAATTCAGGAACGCAAACATTTGCCTATAATAAAGCAAATGGTCAATATGATATTGTAGTTCCTAATTTGACCAACGTTTTTGAAAATACATTTAATTCAAATAGAGTAACATTGAATTATCGTTTGCAGAATGCAAAATATAATTTCAGTATAGGTTCAGGAATTCAAACCGGAGACTTAATTAGTAAAAACTTAAGTAAAGACAGTTCTATTACACAGAACTTTGTCAATTTCTTTCCTACCATGAATTTTCGTTACGACTTCTCTAGAACGAAGAATTTAAGAATCTTTTATAATGGAAGAACGGGTCAACCTACTGCGCAACAGTTGCAGCCTGTAGTTGACAATTCAAATCCTTTGAACATTACAACGGGTAATCCAAATTTGAAGCAACAATTCATTCACACTTTCCGCATATTATTCAATTCATTTGATGTTGTTTCTCAAAAATTATTTTTTGCAACTATCAATGCAAACTTTACCGCAAACGATATTCAAAATTCAACTACTTACTTGCCCAATGGTGCACAGTTTACCAGACCTGTTAATTTAAGTGGAACTTATAATATCAATGGATTTTTAAATTATGGATTCCCTTTAAAGAAACCAAAGAGCAATATCAATTTAGGTGTTAATCTAAGCAATAGTCAAAGTCAAACCCTAGTGAATAACTTGAGCAATTATACTCGAAACACCACTGCTGGATTTAATGCATCCTGGACAACCAATATCAAAGAGGGCTTCGACATGAACTTCTCGTCTAATTCTAGTTTTAGTTTTGCGCGATATACTTTACAGCCTCAGCAAAACGGTGATTTTTTCACCCAAACTTTTGTTGCAGAACCAACCATTTATACAAAATCTGGCTGGGTGTTTTCAACTGATTTCAGGTATATTAAAAATACCGGAAGGGCAGAAGGCTTTAATACCAATATACCATTGTGGAGTGCAAGCATTGCCAAGCAATTATTCAAGAAAAAAGATGGGGAACTCAAATTCTATGTATTTGACTTGCTTAACCAAAACCAGAGTTTAACTAGAAATGTTACTGGTAATACTATACAAGACGTTTCAACGGTTGTATTGAAAAGATACTTCATGATCAGCTTTACCTATAACCTGAGAAGTTTTGGTGCTCCTCCTGCCAACCAACAAAGAGGACCCATGCAAATGTTTAGGGGAGCTCCAGGCCAAGGAATGCAAATGATGCGGAATTTTAGACAGTAAATGTTAAGTAATCTGGAATTTTAGTTTAATTGCCCTTTGTATTTCAAAGAATTGTAAATTTGCATTTCATTTGAAACAATGGTAGCAAGCATTACATTCAATTTACACGCTAACAACTGTTCGTATTTAACGGAACAGTTGTTGATACCATTCATCGTATTACCGAGGCCGCGACGTGGTTTCTGATAGGACGAGCAACTGGCACTTGCCCCTATCAGTGAAAATTTCTCCGAAAAATTGGTTAGGGCTTTACGCTATCTTTTTACTCTTTATAATTATACAAATACGTTGGAACAGTCAATTATTGTTCGTGTAGCAACTGCTAATGATGTTCATTATGCAACTACCATTACAGATGAAATGGAAGCTTCTGCAAAAGCACGAGGTACGGGTATTGCCAAAAGAAGCCCTGAGTATGTTGCCAATAAAATGCGCGAAGGAAAAGCAGTGATTGCTTTAGAGCCCAATGGTAATTGGGTAGGTTTTTGTTATATAGAAGTTTGGGGGCATGAACAGTTTGTAGCCAATAGCGGATTAATTGTTTCTCCTTTATATAGAAAAAGTGGGGTAGCCAAACAAATTAAACAGACTATTTTCAATTTATCTAGACAAAAATATCCTTCTGCCAAAATTTTTGGATTAACCACTGGTTTGGCCGTCATGAAAATTAATAGTGAATTGGGGTACGAGCCTGTTACTTATAGTGAACTAACAGACGATGAAGAATTTTGGGCTGGCTGTAAGAGCTGTGTTAACTATGATATTTTAATGAGCAAGGATCGAAAAAATTGTATGTGTACTGCAATGTTATACGATCCTGCAGATCATTATGAACCCGCTGAAACTATTGCCGATTTTAAACAAAACTCAAAGTTATACGAACGTTTCATGAAAGTGAAGCAGAGTAAATTATTGAAGTGGTTCAGGAAAAAGACATCTAAAAATTATTTTGTTCAATTTTAAATGCTGCAATCATGCAATCGAAAAAACTGGTTCTGGGTTTTAGTGGAGGATTAGACACCACTTATTGCGCCATTTATTTGTCTCAGGAAAAAGGATTTGAAGTGCATAGTGTTATAGTAAACACCGGCGGCTTTAATGAAGATGAATTGGTGCAAATTGAGAAACATGCTTATGCACTAGGGGTTAAAACTCATACCACCATTAATGCTGTAAAAAGTTATTATGATAGTATTGTAAAATACTTGATTTATGGGAATGTGCTAAAGAACAACACTTATCCACTTAGTGTAAGCGCAGAGCGATTAAGTCAAGCTATGCATATTGCAGAACATGCAAAAAAAATGAATGCAGTGGCTGTAGCTCATGGTAGTACAGGCGCAGGTAATGATCAGGTAAGATTTGATATGATTTTTAATATCATGATACCTGGTATTGAAATTATTACACCGATTCGCGATTTACAATTAAGCAGGGAAGCAGAGATTGAATACCTGAAAGCAAAAGGGGTTCAAATGAATTTTGAAAAAGCAGCTTATTCTATTAATAAAGGACTTTGGGGTACCAGTGTTGGAGGAAAAGAAACCTTGCATTCAAAAGGTTTATTACCTGAATCTGCATGGCCAACTCAAGTCACCAAAACAGATGAAGAAGAAATAAAGATTCATTTTGAAAAGGGTGCAATTACATGGGTTAATAACCAACACTTCACCCATCCATCTCATGCCATTCAATATATACAGTCTTTGGCTGCACCTTATGGAATAGGAAGAGATATTCATGTTGGAGACACCATTATTGGAATTAAAGGAAGGGTTGGATTTGAGGCAGCTGCTCCAATGGTGATTATTAAAGCACATCATGCATTAGAAAAACATGTATTAACCAAATGGCAACTCAATTGGAAGGATCAGTTGGCGCAGTTTTATGGTAACTGGTTACATGAAGGTCAAATGATGGATCCAGTTATGAGAAATATAGAAGCATTTTTAGAAGATACACAAGAGCATGTAACAGGTTCTGTTTATGTTCAATTACTGCCTTACCGATTCCAAATCATTGGTATTGAATCTGAGTTCGATTTAATGAGCAGCAAGTTTGGGAAATATGGGGAGATGAATAATGGTTGGACTGGTAATGATGTAAGAGGATTCTCTAAAATATTTGGTAACCAAACTGCTATTTTTCACAATATTAAAAATGCCTCCAATGATTAAAGTTGGAATAGTGGGTGGTGCTGGTTATACTGGAGGAGAGTTGATAAGGCTTTTGCTAAATCACCCAGATGCGAATATTCGATTTGTGCATAGCACAAGCAATGCAGGTAATGCATTGTATAAAGTTCATGCAGATTTATTAGGTGAAACTGAACTGCTTTTTACTGCTGAGCTAAGCAATGATATTGATGTGTTGTTTTTGTGTATGGGTCACGGTGATGCTGCTGAATTCTTAAAAGAAAATACCATTGCGTCATCTGTGAAATTAATTGATCTTTCACAAGATTTTAGATTAAATGATAGTGCCATTTTTAATGATCGAACATTTGTATATGGCTTGCCTGAATTAAATAAAGCTGCTATTGTAAATGCGCAAAATATTGCCAATCCTGGTTGTTTTGCAACAGCTATACAATTGGGTTTATTGCCATTGGCCAAAGCGGGTGTATTAGCAGATATTTATACCACGGGTATAACTGGTTCTACCGGTGCCGGACAAGGCTTAAGCAATACTTCGCATTTTAGTTGGAGAGCCAATAATATTGAAGCATATAAAACATTGGCACACCAACATGTAAAAGAGATTACCCAATCATTGAATCAATTGCAAGCAGGTGATCCATTAAGTGCTAGCGGAGAAGGAAACGGATTACATTTTGTTCCATGGAGAGGAGATTTTACAAGAGGTATTTATATAAGTTCTATAGTTGAAATTGGCTTGCCATTCAACGAAGTAAAACAGTTATACCAATCATTTTATGCTGGTGCAGCTTTTACCGTTGTATCCGATAAAATGATTAATCTAAAGCAGGTAGTGAATACGAATAAGTGTCTAATACATTTAGAAAAGCAAGGCAATAAGTTGGTTGTTCATAGTGCCATAGACAATTTGTTGAAAGGAGCAAGTGGTCAAGCTATTCAGAATATGAATTTATTATTTGGATTAAATGAAAAGGCCGGATTAAAATTGAAAGCCAGTTATTTTTAGTTATGAAATTATTTGATGTATATCCGTTAAACAATATTACCATTAATAGGGCTCAAGGTTCTTATGTGTGGGATGACAATGGTGTTCAGTACCTTGATATGTATGGTGGGCACGCAGTCATTAGTATTGGTCATACACATCCGCATTGGGTAAAAAGTATTGAAGCACAATTAGAAAAAATTGCCTTTTATTCTAACTCCATTATTATTCCATTACAACAAGCATTAGCCAACAAATTGGGATTGATTAGTGGAAAAACCGACTACCAATTATTTTTATGTAATAGTGGAGCGGAAGCCAATGAGAATGCACTTAAGCTTGCTTCTTTTCATACTGGAAGAAAAAAAGTAATTGCGTTTACAAAATCTTTTCATGGTAGAACTTCATTAGCTGTAGCCGCTACTGATAACAAAGCTATAGTTGCTCCGGTAAATGAAACGGATAATATTATTTTTCTACCTTTTAATGATGAAGCTGCTCTAGATGCATGTTTTAAAGCATATGGTTCAGAAATTGCCGCAGTAATTATTGAAGGTATACAGGGTGTAGGTGGAATTGTGCCTGCATCTATTTCTTTTTTGAAATTAGTCAGAAGTTTATGTGATCAATATGGATCAGTGTACATAGCGGATAGTGTACAATGTGGATATGGAAGGACGGGCCAATTTTTTGCGCATGATATTGCTGAAGTTAATGCCGACATCTATTCAATGGCTAAGGGTATGGGTAATGGATTTCCTATAGGAGGTATTTTAATTGCTCCACATATTCAATCTAAACATGGTATGCTAGGCACTACTTTTGGTGGAAATCATTTAGCATGTGCTGCTGCTTTAGCTGTATTAGAAGTAATGGAGGAGGAGAATTTGATCAATATGGCCAAACAAAGAGGCATGTATTTAATGAATCAATTAAAAGCCATTGAAGGGATTGAAAACGTTCGCGGTAGGGGCTTGATGATTGGATTTGATGTGCCTGAAAATTTGAAGGGATTAAAGAAATTGTTGCTCGAGCAATACAATATTTTCACTGGTGAAGCAAAACCCAATGTAATTAGGTTATTGCCTTCATTAGCGCTTTCTAGAAAACAAGCAGATGAATTTTTAGAAGCATTAAAAGAAGCCATTCTCGAAATAAAAACCAATGCTGAATAAATATGAACCACTTTATCTCTGCTACTGATGTTACCAATATTCAGCAACTTGTTAATAAAGGCTTGCAATATAAATTGAATCCTTTGCTAGATGCCGAGTTAGGCAAAGGCAAAAGAATAGGGCTGCTTTTTTTAAACCCCAGTTTAAGAACCAGATTGAGTACACAGGTTGCTGCAGCTAATTTAGGTATGGAAGCGATAGTGTTTAATGTAGACAAAGAAGGTTGGGCTTTAGAATTTCAAGAAGGAGCTGTTATGAATGGCACAACAGTAGAACATATAAAAGACGCCGCTCCAGTATTAGGCCAGTATTTTGACATATTGGCCATTAGAACATTTCCAACTCTTAAAAACAAGGAGGAAGATTATAGTGAAATGTTTATTAAACAATTTATTCGTTTTGCTGGGGTACCCGTAGTTAGTTTAGAGAGTGCAACATTACATCCCTTACAATCTTTAACTGATATTATTACGATTCAAGAGTCAATACAAAATTCTTTTGCGTCTAAGCGAACACCTAAAGTGGTATTAACCTGGGCACCTCATATCAAGCCATTGCCACAATGTGTTGCCAATAGCTTTTCACAGTGGGTGAATGCATGGGGTGGCGCCAATTTTGTAATTACCCATCCTGAAGGGTATGAATTGTCTCAACAATTTACCAATGGTGCAACCATTGTTCATGATCAAAACGAAGCATTAAAAGAAGCTGATTTTGTTTATGTAAAAAATTGGAGTAGTTATGAACATTATGGTCAGCAATTAAATACAGACCAGAACTGGATGTTGACTAATGATAAATTAGCACTCACTAACCAGGCTAAAGTAATGCATTGTTTGCCTGTTAGAAGAAATATTGAATTGAGTGATGAAATTTTAGATGGGCCAAATAGTTTGGTTACACAGCAAGCTGGTAATCGTGTTTGGGCTGCTCAAGCAGTACTTGCCAAAATTTTAAATACCTTAAATCAATAACATGAAACAGCTGGTTATTGTAAAAATTGGGGGAAATATTGTGGACGATGATTATTCATTACAAAAATTCCTGAAAAATTTTGCTGCAATAAAGCAGGCTAAAATATTGGTACATGGAGGTGGCAAGTTGGCAACAAGATTGGCCGCCACAATGGGCATTGAGCAACAAATGGTAGACGGAAGACGAATTACCGATGCAGAAACCTTGAAAGTAGTTACCATGGTTTATGCTGGATATATCAATAAGAATATAGTAGCTCAATTACAACAATATAACGCTAATGCCATTGGTTTAACTGGGGCAGATGCCAATTCAATTCTTGCACATAAGCGCATAAGCAAAACAGCAGAAGCAACTGACTATGGATTTGTGGGTGATATTAATCAAGTAAATACTGTTTTTTTTCATGGACTTATTCAGCAGGCTTTAGTTCCAGTAGTATCTCCTATAACACATGATGGGAATGGTCAATTATTGAATACCAACGCAGATACCATTGCACAATCCATAGCAACAGCAATGAGTTCTTTTTATGAGACGATACTGGTTTACTCTTTTGAGAAAAAAGGCGTTTTGTTAGATATTAATGATCAAGATTCAGTTATTCGGGTAATTCATCCTAATTATTATCAAACGCTTAAAGCGAATCAACAAATATTTGCTGGAATGATTCCTAAATTAGACAATGCATTTGTTGCTATTGAACAGGGTGTTTCTAAAGTAATTATTGGAAACGCAGCAGATTTAGATGAATTAATAATTGGTAAAGCAGGTACAACCATTCAACATGGATGAAATAAAACTATTGTATAAAGAAGCAGTTGACTTATTAAAACAACTGATTACTATTCCCTCTTTTAGTAAAGAAGAAGATCAAACAGCTGATTGTATTGCCCATTTTTTCGATAAAAAACAAATCCCATATAATAGAGTAGAAAATAATATTTGGGCTACTAATCTTTATTTTGATATTTATAAGCCTACTATTTTATTGAATTCGCACCATGATACGGTTAAGCCGAATTCTGGTTATCAGTTGAATCCGTTTGATCCCATTGTTACCAATGAAAAATTATACGGTTTAGGAAGTAATGATGCGGGTGGTTGCTTGGTTTCCTTATTGGCTTGCTTTGTTTATTATTATAACAAACCTGATTTGAGCTATAATTTGATTATAGCCGCAACTGCTGAAGAAGAAATATCAGGCAAAAATGGGGTGGAGGCTTTGATCCCCCAATTACCAACTATTGATTTTGCAATTGTAGGAGAACCCACTTTATTAGACTTGGCTATTGCTGAAAGAGGTCTAATGGTAGTAGATGCAATAGTAACTGGAATTGCAGGCCATGCGGCTAGAAACGAAGGGGAGAACGCGTTGTACAAAGCGGTAAAAGATATTGAATGGATTCGGCAATATCATTTTGATAAAGTGAGTAATTTATTAGGGCCAGTTAAAATGACAGTTACTTCTTTTAATACCGAAAATAAGCAACACAATATGGTGCCTGCTTCTGCAGAATACATCATTGATATTCGAGTGAATGAACTCTACCGATTCGAAGAAATTTTGGAAACTTTAAAAGCCAATTTAAATGCAGACATTTCACCAAGAAGTACTCGAATCAAATCTACTTTAATCGACCCCAGTCATCCAATTGTACAAGTGGGTGAATCATTAGGGAGTATATATTATGGAAGCCCAACAACGAGTGACAAGGCTTTAATGCCATTCCCTGCACTTAAAGTAGGGCCAGGTGATAGTGCTAGAAGTCATACTGCAGACGAGTTTATTTATTTATTGGAAATTGAAAAAGGAATTGAATTTTATATTAACTTATTAAAAGGGGTTTTATGAAACTTTGGAGTAAGAGCAATACCAACACTACTCAAGAAGTAGAAAAATTTACTGTTGGGAAAGACAAAGACTTTGATACACTATTAGCTCCTTACGATGTATTAGGCTCTATTGCACATGTTAAGATGTTGGCTAGTATTGGTTTATTAACCAATCAAGAAATGCTTGACCTTGTTAAAGAGTTACAATCCATTTATCAATTGGTGATTCAGCCTGATTTTGTTATTCCTGAAGGAGTAGAAGATATTCATTCTTATGTTGAATTAGTGCTTACTCAAAAACTAGGCGATATGGGTAAAAAAATCCATAGTGCAAGAAGTAGGAATGACCAGGTTTTAGTAGATATCAAATTATATTTAAGAGCTGAAATTAAAACAATAGCTGAATCAACCTATGCTTTGTTTGAATTGTTGCAACAAAAAAGCGAAGCCTATAAAAACCATTTGTTGCCTGGATATACCCATTTGCAATTAGCCATGCCTTCATCTTTTGGGCTTTGGTTTGGCGCGTACGCGGAAAGTTTAGTGGACGACTTAACAATGCTTGAAGCGGCTTACACAGTAGTCAATAAAAACCCTTTAGGTTCTGCAGCTGGCTATGGTTCTTCCTTCCCCATTAATAGAACAATGACTACTGATTTGTTGGGCTTTGAACAGTTAAATTACAATGTAGTGTATGCCCAAATGGGAAGAGGTAAAACGGAAAGAATCGTGGCTACTGCATTAGCGAATATTGCAGACACTTTGGCCCGAATGAGTATGGATGCATGTTTGTATTTGAATCAAAATTTTGCGTTCATTAGTTTCCCTCCAGAATTAACAACGGGTTCAAGTATTATGCCGCATAAAAAAAATCCGGATGTTTTTGAATTAACAAGGTCTTATTGCAATAGAATAAAAGCTTTGCCGAATGAAATTAGTTTAATGACTACCAATTTACCTTCTGGATACCAACGTGATTTGCAATTATTGAAAGAACATTTATTTCCTGCTTTTATTGAATTGAATAATTGTATTGAAATGATGCAATTGATGTTTAGTCATATTCAGGTATCACCCAATATAGCCGATGACCCCAAATTCCAGTACATGTTTAGTGTGGAAGAGGTAAATAAATTGGTTTTAAAGGGAGTCCCATTTAGAGATGCTTATCAACAGATAGGAAATGCTATTGAAAATGGACAATTTAATTATTCAACTTCTGTAAATCATAAACACGAAGGAAGTATGGGTAATTTATGTAATGCTGAAATTAAATCAATGATGGATCAATTAATGAACCGTTTTCAATTTAGCAAAGCAACAACAGCCTTTCAATTACTTTTGACTTAATTTGCAACTACTTTATATAAAATCAAATGAAAAAAATACTTAGTTTATTCGTTTTAGGTGCATTGGTATCATTTACTCAGGCAAAGGCGCAGCAATCTGCAAAAACGCCTATTAAGAAACCTACCAATGTTAAAACAGCCACAAAACCTGCTCCTAAAGTGGCTGCAACAGCTGCAATTTTTAAGTCGTCTGCAGACAGTGCCAGTTATGCATTGGGTATAAGAATAGCTCAAAACTTAAAATCTCAAGGATTAGATCCCTTGGTGGCAGCGATGTTTCAAAAAGGAATTTCTGATGGGTTCGCAGGTAAAAAATCGGTTATTGCCGATGAGTTATTAGACTTGTGTATTGGAAATTATCAGCAAAAATTAAGTGCCGAAAAATCAACCGTTGCTAGAGAAGCGGGTAAGGCATTTCAAGCTAAAATGGCGAAGAAACCAGGGGTTGTGACTTTGCCTAGTGGATTACAGTATGAAATTATCAAAAATGGTACTGATACAGTTAAACCAAAATTGACGAATAAAGTTAAATGCCATTATCATGGTACGGTGATTAGTGGTGAAATATTCGACAGCTCTGTTGAAAGAGGAGAGCCAGTTACCTTCCCTTTAGGGAATGTGATTTTAGGTTGGCAAGAAGGGCTACAGTTAATGACAGTGGGAAGTAAATGGAAGTTTTATGTGCCTGCTGATTTGGCTTATGGCGATCAACAAAAAGGTGATAAAATTGCACCCGGTTCCCTACTTATTTTTGAAGTAGAGTTATTAGGAGTTGAATAAGCCATTCAGCCGAACTTTAGTACATTTGCCATTCTAATGAATGGAATATGAACGAAAAATTTGTTGCCAGAATTGCCAGTGAATTGGCTGAAATTGAAACTGCTGGATTATTCAAAAAAGAAAGGGTTATTACCAGTGAGCAAGGCCCTGAAATTATAGTGAATGGTAAAAAAGTATTGAACTTCTGTGCCAATAACTATTTAGGACTTTCTTCTCATCCTGATGTAATTAAAGCAGCACATAAAGCCATTGATACCCATGGGTATGGTATGAGTAGTGTTCGATTCATTTGTGGTACCCAAGACATACATAAAGAATTAGAACAAAAGTTGGCCGATTTTCTGGGAACAGAAGATACCATTTTATACGCAGCAGCATTTGATGCCAATGGGGGTGTATTTGAACCTTTGTTTGGAGAAGAAGACGCGATCATTAGTGATGCTTTAAACCATGCATCAATTATAGATGGGGTTCGTTTATGTAAGGCTCAACGTTTCCGTTATGAGCATAATAATATGGCAGACCTTGAAGCAAAGCTGAAAGAGTCGGCCAATTGCAGAAGCAGAATAATTGTAACAGATGGCTCTTTTAGCATGGATGGTACCATTGCTCAATTACATAAAATTTGTGATTTAGCTGATCAATACGATGCCATTGTAATGATTGACGAATGTCACTCATCTGGATTTTTAGGAAAAACAGGAAGAGGCACCCATGAATACCGCGGGGTGATGGGAAGAATTGATATTATCACAGGTACTTTAGGAAAAGCTTTAGGAGGCGCTAGCGGTGGATTTACTTCTGGTAGAAAAGAGATTATTGAAATGTTGCGTCAAAGAAGCCGCCCTTATCTTTTTTCTAATACCGTTGCCCCAAGTATTGTAGGGGCTTCCATTGCAGTATTAGATATGCTTACTTCAGCAACTACATTAAGAGACCAACTAGAATACAATACCAATTATTTTAGAACAAAAATGACCGAAGCGGGTTTTGATATAAAACCAGGAGATCATCCGATTGTTCCTATCATGTTATACGATGCGGTGATTGCACAAAATTTTGCAGCTAAATTATTGGATGAAGGTGTTTACGTGATTGGATTCTTTTATCCAGTGGTGGCAAAGGGTTTGGCTAGAATCAGGGTGCAGTTAAGTGCTGCTCATGAACAATCACATTTAGACAAAGCCATTGCTGCGTTTACTAAAGTAGGGAAGGGATTGGGGGTGATTAAATAGATTGATTGAGCTATAAGTTACAATTTGCTTGTGAAGTTTCACGTAGTGATTTCTTACCTGCTTCTTCAGTGAGTAATTCAAAACCAAATTTTCCGTTCCAAGCATTGTATCTTATAGCATAAAAATATATTTTACCTGCTTCTACAGATATAGGAAATTCACCTGCATTTTTCTCGAGAACTTTTTCAAATTTGTTGTTTTTCATGAAACCTCTAATTCGAATTTGATGTTCTCCTTTATTCAATTGTAGGACAGTATGATTTCCGTTATTGAGTTTACAAACAAGTGTTTTGTTGAGGAAAACACCAAATGGGGACAAAACCCCTCCAATACCAGTTTGTCTAAAAACATAAACCTTAGCAGGTCTATTTTTTTCTGATTCCTCTATTGCAATCTGCTTGTCTTTTTGCTTTTTTAGATACGCTTTGTATTCTTCTTCATTACTACCGTATTTATCCGTAACTGCTGCATAAATTTTATAAACGTCACGGTATTTTTCTTCTAAGGCTTCTACATTTTCATAGTCTTTTAAGAAACTTAAGCAGCTAGTCATTAATTTGTCGAGCGATGGCCAATCTGTTTCCTTCTGAACTTGCTTATCTAAAATAAGAATGCGCAAGTGTAAGATAGGAGGGTTGGATTTGCCAAATAACTTCTCCGCTTCATCTAGTTTTTGAGTAGCTTTTACATAATCCTGGTTATTATATGCAATTTCAGCATCTTCAAATTTTAGTTTGGCTAATGCTGTTTGCGCATTAAGAGAGAGATGCATTAATAATAATAGCAAGAAAGAGAAAATATATTTTAGCTTCATAGTAGTTTTATTCTAGGTCTTTATTTCTGAATTCGGGATTGATTTTAATTGAAATAATTTTGGTATTATATGAATGTATTTCTTTTTTAAGCTTTAATGTGTCTTGTGATGCTCCACTTGTATTTGGTGAAACTGATAGCGATCTTACTCCAGGGCCTTGATTATTCAGTAACTTGATTCTATTAGATACTTCAAAAATTTGCTTATCAGATTGGTTCATAGAAGATGTATGAATAAATTTTTCTACAATTAAATCTGGGAATTTAATACCATCAAATTCTTTATATGATTTGATTTGGTAATCACTCTCTTCAAATATTGTTTTGGAAAAATAGCTTTTTGAAGTTTCAGAAATTTTTAATCCTGTGGTTGCATCGAATACCATTTTTGTGATGGAAGATTCATCTTTTTTGGTTAACAAGTATACTTTATTCCCTTGTTCTATGATCTCTTCATAATAAACTGAATCTTTTTCTGATAACGGTATTAATTCTGGGAATATATTTAATTTATCATTCCATTTCTTTATGAGTACTTCATCTGTTGACATTATTCCTCTCCCAGCTTCCCATATCACCTTTCCAGGTGTAGCTATATAAGTAGTAGTTGGAAATCCTTGACCCTTTATCTCGTAATAGGCTCGTTCTTTATCTTTTATTCTTAAAGTATGTCTTGCTACATTTAATTTTATTTTTTGTCCAAGCATCTCTAAATAACCAATTGGATCTGCTTGTACTATTTTTTCTATTGATTTTACATTGTTTAATCTGTTTTTACCTCCTATTGATTCGATGTATTTTTCAATAACATCTATATATTTTTTCCTTCCATCTTGATAGACTTTATCCTTTTTCTCTTTAAATAATTTAACCTCCTCTAGGTTTGAAGGAACTTCCGATAAATTCTCACTTATTCTATAAACCTCCTTGAATTTTTCTTCTAAAGCTTCTATTTCTGCATAGTCTTTCAAAAAGGTCGCGCAGTTTTTCTTTAGTTCAAATCCTAATTCCTGCTCTCCTGTCTGTTGAAATAATTTATTCTGGGCTAATATTCTCAGGTGTAAAATTGGCGAATTGATTTTACCAAATAGTTTTTCCGCATCTGCTAATCTGCTGATTGTTTTGGCATAGTC
>NCHN01000032.1 GCA_002281875.1 Sphingobacteriia bacterium 24-36-13 | reverse complement strand
GGTCAGGTGGGTGATTCAGGTTGGTTAGATTTTGGTAGTGAAAAAATATCAGTAACAGATACCAAAAAAGAGAACGACTTGATTGTACATTTTGTAAATCAACTTCCTACTAATACAGCAAAACCATTTAATGCTATAGTAGATGCAGAAAGAAGACTGTTCACCTGTTACAACCATACAGCTACCCACCTTCTTCATGCAGCACTAAGAAAAGTATTGGGAACCCATGTTGCACAAAAAGGATCCTTGGTAAATGAAGAGAGTCTTCGATTCGACTTCTCGCATTTTGCTCGTTTAACAGAGGAAGAAATTACAGAAGTAGAGCATATTGTAAACGAAAAAATAAGACAAAATATACCAGTAGTCATCACCGAAATGCCTAAAGAAGAAGCACTTAAACTAGGAGCGATGGCATTATTTGGAGAAAAATACGGGAATACTGTAAGAGTAGTTGTAGCTGATCCTAACTACTCAGTTGAATTATGTGGTGGTACGCATGTAATGCATACGGGCATGATAGGTCTACTTAAAATAACTGCAGAATCCGCAGTTGCTGCTGGAGTAAGAAGAATTGAAGCATTAACAGGCAGCAATGCATTTCATTTTTTGAACAAGCAATACACAGAACTAAAAACTGTTGCTGGTTTATTAAAAACCCAAGATCCTATAAAAGCGGTGGAGAAATTAATGCTGGAAAAACAAGAGACCGAAAAAAGATTAGAGAGCCTAGAAACCAAACAGCTTCAATCCATCCGTGATATATTACTACAAAAAACAAAACCGATTTTGATTGGCGGTGAAGAAGGGCAATTTATTGGCGAAATAGCTGAAGTGAATAGTGCAGATCAATTAAAGAAACTATGCTTCGATTTAAAAATAGGATTAGGCAATCACTACTTTGTTGTGCTTTGCGCCAATATTGCTGGTAAAGCTGCAGTATGTATTATGTTGAGTGATAGTATGGTAAATGAAAAAGGATTGGAAGCTCCAAAATTGATTAAGGAATATGCAACTCCATTAATAAAAGGCGGAGGAGGCGGACAAAAAACTTTGGCCACTGCAGGTGGACAGGATGCATCGAATTTGTCTGAACTAATTCTACAAATAAGCAGGCTTGTATAATGGACTTATCTCAAAAATACCAGGCCATTATTGGCCTTGAAGTACATGCACAACTATCAACCAATAGTAAACTGTTTAGTGGTGATAGTATTGCATTTGGCAATGCTCCTAACACACAGGTAAGTCCTATTGCATTAGCACATCCTGGGAGTTTGCCTAAGCTAAATCAACGCGCCATTGAATATGCTGTCAAAATGGGATTGGCTTGTAATTGTACCATTGCTGAGCAATCTTTTTTTGCAAGGAAAAACTATTTCTACCCAGATCTTCCGAAAGGATATCAAATATCACAACATACCCATCCTATTTGTATTGGAGGCTTTGTAACGATTAAAACGAATGAAGGCGAAAGGGCAGTTCAACTAAATCGAATTCATTTGGAAGAAGACGCAGGAAAAAGCATTCACGACCAAGACCCTGACAATACTTGCATAGATTTAAATAGAGCGGGTACACCTCTAATTGAAATTGTTACTGAGCCTGATTTATTTTCTGCAGAGGAAGCTTGGAATTATGTAACCGAAATTAGGAAACTGGTTCGTTGGATCAATATATGCGATGGAAATATGGAGGAAGGAAGCTTAAGATGTGATGCAAATATTTCTGTTAGATTAAGAGGTGAAACACAATTGGGCACAAAAGTAGAAGTCAAAAATTTGAACTCTATTCGAAACGTGAAAAAAGCAATTGAATTTGAAATCAACAGAATCATCAATGAATTAGAAAAAGGGAACCGTATACAACAACAAACCAGAAGCTTTAACGCAGACAACGATACTACATTTGCCATTAGAGACAAAGAGGAAGCAAATGACTATCGTTATTTTCCTGATCCAGATTTACCGGCTATACAATTAACAAAAGGATATATTGAATCAATAAAAAATCAATTACCTGCCCTACCCCATCACTTAATACAATTTTATCAATCAACTTATCAGTTAAGTGCATACGATGCCAGTCAATTGTGCGAAGAGAAATCCATTGCCAATTTTTTTGAGCAAACTATACAATTGACTTCTCATTATAAAATGGTAGCCAATTGGATATTAGGACCTATCAAACAATTGATGAATGATTCGCAAAAAAATATCCAAGGGCTTGGATTAACTCCAATTCAATTAGCGAATCTTATTGAATTAATTGAGAGTGGAAAGATTAATTTTTCTTCCGCTGCTGCTAAATTACTACCTGCATTGTTGCATAATTCAACAGCCCCACTTGAATTGGCTGAATCATTGAACCTATTACAAGTGAGCGACAGCAACGAATTGGAACAATGGGTAAATGCTACAATTGAGTCAATGCCCGACAAAGTAAAGGAATACCAAAAAGGTAAGAAAGGATTGATTGGATTGTTTGTAGGAGAAGTAAAAAAGAAAAGCAAGGGCAAAGCAGACCCAAAGATTGTTACCCAATTACTAGAACAAAAATTAAACGCTTAAAAGATACCTATGAAAAAAATTAGTTTTTTGCTACTAGGCACAACACTATTATTTAGTGCTTGTGACCAGAAAAAAAAGTACGGGGCCTTTACCGTTAAAGGAACAATTAAAAATGCTATCGCGCCTAAAGTGTACTTACAAGAATTGCCTTATGGAGGAGAGCAACCCATTATTTTAGATTCAATTAGCTTGAATGCTGATGGGAAATTTAGCTTAAAGGGTATTGCAAAAGAAGAGGGATTGTATAGATTGGTTTTAGAAAATGGACCTGATGTATTAATCGTAAATGATAACGATGAAATTGAAGTTGATTTAGACGTTACTCGCTACAGAGTATATGAAGTTAAAAACTCACCTGCTTCAATGGCCATGCATACGCTGTTTGAAGATTACAGAAAAAAAGATTCTGCATTGTATGCGGTATTCATGGAAATAGATTCTTTACAAGCACAGCCTAAATCGGATAGCTTGTTACAAGTGATTCAAGCTAGCAGAGATGCTAAAGTAAAAGAAATGAATACCATGGTTCGCAACTTTATCAAAGAAAGTGAAAGCCCTGCAGCAAGGTATTATGCGCTGGGTATGGCTTCAAGAACCATGACGCCAGACGAACTAAAAGCCTTGGTAAATGAATCAGCAGAAAAATACAAAGAACATACTGGTTTAAATAAAATCAAGGAGTTAATCAATGCTTCTGCTAAACAACAACCAGCAGCACCTCCTGCATATGCTTTACTTGGCAAAGATGCACCTGAAATTAGCTTGCCCGATTTAGATGGAAAACCATTTACATTAAGCAGCTTAAAAGGAAAATATGTATTGGTAGATTTTTGGGCTAGCTGGTGTGGCCCTTGTAGAAAAGAAAATCCCAATGTTGTTGCTGCCTACAATCAATTTAAAAACAAAAACTTTACTATTCTTGGTGTTTCATTAGACAACGATCAACAAGCTTGGTTAGATGCCATTAAAATGGATAAATTAAATTGGAAGCACGTAAGTGATCTAAAACAATGGGAAAGCGAAATGCCGAATATTTATCAATTCAATGCCATTCCTTTTAATGTTTTAATTAGTCCAGAGGGAAAAATTATCGCTTCTGATTTGAGAGGTAACCAATTATTTAAAACGCTGGAGGAACTATTAAAATAAGATTTAATAATCAAGTGGCTCAAAAAGATTAAAATTAATTAGCGCTATCATTTCTAAAGTTCAAATTGCCACTTGATTTGCATTAATTGGCTAGCACTCATAAACAAATAGGCCCCGATAAATATCGGGGCCTATTTTATTTACAATCTTAATAGATTAGTTGGTATAACCTGGATTCTGTTGAATCAATGGGTTAGCATTAATTTCAGGGTTAGGTATTGGTAATAAGAAGCGGAAGCTTCCTGCTGGTAATGTTTGTGCATTTGCATTAGGAGCATCAGCTAACAAACGAGAAACAGGTAAGTTTCTTCTTTTTAAATCCCAAAAACGGTGTCCTTCATAAGGCAACTCTTTAAATCGCTCTTCTAAGATGGCAGTGATTGCAGCATCTTTAGTAGCTAAAGTAACATTGGTATAACCAGTAATTCTAGCTGCACGCAAAGCATTCAAATCAGCTGCTGCACCTACTAAGTTTCCGCCTTCAGCATAAGCTTCAGCACGAATTAAGTACATTTCACCAGTTCTGAAAACCTTCGCATCGGCAACGTGCTCACCTGGAGTTCCATAAGTAGTTCCACGATATTTAGCCACCAATTGAGCAGGACGACCAGCAGCAGCTAACAATGGTTCTGTTCTGAAGTAAACCCCAAAACGTACATCATTCGCTTGGTCATAAGCACTCATCAATTTAGTTGAAGGAACCCAAGCAGATTGAGCAATTGCACTTGAGTTAGCAGAAGTACCTTGGAATAAAGAACCAATTCTACCACCTAGTGATGGAGTACGGCTTAATTTGAAAGCAACTTCATTTCTATTAGCATCAGTCCAAATTCCAGCAAACTGATTCATAGGAGACAAAGGAACTGCAGTAATGTATTCAGAACTAAAAGTAATAGCATCTGTATACTCTTTCAAGTACAAAGCTACTCTTGCCTGTAAAGCAGAAACAGCAGGTCTTGTTGCACGATAGATATCAGTTAAAGCAGTTGGCAATAACGGTTTAGCCGCAGCCATATCTGCTTTTAATTTTGCAACAAATGGAGTAAGTGTGATTCTTGCAGTTGAAACAAGAGAAGGTGTTTCCATATAAGCCACAGCTAACTCAGAACCAACTGAAGTATTACTGTAGTATTTGTATAACTCAAAATGACAGAAAGCACGTAAAAACAATGCTTCACCTCTTAATCTTTCTTTTAATGCAGCTTCAGTAGCATTTGCAGCTACAGCATTTGGCAAAGCAACCAATACACGGTTAACTCTGTCTATAATTCTGTAGTACAAGTTAAAAGCGGTATAGTTATCGCGTAAACCTACATCCTGAGAGCTATACTGCCACTCATGAGTTGTAGCCGCATTATAAAATTCACCAGGCTTTACTTCGTCTGCAAAAGTTGCATTTAATAGAATGCCCATTTCTACGTTCATAGCAGCATAGGCACCAATAATCCCTGATTCGTTGTTGGCTACTGTTTTCAAAGCGATGTCTCCACCGATGAAGTCAGTTTCTTTTACATCAATCACTTTTTTACAAGCCCCTAAAGACAATAGTAAAAAAGAAAAGATGACTAATTTATTTTTTTTCATGTTGTTCAATTTGATATTCAATAAAGAATATAATACCTTAATAATATTAGAAGTTAATATCGATACCTACCACAAATGTTCTAGGGTTAGGATATTCGTTCAAACTAATATTGTTGTTGTCTTCTGGATCCAATCCTTTCCAAGGACTCCAAATAGCTAAGTTTTGTCCTTGAACATAAAAACGAGCACTCTTAATTAAAGTAGTACCACTTGCAGTTTTGATGGTAGGAATAGCGTAAGAAACGACTAAGTTTCTGAAGCGCATGAATTTAGCATCTTGTACATCAGATGAGTTAAATCCTCTATCTAAAGTAGAACGTTGGAATTGTTTAACATCCCCTGGCTTCTGCCACTGACCATCAATCAACTCTCTTGAAGCTCTAACTGCTTGGTGATAACCTAAAGTTCCTCTGGTAATCCAGTTTCCTGTGTTATTGTAACGAGTTACATCAAACTGGTAAGAGAATAAAGCAGAAACGGTGATTGCCTTGAAACGGAAATCTAAATTAAAACCACCTTGGTGTTTAGGTAAGAAAGTGCCAAACTTAGCAAATCGACCAGCTTGAGCTTCACTAAATACAGTAGCTCCAGTTGGGCTTTCATACATTGGACGACCAGTTGCAGGATCTGCACCTAAGTAGTTGGTGGTATAATGAGAACCGTAAGGAAGACCTTTTCTGATGATGAAAGTACCTACTACATACTCATTCACCAATCCTAAGTCTTCAATATTGTTCTTCTGAATAGAATGGTTCACTCCTAAAGTAAAACCGAAATCTTTTTTCTTAACAAGATCAACACTACCAGTGAATTCTATACCTGTATTGGTCATTACACCAGCATTAATTGCTAATGAACCAAAACCAGTAGTACCAGATAATGGTTGGTTTACAAATAAGTCAATGGTTTTATTCTTGTAGATATCTACGGTAAATCTTGCACGATTTTGCCATACTGCAAAATCAACTCCAATATTTGTCTTTTGAATTTTTTCAATTTTCAAATCAGGATTACCTGGGTTACTTGGAGCCAAACCTACAACTGCAGAACCACCATAAGCAGTTGTTCCAAATGTAGGAATTTGAGGTCCTTGGTAGTTAGGTACTCCATTCAAAGGAACACCATAAGAACCAGTAGCAATAGATCCAATATTTGGTACAATACCATAACTAGCACGTACTTTTAGATCGGTAAAGATTCTTTGGTTCGCTAAGAAATTCTCTTTCAAAGCATTCCAAGTGAAACCGGCAGACCAAGTAGTGATTTCACGATTTGCAACGTTTACAATTCTTGATGTTCCGTCGCGTCTGATATTCGCGTTGATTGAATACTTATTATCATAAGTATAACGTGCAGTTGCGAAATAAGAACGGATACCAAATCCAGACTTAGCAGAAGAAGCATTCTGAGGGTATGTTGCTGCACCATTTGTAGGTAAAGCTCCAGCACCTTGTCCTGTTTCAGTTAAACGTGGATCTAAGTTAAATAAAGTAAGACCCATTGCTTTTGTCCAGCCACGAATAACTTCAAAATAAGCACCTGCTTCTACTTCATGAATATTTGCAATACGCTTAGAGTAAAC
The DNA here is from genome assembly GCA_002281875.1 of Sphingobacteriia bacterium 24-36-13. GTDB lineage: Bacteria > Bacteroidota > Bacteroidia > Chitinophagales > Chitinophagaceae > Sediminibacterium. The sequence continues at coordinate 19,725 of NCHN01000032.1, read as the reverse complement.
CAAGCTGCTGGTATTGATGATTTGTGAAGTTAAACGGTGTCCTTCTGATGCTAAACCGCTCTGAAACTGTTGTAATGATCCCCAATAAGATCCTGGGTTAATATAACGTGAACGGTCGTCATTTGACACATCTATACCGAATGTATTTTGAACAGTCAAACTAGGTAAAATCTTATACGCTATAGTTAAACCAGAGTTCAACTTAATTTGATTCAAAGAACTTTTGGTATTTGCAATTCCTTCTAATAAGTTACCTACTTGACGCAATGCCAAAGGAGTAGTTGCGCCAAATATGATTGAACCATCAGCTCTGTATGGATTCTCATATGTTTTAGCACGGTAAGTCATTTGGAATGGATTTCTAGGAGTATTTGCACCCTCAAAGTCAGCAAACTTACTAATTGAATATCCTATTTGATTATTGAAACGTACAGTTAAATTATTGCTTTTGTGTTCAACATTTAATCTTACTGTATATCTAGTTAAACTAGAACCTAAATCAATACCTTGTTGATCAAACATACCAGCTGATAAGAAAAAGTTGGTTTTTTCGTTACCACCAGAAAGGTTGAATTCATGTGTTTTAGAAATACCTGTTCTGTATAAGATATCTGGCCAATGTGTATCAATAGATTTGATACTATCATACAAAAACTGCTTTCTTGCAGCAGTCATACCCGCAGGAATCGCTGGGTTATTGGGAGAATAAGTCCAACCTGGAGTGTTTGTAAATCTTTCTCTTTCCTCATAAGCAAACATTTCAGCAGTATTCATCAAATTCAAGCGGCTGAAATCAGGAGCTTGAGTAAATCCATACTGTGTTCTGTAAGTTAAGTTGGTAGGACCTGATTTACCTTTTTTAGTAGTGATAACAATAACACCTGTACCACCTCTAGCACCATATAAAGCTGCAGAGTTTGCATCTTTTAATACGGTAATAGATTCAAAGTCGTTCGGGTTAATGGTCTGCATATCAAAAGCAGGTAAAGGAACTCCATCAATAACATACAAAGGCTGTGCACCAGCACCGGCAATTGATTGTATACCTCTGATAGTAACAGAAGCTGAACTTCCTGGTTGACCAGAAGCAGAGTTAACCAACATACCAGGAACACGACCTTGTAAAGCTTGGTCAAATGAACCAACTGGTACAGTTTCTACTACTTTACCGCTTAATACTGCAGCAGCACCAGCAAACTGGGTTTTTCTTTCTCTAGCATAACCAGTTACTACCACTTCATCCAAATTTTCTACTGTTGAACTTAGTGATACATTAATAGTGTTACCCTTTCCTAATTTTATTTCTTTTGGCGCTAAGTTTAAGCCAGAAATAACTAAGGCTGTTGCGGTTGACGGAACAGAAATAGAGTAGCTACCATTTTCTTTAGTAAGTGTACCAGTTGTGGTACCCTTCACTAATACAGAAGCCCCTGACACGGGTTTTCCACTCTCGTCTGTTACGGTTCCTGTGACAGTTCTGTTTTGAGCCTGTAGTTGAAACAGACTGAACAACAGACACAGGAATACTGTGACTAGTTTTCTCATGATTCAGTTTTTAAGTTTTTGGAATGCTAATATAGTTAAAGAAAGATTAAAACCACTGTTTTGTGGCATTTTAAATGTTTGAACGGTAAAAAAAATCACTCAAATTGTAATGACTTGAATTTTAATTTATAGTTAATTCATAATAATATAACTTACATATTACGTTATTTTATTTTTTATAAACTTTTAAGGATTTTCTCAATTAAAATGGGGATTTTTTAATAATTCTATCATAATTCGGAAATATTTCAAATTAAAAAGGCCCCGAAAAGTATCGAGGCCTCTTGAAAAAATCAAATTTCTATCCATTAATTATCTGTACAAAGCGGATTCAACAATAATTCAGATGAAGAAATTGGCCAAATATATTGTTGTGCTGTTGCTGCAATTGATGCAACACCAGGCTTAGCAGGCAGCGGCAACCCTAAACGTGTTAAGTCTGCTCCAGCTAATCCTTCCCCTAAGAGTTCAATTCTTCTTTCGGTAAGAATTGCATTAGCTAATGCATCTGAATTTGCAAAGTCTGCTGCGGTAAACACAGTAGACGCATCAGAACGTCCTCTCACTGCATTCAACAAAGCAATGGCTTGTGCATCTACAGTATTAGTTGATCTAACTCTTGCTTCAGCTAAGTTTAACAATACTTCCGCATAACGAATTACTGGTGCGTAGTCTGTAAATATTGAAGGAATGCTATATTTTGTTAAATAGCTCTTTCCTCCATATACCCCAACCATTGCTCTTCTTCTATCAGTAGTTTTCCAACCTGTGTTAGAAACAATACCAGTAGATAATAATGAATATTCGCCATTACCACCATTAAAAGCTGCAGGCCCGTAATAATACCCCAACTGATTTTGTCCACCAGGGGCTTCATTAGAAGCAAAAGGCATAGAGAAAATTGATTCAGTTGTGGTATAAGGAGCTTTAAATACATTGGTAACATCTGCTTGTAATGCATGGGCAACACCAGAAGTAGCAGTGAAAGGCGCATTTGCGCTAACAATTTTATTGGCTTCCGTAATTACGTCCGCATACCTGCGCATACTCAAATACACCCTTGTTTTCAAAGCAATAGCGGTATTTCTGTGCGCTCTTGTGGTATTATTGAAAGCACTGCTATTAGTAGTAGGCAAATTGGTCTCAGCAAAATTTAAATCTGCTAAAATTTGTGTGTACACTTCTGCTACAGTTGCTCTTGCAAGGGCATAATTATCAGAACCAGTATTCCCCTTTAAACGCAAAGGAACCCCAGGCTTAGATCCATTACCATCCCAAAAAGGACGAGCATATAATTGCAATAAAGAGTAGTAGCTCATTGCCCTTAATAAACGTGCTTCTGCTTGGTAGTTATTAGAAATAGTTGCCCCAACAACAGCTGTTCCTTTTGCAGCCATTCCATCTAAGAAAACGTTTGATAGGTTAATTACATAGTAAGCCCTAGACCAATGGTTCTGAACAGAGTTGGTAGAACTATTTGAAGGAGTGTAATTCCAAACATCAAAACCAGTTACCACATTGGTTCGATCATTCATAAAATCTCCGCCACGGATATCATTAAATATTTGATAGCGGCCACCGTACATTCCGGCATTTTTTATAGAAGCATAAATTGAGCGAACCTGCCCTTCAATTCTGTCTTTGCTGTCGAATGCAGTAAGATCAGAGATTACATTGGTAGGAACCGGATTCACAAAATTTTCTTTGGCGCATGAGCTTAATTGAACCAACCCAGCAGCCATCAAAACATATATAAGGTTCTTTTTCATTTTTCTGAATTAATAGTTTAACAATTAGAATCCAACATTTAAACCAATAGTAATAGTACGTTGGTTAGCTACTGTATTTCTGTCAATACCAAAATTGGTTGTACCATTTCCGTTTGAGGAAACCTCAGGATCTGGGCCAGGGTATTTGGTAATGATTAGCAAGTTGTTTCCAGAAACATAAAATCTTGCATTAGAAATTTTGGCTTTATCTAACAATGTTTTAGGAAGATTGTATCCAACAGTTAAAGTTCTTAACTTAATGAAATCGCCTTTGAACACGTTGATATCAAGTGGGAATGCTGATCCGTTTGACACGTTGTCTCCAAAAACAGGTTTAGGAAACTCTGTAACATCACCAGGCTTCTGCCATCTGTTTAAAACACCCACTTCATTGTTCCAAAAACGCTGATCTCTCAAACCAGCTTGAGTACCATAATACAACCAGTTACCCATCTGGTATGTGAATAAAGCATTTAATTCAAAGTTTTTGAATCTTATGTTGTTCTCCCATCCACCAAATATTTTGGCATTGGTATTTTTGTAAACAATTGCATCAGCACTACTTACAGTAGGTGCAGTAGTTCCATCAGCATACATAAAACGAGCTTGTCCAGAAGGAGCAACATGTTGGAAGAATACTTGTCTACCTTGATTATTAATAAATATTCTTCGACCAGTTGCTGGATCAACACCAGCAGTTCTGGTAACGAATAACATACCAATTGGATAGCCTGGTAAAGTAATGCTTGGATTTTCTAATCCACCAGTTGAACTGATAATATTATTAATTCCTGGGGCTAAAGACAATACTTTGTTGTCATTAGTTGATAAGTTGAAAGAGGTAGACCATGAGAAGTCTTTCTTCTGAACCACATTATACTTAATATCAAATTCAAAACCTCTATTGTACATTGAACCAATATTGGTAGGAATATTTGAAGGCAAACCTGCAGAAGGAGGTTGTGGTACAAATAATAATAGGCCATCGTTATTACTATTGTAGTAGCCAATTTCAGCAGTTAAGCGATCGTTGAACAAGCCAAAGTTTAAACCTACGTCTGTTTTCTTACTGGTTTCCCAAGTAAGGTTCGGGTTACCTGCTTGACCATAAGCAACAGTTGCAAATCCACCATATAAACCAGAACTATAAGAAGATAAAGATGCAAAGTTTCCTAATCCACCAATATTACCTACTTTACCATAGCTAGCTCTCAATCTTAAGCTACTGAAAATTTGGTCTAATTTCATGTTTTGTATGAACTTTTCAGTTAATACATCCCAGCTTGCAGAAACACCCCAGAAAGTACCATACTTGCTATTGGCACCCAATTGAGAAGCACCATCTCTACGAATATTCGCAGTTAAGAAATACTTTCTATTGTAATTATACTGAGCACGAGCAAATTCAGAATAAAGGTAGTTTTCTCCAATACCTAAACCAGAAGTATTTGGAGTTGCCCAACCACCTTGGATATTGGTAAATGCAGGATCTGAAACCGTTACACGGTTCAAGCCATAACTATTGTTGTCAGATTTTTGGTGTTCAATACCAACCAATGCACTCACTGTATGCTTCTCAGCAAATACTTTGTCAAACTGTGCGGTAGTTGTCCAAACCCAACGCTTGTTTTTATTAAAAATGGCAGTAGCCGATCCAGTAGTTGCGAACCCCTCACCAGAAATTGGATGAGAGAAGAAATCGTTGTCTACCATCAAATAATCTAGACCATATTGTGTTCTAATAGCTAACCAATTGGTTGGTTTAAATTGTGCATATACATTACTAATAAAATGCTCGCCATAGCTATTAGATCTGTTTAAATCTAGAGCAATTTGCGGGTTATAAAACCCAACCTGACCTAATTTATTACCCATCACACCAATCAAATTGTTAACTCTATTATAACTTCCATCTGCCAAATATGGCCCAACGTTTGGAGCAGTAATTAATGCAACACGACCCATACCTGCAGTAGCAAATGCATCTCCTAAAGAACCAGAGCTAGTTGCCGCGGTATTCTGATCACTAGTGTATTGAATTTTACCACCCATGGTAAAGAACTTACCAGCTTTATGATCAATATTCATTAATAAGCTTAAACGCTTAAAATCGTTTCTTCTAATTATACCCTGTTGCTCAGTATAGCCAGCAGAAAAATAATAATTAGTAGACTCATTAGCACCAGATAAACTGATGGTATTGCTATGCTGAATTCCTTGACGATAAACAATATCAGCCCAATTGGTATTGATGATTTTTCCATCAGCTCCTAATGTAGTAGCAAATGCGTTGGTTGCAGCATTGAAAGTACCCGCATTACGCAACGCTTCGTTTTTATAATCGGTATACTGTTGTGCGTCTAATACTTTTTGCAAGCGCTGTGGATTACTAATACCTACCCAGCTATCCACTGTTACTTTTGAACGACCTGGTTTTCCTTTTTTGGTAGTAATGAACAAAACGCCGTTTGCAGCACGGCTACCATAAATAGCAGTTGCAGCCGCATCTTTTGCTACGTCTACGCTTTCAATATCATTTGGATTGATGGAAGACAATACGTTACCAGCAGCACTGGTTGAACTACCATCTCCAGTAAATACTGCAACCCCATCCACTACAATCAATGGATAAGAAGACAATGAGATAGAATTGGTACCTCTAATTCTAAGAACTGGAGGAGCGTTCAAAACACCACTTGGGATAACTACTTGCACACCAGCCGCTCTACCACCTAAAGCTTGTTCAAAGCTCTGCGTTGGTTTATTGGCTAATGCCTCTCCTTTAACGCTAGCAACACTACCGGTAAGGTCTTTTCTTTTTTGTGTACCATAACCAACTACAACAACTTCACTTAAAGACTTGTCTTCTTGGTTAAGGCCTACATTTACAGAGGAAAGGCCATTGATGCTAACATCTTTGGAATCGAACCCAACATAACTAATTCTAAGGGTTCTTACTTTCTCCGTTACTTGAATAGAAAAATTTCCCCCATTGTCTGTAAGGGCATTTTTATTTGCACCTACAGCGCTAACGGTAACACCACTCAACGGTGCCCCTTTGTCATCAGTTACCTTTCCAGTAACTGTTCGTGCAGTTTGAGCATATGCTTGTGCTACAAAGAGCAATGCACATGTCAAAAAAACAGCTAGTTTTCTCATGCGTTTTTAGTTTTAGTTTAAGAGTTGTCAATTTAGGCAGATTTTTTATTCAAAACGCTGCAACAAATCAAAAACTTTTATCCATTTATCCGCAAAAGATACCAATTATCCTTTTTTCTTACCAGAGATAGTCAATATTAAAACAGGTAATAATACCAAATTGGTAATGGTTCCCACAACCAATGTTAATGAAGTTAACCAACCCAATGCCTTGGTTCCTCCAAAATCACTAAAGCTGAAAATGATGAAGCCCGCAATTAAAACTAGGGAAGTATAAATAATACTTATTCCAGTATGTTTTATGGTTTGGATTAAAGTAGGCCCTACTTGATATTGATGAGCAGGAAGCTCTTGTTTGTAATTAATTAAAAACCGAATCGTCACGTCTATTACAATCCCCAATGCAACGCTAAAAACCAATACTGTAGAAGGTTTTAGCGCTATTCCAGCCCAACCCATAACCCCTGCAGTAACGATTAGTGGTATTAAATTCGGAATAAGAGAGCTAAATAAAATTCTTACCGATTTAAATAGATAAAGCATACATAGGGTGATTAATAAAAAAGCCCAGAAAATGCTTTCTTTCAATCCATTAATAATAAAACTAGACCCCTCTAAAAAACTAACACTGCTTCCTGTAAAACTCACTTTATATGAAGTGGTATCAAAAATTTGATTGGCTTTGGCTTCAAAATTAGCCAACAATTCAGGCAGCTTGGCGCTACCAATATCTTTCATATTCACACTAATTCTAGCTTTCTGTTTATTACTATCAATGAAGTTATTAATCAATCTATTGAATGCACTTGATCCATTGGTGGCCCCACTGTCTTTTTTTGACTTCAAATAAGGCCCAATGAATGCCAAATCACTTTCATAAGGAATAGCATAACTCAACGTATCGCCATCATAAAAAGCCTGCTTAGCAAACTTCAACCCTTCTACAAAAGAAAGAGGTCTTGCAGTTGCTTCCGAAGAATCTAAATAACTGGAGAATTCATCTATTGCAGCAATGGGTTTAACAGAACGCATCAACCCATTTTTCTTTTTGGTGTCTACAATAATTTCTAGCGGCATTACTCCCCCAAAATTTTCTTCAAACCATTTTAGATCTGTATAAATTTTATCGGCCTTTGGCAAATCATCTACAATGAATCCTTCACTCTTGATTCTAAAAATTCCCAAAATTGAAATTAGTGTAACCACAATGGTAACAATATAAACCATACGGGTATGATGAAATGCCCAACGCTCAATCCTAACTAAAATAGAAGCTAAAAAAGCATTGTCTAAATACTTAGTATGTTTTGATTTTGGTGCAGGTAAAAAACTGAGTACAGGTGGAATAAAAAACAAGGATATGAAGAACAATAACAAAATATTGATCCCAGCGACTGCTCCAAATTCTTTTAATAGTTGGCTTTTAGTTAGTGCAAAAACCGCAAACCCAATGGCAGCTGCAATATTGCAGAACAAAGTTACAATACCCATTCTTCCAACCATGGTTACTAAAGCTTCTTCTTTATTTCCCTTTTCTCTATATGCGGTATGATATTTATTTAAAAAATAAATGCAATTGGGAATACCAATAACCACAACCAACGGCGGAATCAATGCAGTAAGCAAAGTAATTTTGTAACCGAATAATACCAGCGTTCCCACACTCCAAATAACACCCATGCCAACCACAAGTAAACTCATTACTGTAGCACTAATAGATCGGAAGAAAATAAATAATGTAATTGCAGATAGCAACAAAGACCCAATTAAAAACCAATTCATTTCATCTTTTATTCTATCCCCAATAATGGTTCTAATAAATGGCAATCCGCTTAATTGTAATTCCGATTTGGTATTCGATTCAAAGATTTTTGTTTCCTCAACAATATCATTAATTAGAACACTTCTGTATTTACTATTGATGGAATCCTTGCTAACTGTAACACCAAGAAGATATGCTTTTTTATCTGGGCTATGCAATAAGGTTCTATAAAATGGTAAGCTTTCAAAAATCAATTTTGCAGAATCTAGATCAGCTTGGTTAGCATATGGAGGATTGAATATTTTTTGGGGAACCAATTGTTGATTCACCTCATCATTTAATAAATTAACTGCATCAGGTACACTAAGAACCTCATTAACACCTGGTACTTTTTTAAGTCGTTGACTTAGTGCATAGACCTCATTAAAAAAATCCTTCTCGAAAAATTGATCAGATTGCAAACCTATAACCACTGTATTACCATCTGTTCCAAATTGCTTTAGGAAATCTTGGTATTCTATAAACTTGGGATTATCTGTAGGCAAGGCTCTGGTGAAATCATAACTGAGTTGAACCTTAGAAGCCTGCCATGCCATAAAAGCAGTAGCCAAAAATAAAATAAATAACAAACTAATTCTAAAACGTAAAATTGTTTTCCCTGCCTTATACCACATGAAAAAAGGTTGAATGAGCTGCAAAGAAACAAAAAAACAAGGGAATCCTTGGGTATATTACATTACAAAGTAATAAGAAAGCAACTGACATATTGCTCCTGCTGCTAAGCCTGTATAGACTTCTTTAAGAGAGTGCTCTTTTAAAATTAATCGAGCAGTACAAATTATGCCCGCTAATAATACAGCAATACTAATAGCAATACCGTCTGTATTTTGATAGTGAAATGAAGTGAGGATCAAAGCCGCTGCAAAGCCACCCGCTCCCATTGCATGCATACTGATCTTGTAACTATTGTTGGCTAATAATCCTGCAACAGAACAAATAAAAATTCCTGTATAAAAAAACTTCAATACTTCAGGTTGATCGGGAAAATTACGACTCAAATAATGCATCCACCAATAAAAAAACATGGTAATGATATAGGGAACAATTCTTTCTTTTTGTGTACGCAAAAATATTCCTGAACTAAACTTAAGGCGCCATAAAAGAAATACGGCAAAAGCAGGAAAAAAAGCAGTCATCCAAAAAACACCAAATAAACGAAGTTTTAATTGCCAATCGGTTATTCCAGCAAACTCAAAAGAGTAATACTGCATTAAGTATAAAAAAAAGTAAGTGGGAATAAAAAGTGGGTGAAACAAATAAGAAACCATTTTGGCAAAACCGGTTACTATAAAATTCCATTGAACTCCCGCAACTGAATTATTATCTAAGGGTTCTTTTTGATGAGTATTACTATTTGTAGATGTTTCAGATATCATTGAAGAAAATTAAAGTTCTTTACGCAATCTTGCCACTGGAACGTTCAATTGTTCTCTGTATTTAGCAACCGTTCTACGAGCAATATTATATCCTTTCTCTTGCAACATTTCTGTTAACACTTCATCACTAAGTGGCTTATGCTTATCCTCAGATTCAATCATATCACTCAATATTTTTTTTACTTCACGTGTACTCACTTCTTCTCCGCTCTCTGTACTTAAAGATTCACTAAAGAAAAATTTAAGTCGATAGGTTCCAAATTCTGTTTGCACAAATTTACTGTTGGCCACCCTACTAACAGTAGAAATATCTAAGCCAGTTAATTCAGCAATGTCTTTTAATATCATAGGACGCATGGTAGTTTCGTCCCCAGTAAGAAAGAATTCTTGTTGGTACTTCATGATTGCCCCCATAGTTCCTATCAAAGTATCTTGACGTTGTTTAATCATATCAATAAACCAACGAGCAGAATCAATTTTTTGCTTGATGAATAAGACTGCTTCTTTCTGTCGCTTATCTTTTTTACTACCCTTTTCATAGTCTTTCAACATGTCTTTGTATCCTTCACTAACACGAAGATCAGGGGCATTTTTTGAGTTGAGCGTCAACTCTAATAACCCATTATTATTGATGACAAAAAAATCAGGTACAATGTAATTCTCGGCCTTGTTCATATCACCAACATTGCCGCCTGGTTTTGGATTTAATTTGATGATTTGACCAATCACTTCTTTTAATTGATCATCTGTTAACCCCAAGCTTTTCTGAATTTTATCGTAGTGTTTTTTAGTAAACTCATCAAAATATTTGGTCAAGATTTGAACAGCTAGTTCTACACTTTTTCCTTCGTCGGTTTTTCTTTTAAGTTGTAACAATAAACATTCCTGCAAATCTCTTGCAGCAATGCCTGCAGGATCAAATTGCTGTATTTGAAGAATAATTGCTTCAATTTCTTTTTCTTCTACTATTAAACTTTGCCGAAAAGCTAAATCATCTGCAATTGAAGTAAGCTCCCTACGTAAATATCCATCATCATCTAAACTTCCTACCACTTGTTCTGCTATACGATAATTACGCTCATCCAACTCTAACATACCCAATTGATTCAAAACCAATTCATGAAAACTGGTTTCTACTTTAATGGGAATCACTTTTTGATCATCCATTTCTGGATAATTATCGTCCTTGGTTTTGTAATCGGCAATTTCTCCATCATCATCTACTACATACTCACTGATGTCTACATTCTCATAATCATCTGCGCTGCCGTCAGGATCAACATCCTCTTCACCCATACTATCAAACTCATCCTTTAATTCATCGGTATATTCGTCTTCATGACCTTCATCGCTTTGTTCTAATGCTGGATTCTCTTCTAGTTCCTCTTTAATTCTTTCTTCTAAGTTGGCGGTAGGCACTTGCAATAATTTCATCAACTGAATCTGCTGAGGAGACAGTTTCTGCAATAATTTTTGCTGTAATGATTGACTGAGTGACATTGATTAACTAATTACGCTGTAAATTTACAAAGATTTAAAGCCATACCATGTTTAAAAGGATTTGTTTGTTTGTGAATTTATCCCTAATAGGCGCAATTACCCTATCTGCACAAAAAATCAATTTGCAGCATAACGATAACTTACAAGCATACAATAAGAGAATGGATAGCTTAAAAAATAGTCCAATCAAAATCTTACCTCCTGATCATTATGTTAAAGGATTGGGCTTTTTTTGCAAAAAAGAATTACAACTAGAAAAAGCGACCAAAATTCCCTTCCGTTTTAGACTAGGCAGTTTAGATTATGTCAATAAGCTTGAAGGCAAAAACCAGTAATTATTTTCCTAAGACTTTGTTTATTGCTGCAACCATCCTAGTTCCCTTCTCATGAATCTGGTCCTCTGTCCACACCAAACTGATAGCTGTTGAAATGCAACGACTCATGATTGCATCACTTTCAGCAAAAACAGTTGATTTAAGTTTGGTTAATGCCGCTTCTTGCTCATCACTAATTCTGCTGAGCGTTGTGGCGTTTTTTAAATGATCCCATTTGCTGATATAATGCCAGTTATTAGCAAACCAATAAAAATTACCCGCTAATATTCCTTGTTCTTTCATTTCAGCTACAACCGATTGTGTTTGTTCTGCAGTAGGCAAAAACCAACTTAAAAAACTACAACTGTCTTCACCACCTTCGGGCACTCTTCTGAAACTAATTTCAGGTACTTGTTCTAAATAAGCTCTTAGTGCTTTATTATTTTTTTTCTGTAATTCTAAAAAAGTACTCAACTTTTTGATTTGGGCTAACCCAACAGCAGCATGTAATTCACTGATTCTATAATTGTATCCAATAAAGGGATGCAAATCGGCACCTCTATCAACACCTAAATGATCATGACCATGATCGGTGTAGCCATCCGATTTGGTATAGACTTCTTTATCATTTGTCATCACTACTCCCCCCTCTGCACAAGTAATCATTTTTACAAAATCAAAACTGAAAGTTCCCGCGTGGCCAATGGTACCTAATGCTTTACCCTTATATGTTCCACCAATACTTTGGCAAGCATCTTCTAATAAAATCAAGTTGTGTTCCTTACATATTGCCGCCAATGCATCTAAATCAGCCATACTTCCACACATATGAACTGGCATGACACATTTAGTTTTAGGCGTAACTGCATTTTTAACAGCAATAGGATTTAAAGTAAGTGTATCATCCACATCTACTAAAACTGGAATAGCACCCACACTTAATACTGCTTCAAAGCTTGCTACGAAAGTAAAAGCTGGCATAATTACTTCATCGCCTGCTCCTATACCCAAAGCAACCATAGCGGTTGTTAGCGCCGCAGTTCCCGAAGAAGTTAATTGCGCGTATTGGCAACCGAAAGTTTCAGTAATGGCTTTTTCCAACTCTTGGGCTTTCCAAATGCCTTTTCTTGGGCCATCAAATCCATAACGCATCAAAATACCTGTTTCTAACACATCATTTACTTCCTTTCTTTCTTCAGCACCAAAAAGTTCAAATCCGGGCATATCCTTACATTTATTTGATTAAATCAGCTAGCAAAGCTATAGAATCCATTCCTAAATTTGCATTATGAAACCAATACTCTTTTATTGTTACGACGCTTATTGTGGGTGGTGTTATGGATTTAGCAGGGTAATGACCCAAATAGCTAATCATTTCCCCGATTTACAAATTGAAGTTTTATCCGGAGGAATGATTTTACCAGAAGAACCCGTTCATATTAGCGCTACAGCAGGCTATATTCAGTCTGCCTATAAAACAGTGGAAGAATACAGCGGGGTTAGTTTTGGGCCCGATTACCTCTGGCATATAAATAATCCAGATCTCAGTGATTGGTACCCTCACTCCGAAAAACCTGCAATTGCATTAAGTATTTTCAAAGAAATCTATCCAGAAAAGCAAGCCGAATTTGCTGCAGACTTACAAAAAGCACTTCACTTTGAAGGCCGAGACCTAACCGATGATGAGGCTTACAAGCATTTATTAGAAAAGTACAGTATTCAACCTGAGCTTTTTTATGAAAGGCTTAAAAGTGAAGAATACAAAGAGAAAGCGAATTATGAGTTTGCATTAGTAAAACAACTGCAAGTAACTGGTTATCCTTGTGTATTATTGCAAGAATCTGAAACTAAATTCCATTTATTGGCCAGAGGATATACACCTTATCCCGATCTAAAAGCTAGATTAGAAAGGGCTTTACAATCAATTCAATAATCAGACGCTTCTCCAAAACAATTTCCTTTACTTTGCACCTCAATAAATGAACTATGGAATACAATAAATTAATATCGGTAACTGGAATGAGCGGCTTATTCGAAATGTTGAGCAGCAAAAATGATGGCGCTATTGTAAAATCACTAGAAGACAATACCACCAAATTTGTAAGCAGCCGAATTCATAATTTTTCACACTTAGAAAGCATTGAGGTTTACACCATCAGAGAAAACGTAAACTTGGCGGATGTTTTCAAAGCAATGGATGCTAGTAAAGAAGCATTGCCATCCGAAAAAGACGCCGCAGCCGTAAAATCATATTTCCAAAAAGTATATCCAGATATGGATTTTGAACGTGTATATGCAAGTGATATGAAAAAAATGGTTAAATGGTATGGCGTATTAAAAGCAAATAATATTACCATTGAATTAACTGAAGCACCCGAAGAAGGAGAATAAACCGTTCCATTTCATACCTTGTGTGGCTATTAAACAGGTCGTATGAAAAAGTGGTTATTTATCCTAACAATTCTAGCAGTTGGCAATACTGCATTAGTGGCTCAGCAGTTTTATGAAGAAACGCCTGAAGCCATTAAATGGGTTAACAAGAAATTTAAAAAATTAAATAAAGAACAGCGCATAGCGCAGTTAATGATTATTCGCGCCCACAGTAATTTGGGCAATGATCATGTAGTAAAAGTTTCAGAGACCATCCGCAAATACAATGTAGGTGGTCTTTGCTTTTTTCAGGGAGGCCCTGTAAGACAAGCCATGCTTACTAACATGTATCAATCAATGGCCAAAACACCTTTGATGATTAGCATAGATGGCGAGTGGGGCTTAGGAATGCGATTAGATAGTGTTATTAATTTCCCCAGACAATTAATGATGGGTGCAGTAAATAATGCGGAACTAATATATGAATTTGGAAAAGCAGTTGGAGACCAATGCAAAAGATTGGGCATTCAAGTCAACTATGCACCGGATATAGACATTAATAATAACCCAATGAATCCGGTAATCAACGACCGAAGCTTTGGAGAAGACAAATACAAAGTAGCATTATACGGAACAGCCTATATGCGCGGCATGCAAGATATGGGGGTAATGGCAACAGGTAAACATTTCCCAGGACATGGAGATGTTTCAGTAGATAGTCATTACGATTTGCCCGTTATTAATAAATCAAGGGCGCAGTTAGATGAATTAGAACTATACCCATTCAGGGCCTTAATTAAAGCAGGGTTAGGCAGCATGATGACTGCGCATTTATATATTCCAGCCATTGATACTACAGCTAATTTAGCCGCTACGCTTTCTAAAAAAAGCATTACCGATTTATTGAGAAATGAATTAGGATTCAAAGGGCTTAGCTTCACTGATGCATTAGAAATGAAAGGAATTACCAAGTACTTTCCATCTGGTGAAGCTTCGGTTGAAGCGCTAATAGCGGGTAATGATATGCTCTGTTTGCCAGAAGATGTACCTGGAACAATTGCAGCTATAAGAACAGCTATTGATAACGGGAGATTAAGTTGGGAGTCAATTGATGCAAGGGTTAAAAAAATATTATTAGCCAAATATCACTTGGGGCTCAATAAATTAAAAACAATTGACACTACAAACTTGGTGAACGACTTAAACGTTCAAACCAATCGAATTAGAACCCTTCTTAGTAAGAATGCAATCACCTTATTAAAGAAAGAAAATAACCAGGTATTCCCATTGAAAAAAGGACAGCGTATCGCCTATATTTCTATTGGAGCACCGGGAGAAAATTTGATTGCGACTCAATTAAAAAATAATTATAACGCATCTGTATTTTTATTTGGAACAAGGGCATCCATTGGAAAACAATTAATGGATGATCAATCAGCCAATAATATTCCACTAGAAAGAGCAGATAGCAGTTCAGCCAATTTGCTGGTTAAAAAAATAAAAGAAGCAGGATTTGATTTAGTCATTGTTGGTATGCATAATTATAGCAGAAGGCCAGCAAAGAATTTTGGGTTGAGCAATGCCTCCGTTTATTTGTTAAACGCTCTGCAGTCTTTTAACACGCTTACCATGTATTTTGGCAATCCCTATGCAATAGCTAATTCTACCAATACTGCAAATTTATTAGCGTGTTATGAAGATGATGAAATAACCCAAGAAGCCGTATATGATATTTTAATTGGCCGAAGTGAAGCAAAGGGGATTTTACCAGTGACAGTAACACCTTCACTTACTTATGGAACTTCCATTACTTACAATAGTTATTTCCCTAAAGTACAAGCATGGGAAGCTGGTTTAGATGCCAATAAATTGAATAAAATTGATTCCATTGCAAATGATGCTGTTGAAAAGGGTGCAGTACCAGGCTGTGTGGTATTAGTTGCCAGAAAGGGGAAGATTGCCTATCACAAAGCATTTGGATATACCAATACAGATAAAAAAGAAGTGCTCAATCCATCCATGATTTATGATTTAGCCTCTGTAACAAAAGTATCGGCAACTACTGTTTCTATAATGAGATTGGTAGACGAAGGTAAAGTTGATTTAGAAAAAACATTGGGAGATTATTTGAGTTGGACAAAAAATTCAGATAAAGCTAATTTAAAACTAAAAGATATTCTACTACATCAAGCTGGGCTTAAATCGTTTATTACCTTTTATAAAGAACTACTAGATAGCACAACTGGAAAGCCATTACCCGCCTACTTTAGAGAGCGTTCAATGCCAGGTTTTTCTGTTCGCGTAGCTGAAAATATTTATCTAAGAAACGATTGGCAGGACACCATTTTTCAAAGAATTTTAACGAGTCCACTAACCAAATCAGGGCAATACATTTATAGCGATAATGATTTTATTTTTTTGGCTAAAGTAGTTGAAGCAGTAACTGGAAAAAATATTCATGACTATAGCAAAGAAATATTTTACAACCCGCTTTCAATGACCACTACTGGTTTTACACCAAGAAACTATTTCCCTTTGAATTCATTGGTTCCAACAGAAGACGAAAAACATTTTAGGCAGCAAATGATGAGGGGGGATGTACACGATGAAGGAGCTTCTTTGTTTGGCGGTATAGCAGGCCATGCAGGATTATTTAGTAATGCCTACGATTTAGCCCAATTGTACCAAATGTTATTAAATGGAGGCACTATGAATGGCCAACAATACTTGAAAAAAGAAACCATTCAACAATTTACTGCTTACAATAGCGATATTAGTAGAAGAGGATTAGGTTTTGACAAACCAGAAAAAGACAATTTAAGCAGAAAAGAACCTTACCCTTCAAAATCTGTATCCTTAAATACTTTCGGACATACTGGTTTTACGGGAACCTGTGTTTGGGTAGATCCAGACAATGATTTAATCTATATTTTCTTATCCAATAGGGTAACTCCTACCAGAAATAATACCCTTTTTGGAAAAATGAACGTACGTCCAAATATCCAGGAGGCCATTTATCAGGCTATAATCCATTAACATCATATTTACGCGTGAATACCGCGGTAAGAATTAACTTCAATGTATAATTTTTACTTATGAAACGCGGTATTCACTATTTTATGCTGATTGGTATCAGCAGCTTTTTCTTGATTTCTTGCTCCAATAATGCCCCAAAGGAAACTAAAATGATTCCTAAGGAGGCTATGGTAGTAGTTAGCATTGATCCCAACGCATTTAAAGAAAAATTACAAAACGGGGGCATCAGTTTAGATAGTATTCTATCAAAAGGATACCAAAAAGATTCTACCAAACCCGAAGACCAACAAAAAGTAGCAGACTTTAGAAATAATTCTGGCATTAATTGGGAAGAAAAAATTCACTTTTTTAGCTACCCTCAAAAAGAGAACAAGGATGCCAATATCATGAATTTACTTTTTAGTATTTCAGATTCAGCAGTATTTAATAAGTACTTAAGCAAATTAAACTGGAAAGACAAACAAGCTTTTTCTAAAGAAGCCGATTACCAATACCTACCATTAAGCGACAATAATATTTTAGCATGGAATAAGGAACATGCAATGGTAATGATTTACGAAAATAAAGTCAAGCCATATTACGATACAGTAAATATGCGATTTGTTATTCCTGAAAAAAAGGATAATAAAAAAACAATGCTGACTGAATTGTCTCGTTTATTTACACAGAAGGAATCTGCTTCAATGGCGGCTGTTAAAGAGTTTGGTAAAATGTTTAAAACCAAAGCGGAAGGTTATTTATTTGCAAGCTCTGGTGGTTCATTGGCTGCTTTAAGTGGAATGCCACTGCAATTGCCTAAACTAGAAGAATTGGTAAACAATAATTATACTTCAGCCACTTTAGCTTTTGAAGAAGGCAAAATTATTGCTAAATCAGTAACACATACCAATCCATTATTGAGCAGTATCCTAAAAAAATATGCAGGACCAACAGTAAATACCGATTTAATCAAAACCTTTCCTTCTCAAAATATTAATGCGATAGTAATGGCTTCTTTTAATCCTGCAATTTTTGGAGGTGTATTAAAAGAATTAGAAGTAGAAGGCTTTGTAAATGAATTTTTAACTAAATCTGGTGTTACGGCTGCAGAATTATATGGAGCAATAAAAGGAGATATTGCTGTTGTAGTTTCAGATTTAGGAATGGGTATGAATGAGCCTCAAATAAGGAAAGATGAAGTATCAATGGTGGTAAAAAAACCAATGGGAAAACTAATCATCAATATACCGGCTGGAAAACCAGAGAGCTTTAAGAAACTAATGGATAAAATTACAGAACGTGGTTTTGCTGTTAAAAAAGGGAATGAGTACAAGTCAGGCGATTTATTTGGTCAAATGGGAATCTATATGGTCGCAAATGAACAAGGAATAATCATTGCAAGTGATTCGGTTACTTATACACAATACAAATCAAATAGTACAAAAGCTACCATTAATAATGAAGCATTGAATTATTTTAAAGGTAAGTCAACAGTCATCTATATTGATGTAGCCAATACACTCAATGGATTTATTAAAGACTCTTCTGGGGGCTATTACAATTCATTAATCACTGCTAAAAATACTATTAAAGACATCATGGGAAGTTCTGAAAACTATTCTGATAATAGCATCAGTTCTGTTTTGGAAATTAATATGCAAAACCAAAAACAAAATAGTTTAGTAACTTTGGTTAGCTTATTTACCAATATTGCAGTTGATACTAGGGCAGTTGCAAGAAGAGAAAAAGAAATGGAAGAGAAACTATTTCCATCAGGAATTCCAACGGTTATAAGAGCTAATTAATGCATTTCAATTTAAACAAAGTAATACCAGCAATACTTGCAGACAGATCATCTGTAGGTATTTCTGGTATATGGGGAAAAAATATAGAGTGGAGAAAAGGAGATTTTATTAAAATAACAGCTCCAAGTGGAACTGGCAAAACAACATTAGTTCATTTACTATATGGATTAAGAAAGGATTATGCTGGCAATATACTTTATGATGGAAAGGATATTCAATTATTGACCCCAAACGAATTAGCTTTTAATAGACAGTTACATTGGAGTATTGTTTTCCAAGATTTACGATTATTCCCCAATTTAACAGCAAGAGAAAATATTGAACTTAAAAGAGTTCTGCAAAGCCCTATTGTTGCAGCAGAACAAATAAACCAAATGGCTGATCAACTAGGAATTTTGCAAATCTTAGATCAACAAGCAAAGCATTGTAGCTATGGTGAACAACAAAGAGTATGTATCATTAGGGCTTTGATGCACCCCTTTAGTTTTTTAATACTAGATGAACCCTTTAGTCATTTAGATATTGCAAATAAAAAAATAGCTGCTAGTTTAATTGAAGTGGAGTGCAAAAAGAGAAATGCTGGATTAATCATTACAGACTTAGACAAAGATGAACACTTTGATTATCAAGTAAGTTTAAACTTATAAGCTTTGTTAAACCATTTATTAAAAAAATTAATTCGAAATCATTCTGGTCTAATTAGAATGATAACCTCTAGAATAGGATTAGCAATTGCTGTTTTTTTATTACTAACAGCAATACAAATACAATCGAATTATTATTTTTTATTGAATAGCCCCAATAACAAAGACAGTATTGCAGATTTTTTAGTGATCAACAAAACCTTAGACAACAACAATTTAGGTAATACTAAACTAGACCAAGAATTAATTAATGAAATAGCCAAACAGTCATTTACAGAATCGGTTGGAGTACTTAACCCTAGTAGGTTTAAAGCCAGCATTCAAAGTATTAGTAATCAATTTCCATTTTATACAGACATTTCATTTGAGAGTGTTCCAAGCAGTTTTATAGACGTTAAAAATATTC
>NCHN01000031.1 GCA_002281875.1 Sphingobacteriia bacterium 24-36-13 | reverse complement strand
TAAACTTCCCTTATGTAAATATTTTTCTGCTAAATCAGCCAAACCACGCCACAGAACTACTGTATGCCATTCAGTTTGAGAAACCAGCTTTCCCGTCCTGTCTTTGTACGTTTCGGTTGTGGCCAAAGGGAATTTAGCAACGCCAATATTTCCTTCTAATTGCTGGATATCTGGGTCTTTACCCAAATTACCAATAAGCATCACTTTATTTACTCCACGCATATGAATTGTTTTAGAAAAACTGCTTCTTAAAAATACCCATTTTTTTATTAACCTACTATCTTCCTAACTATTTAACTGTTAAATGTTTCCATATAAGCGGTTATCAATCTTGGAAAAGCAAACTGTTTGAGCTCTTTCTCATTTATCCAAATAAGACCCTTTAAAGCCTTTGGAGACTGTGTTAATTGAATATGTATAAACTGACTAGTTATCTGTTGGTGGGTTAATTGCTGGGTTCTTACTGATGAAATACTTAAAACACTTGCCTTACTAATTCCAATTTGGTTTTGTAGCCAATTATTTACTGTTTCTTCATTCCAGACTAAACCAGCTGAAGCTTCAATAGCATAAAACTCATTTAGTCCTTGCCATATATCTTTTTGCATTCTTTGTTTTATACCAATACTACCCTTATAATGAAAAACCATATAGTAAATCCATCTCTTTTTTCGGCTGATGGTTTTCAGTTTAATAGGCAATTGATTCACCTGACTATTTATTTTGGCAGCACAATTGCTTGCCAATACACAACTATTGCATAAAGGCAATGCAGGCTTACATATAGTTGCACCAAAATCCATTATAGCCTGGTTGTATTTGCCAGGTTGAGATTGATCTAATAATTTGGTAGCAAGTGCTGTGAAATATTTTTTACCCTCATTGGTATCTGTTGGTTTTTCAATTCCGAAATACCGGGCAATTACTCTGAATACATTACCATCTACTACTGCATAAGGGTAATCAAAAGCAAATGAAGTGATTGCTGCCGCTGTATAAGGCCCTACTCCCTTTAGGTTCAAAATTGATTCATAGTTGTCTGGAAATTGTCCCCCTAATTCAAAAACAATATATCTGGCTGTAAACAATAAATTTCTACACCTACTATAATATCCTAACCCTTCCCATAACTTGAAAACGGATTCATCTTTGGCATTAGCCAACAAGTCAATCGTAGGAAAGGTTTCAATAAATTTGTTATAGTAATCTAATCCCTGTTCTACCCTAGTTTGTTGTAACATGACTTCACTTAGCCATATTTTGTAAGGATCTTTTTCTCCTTTCCATGGCATTTTTCTATTATTCTCCTTTTTATCCCATAGCATGAGTTGTTCCGTAAAAAAGGCATTTGAGTTCGGCTTTAAGCTATTTTTAATGAGCATATCAGGTTATTTGGCCGTTCATTTTGTTAATATATAATCAAATTTACAATCGTAACTAATTGAATTATTTGATAATGTCACAAAAAACAAGGGCTAATTTTTGGGTAATTCACCTTTTTTTTGTTACTTTAAACCAACAACTTATTATAAAAACAATTAATAATGAGAAAATCAGATCTCATCAATAACATTTCAGAAAAAACAGGCATCCCAAAAGTAGATGTTTTGGTGACGCTTGAGACAATGTTTAAAGAAGTAAAAGAAAATCTGTCTCAAGGCCAAAACATTTATATACGTGGGTTTGGTAGCTTTATTACAAAAAAGAGAGCTGCTAAAATTGGTAGAAATATCAAGAAAAATGTGGCTGTTGAAATTCCTGAACATTTTATTCCAGCATTTAAACCTGCTAAAGAATTTGTTAGTGAAGTAAAAAGCAAGCGTAAGTAGTTACCTTTGCCGAAACTGAACTAAAAGTGAAAAAACAACAATACGTTCTTTCTGCAATTGCATTGATTCTTTGTATTGCGCTTTACGTAGGCGGCAAAACAGTTCCAGATAAAACAGCAGCCACAACCCATACAGAAGGTGATGGACACGACCATTCTGCTGAATCCCCCCAAAAAATTGATTTTAAAACTATTTTAGCGTCAGCTAAGGCTAATATTACGCCCATTCAGGCCCAAAGATTGACTGCTTTGGAAAATTCTGTCACCAGAGGTGATGTAAAAGAGCAGCAAATTCATGCATTTCATGAAATGGCTAGATTCTGGTTAGACTCTGCCAGAAAGTTTGAATTATACGCATATTATACTTCTGAAGCTGCGAAGTTGGAAAATTCTGAAAAAAGCCTCACCTTTGCCGCCCGCTTGTTTTTAGACCGCCTGATGATGTCTGGCGATCCAGCCATGCAAACATGGTTAGCAAACAATGCGAAAGTTCTTTTAGAGAATGCCCTTAAAGTCAATCCTGCAAATGATTCAAGCAGAATTGGACTAGGTTCATGTTACCTATTTGGCAATATTAGTTCTAACCCTATGGAAGGGATTAATATGATTCGCCAGGTAGTAGAAAAGGACCCTGGAAATATTTATGGGCAGATGATGCTTGCGCTCGGAGGTAAAAAAAGCGGTCAATACGATAAAGCAATTGAACGTTTTTTACTAATTGTGCAAAAGGAACCAGACAATATTGAAGCCATATTTCATATAGCTGAATGTTATGACCTTAAAGGAGACAAACCAAATGCAATTGTTTATTACGAAAAAGCAAAACAATTGGTGAAAATTCCGCAGGCTAAAGAGGAACTGAACAACAGAATCATGGAATTGAAAAAATAAATTATTTTTTAACTATTTAAATCTCTTTGTATGCCTTGTGGTAAGAAAAGAAAGCGTCATAAAATTGCGACGCACAAAAGAAAAAAACGTCTAAGAAAGAATCGTCATAAGAAGAAGAATAAATAATTCTCCTTTTGCACATATTTAAATGCATTGTACCAATGGGTGCAATGCATTTAATACTTATCTACCATTTGCTGTTGCCTCCTAATTTTCTGCAACTTTACTCCTCCTCCTTCTTCAGCAGCATTGTTTAGGTTAAGTAGATGATAGGTCCTGCAATTAGGTACCTATTACTGTATTTTAAAGTTGCGAACCTGTGAATAAAGAATTAATTATCAATGCCGGAACAACCGGTGTAGAAATAGCTTTACTAGAAGATAAAAAATTGGTTGAGCTTCATAGCGAAAGTACCGATATGAACTTTGCTGTGGGCGACCTTTATTTGGGAAAAGTAAAGAAGCTCATTCCTGGTCTAAATGCTGCATTTGTAGACGTTGGATACGAAAAGGATGCGTTTCTTCACTACACCGATTTAAGCCCTTATGCCAGGTCAATCATTAAATACACCCAATTGGCCATGCACGACAAAGAGCCAAATGGATTTGATTTTTCAAAATTTCAAACCGAACCTGAAATTTTAAAAACAGGAAAAATTAATGAGGTATTAAATGGTAAACCCAATGTGCTAGTTCAAATATTAAAGGAGCCCATTGCTGCCAAAGGTCCTCGTTTAAGTTGTGAAATTTCTTTGCCTGGTCGTTTTGTAGTAGTTACACCATTCAATGAAATAGTAGCTGTTTCTAAAAAAATACATTCTGGTGATGAGCGTAAGCGCTTACATAAAATTGTGGAAGCAATTCGTCCTAAAAACTTCGGAATTATTGTAAGAACCGCTGCTGAAGGTAAAAGTACAGCTGAATTACACCAAGATTTATTAAGTATCATTGAGAACTGGAATGGCATTCAGAAAAAATTAAAAGGAGCTGTAGCTCCTGTTAGGATTTTAAGTGAAGAAACTAAAACAACCAGTATACTTAGAGATTTACTTAGTGCAGACTTTAATAAAGTAGTTGTAAACGATACTACGATTTTTAATGATATCCAATCTTATATTCAAAGGATTGCACCAGATAAACAAGATATTGTAAGCCTGTTCCAAGGAAATGGTCTTCCCATTTTTGATCACTATGGCATAACAAAGCAAGTTAAAAGTTCATTTGGCAAAACAGTTAATTTACCAAGTGGTGCATATTTAATTATTGAGCATACAGAAGCTTTACATGTAGTTGATGTAAACAGCGGATACAAAAGTGTAAGCAACAATCAAGAGGAAAACGCGCTTCAAACTAATCTAGAAGCCGCTGAAGAAATGGCTAGGCAGTTAAGACTAAGAGATATCGGCGGAATTATTGTGGTTGATTTCATAGATATGAAATTGCCCGATAACAAAAGAAAATTACAAGAAGCTATGGAAGGTTTTATGAAGACCGACCGAGCCAAGCATTCAGTTCTTCCAATATCTAAGTTTGGGTTAATGCAAATTACCCGTCAACGCATGCGTCCTGAAGTAAATATCAATACTGCAGAAGTTTGCCCTGTTTGTAAAGGTTCAGGCAAAATCACTTCCACGCTGTTATTAGAAGATGAGATTGAAAAGCGTTTGTACTACCTAACTTCTCATGCGCATAAAAATCTCACATTGGTAGTTAATCCAATTGTTTATTCGCATTTAACCAAAGGACTTTTCTTTAGTTCTATCATTAGAAAATGGAATAAAAAATTCAAGACAAAAATTAGCATTAAAGCCAATACCAATTATCATATTGTAGAGTTCCGTTTCTTTAATGAACACGAAGAAGAAATAAAACTATAGCGATTCAATTTTCAATTGTAATACTTCTAAGATCACTATTCAATTTTAAGGTTTATCCAAAATAAAAACCCGGTTCATTTAAAATGACCGGGTTTTTATTTATTACAAAAGTTATTCTTAGTAAACGACTAGTATCCTGCGTTCTGAACAAGATTCTTGTTTACATCTGTTTCTCTTCTAGGAATTGGTAAAACCAACTTTGCATCGTTCCAAGCCAAAGTACCCACTGAAGTTTGTAAACGTTTTGCTTCAATTAAAGTATGTCCTTCGAAAGCCAATTCAAAGGATCTTTCTTTGGTAATATCAGCCAATGAAACAGTTAGCAATGAAGCCAAACCAACTCTGTTACGGATTCTATTGATATCAGCCAAAGGAGTTGCTCCTATGATGGTTCCTAAACGTTGGTTACACTCTGCGCGAGTAAGGAACATTTCGGCCAAACGAATAATTGCTACATCACCAAAACGATCTAAATGTTTATTGGTGTAATAGTTACCTCCGCTTAATGTGAAATATCCTTTTCTAAAATCACCAGTTTCATATGCATTAATATGTGTTAGTCTGATTTTACAATCACTTCTACCATTGGTTCCAGCAATACCTACGTTTCTTCCGAAATAAGTATTCTGAGAGTTAGTACCATCTTGTGCAGTTACTTTCAAAGAGAATAAGTATTCTCCTGGAGTAGCACCTGCATTATTAAGGAATGTGAACCAGTTGCTACCAAAATTAGCCGCAAGATTTTTACCGCTTCCAGTAATTACACGATTAGCAGCATCTCTTGCATTAGCATAATCTTTTACCATTAAATATACTCGGCTTAATTGTGCAGCAGCAGCCCATTTGCTAACGTAGTTGCCATTAGAATTTGGCAATAAAGTCTCCGCTTTAACTAGGTCTGCAATAACTTGGTCATAAACCGCTTTTACAGTAGCTCTAGCTGGATAGTTTGCATCAGTTACGTTACCAGTTGGTGTTAAAACCAAAGGAACACCTGGGTTAGTTGCATAATCGCCATCGCCCACAAACTTTGCATACAATCTTACTAATTCAAAGTACATTGACGCTCTAAGCATTAATGCTTCCCCTTCTACTGAATTTCTTTTAGTAGTTGAAGAAGTTACTTTAGCTACAGCAGACAAAACGTTATTACAACGATTAATGGTATTGTAACAAGCTGCCCAAGTATCTCTAGCGAAAGAGTTATCAGACACCATTTGTGTTTGGTAAGCATCAGATAATCCAGCGAATGTACCCGTGAAGTTAATATTGGTTGAATTACCAATCAGGTCATTCAATACCATAATATCTCCCCCATAGGCTGCAGCACTTTGTGCACCGTCATAAGCACCTACTAGGGTTACCAAAACATCACCTTCTGTGTTTAATGCAAGGTTATCTGCAATACTTGCCGTTGGAGCAATATCCAATCTCTTCTCGCAACTTACCAAAGTAATAGTACCTAAAAGCAAAGCTGCTTTAAAGTAGTTACTCATGTTGTTGATTAATATTTTCATAATAGTTAGTATTAATTAATTAAAAACCTACGTTCACACCAAATAAAATAGTTCTTGGTTGTGGTGATGTATAGAAATCGTTTCCTTTAGCAATGTTTGAATCGAAAGAGTCAGCATTAACTTCTGGATCCCAATAAGTGTAATTGGTAAAGGTTAACAAGTTCTGAGCCGATACATACAATCTTAAACGCTCGATTTTAAATTTAGACAATTGCTTTGCATTGAAAGTGTAACCCAAAGAAACTGTTCTTAAACGGATATAAGAACCGTCAACAATATAACGGCTGCTTGCCTGAGAACCATTCACTCTGTACAAACGTACTTGAGGAACATCGGTAATATCACCAGGCTTCTGCCATCTTCTTAACTGGTCTGCAGTATTATTGTCTTCGTATAACATACTTGCAGAAGAGTATCTACCCATACCATAGATATTGTTCTCGTTACCCAATACACCATTAAAGAAAATAGATGCATCAAATCCTTTGTAAGAGAAACTATTGGTAATACCTAAGATATAGTCTGGGTTCGGATCTCCTGCTACTATACGTTGTGCTTGAGAATAAACACTGGTTGTTCCTTTATTTAAAGAACCATCTGCATTCTTGGTATTTAAATAGAATAAAGCGTTTCCGTTTGCAGGATCAACTCCAGCATATTGTGGTGTGTAGAAAACACCCACTGCATATCCTTCTTGCACACGGTTCATGCTGCTGATACCACCTTCAATAATTTGACCTTGAATATCAGTTACTTTACCAATGTTGCGAGCGATATTAAAGCTCGTATTCCATTTGAAAGCACCAATTAAGTTTTGTGTATTCAATACAAATTCAAAACCTTTATTCTCTAATTTACCTACGTTTCTAACTTGACTATTGAAACCAGTTGTTGCAGGAATATTCACGTTCAACAATAAACCATCGGTTTTCTTAACATAGTAGTCAATTTCACCGGTAATACGGTTATTCAAGATACCGAAGTCGATACCAATGTCGAACTGCTTAGTGGTTTCCCACTTTAAGTTATCGTTTCTAAGTTGAGAAGGACGCTGACCCGCAGCACCTGCATAACCAGCATCTCCAGAGAATAAACCCAATTGAGGGAAGTTTCCAATTTCTGCGTTACCTACGATTCCGTAACTAGCACGTAATTTTAAGAAACTAAAGATTTTGCTGTCTTGTAAGAATTTCTCATTACTCATGATCCATCCCGCAGAAATTGCTGGGAAGAAACCAGATCTTGAGTTTTTACCAAATCTAGATGATTGGTCAATACGTGCACTAGCTGCAACAATATACTTTTCATCGAAAGTATAGTTGGTTCTTAAGAAATAAGATAAGAAGCGGAAATCAGTTTGAGATGAACTACCACCAGAAATGGTTGCAGCACTTGCAATCTTCTGGTAAGAATTAGAAGGGAATGCAGTACCTTCTGCAAAGTTGTACTTAGCCTGAGACTGTTGGTATTGTGTACCCAAAGTAGCACTGATATTATGCTTTTTAATTACTGTACTGTAATTAAAGTATGACTGCGTATTATAGTTGGTAACAAAAGCGCCTCTATTAGTACCTAATCCTGCAGAAGCCCTGGTTTGGTTTCTAACTGTTTGATTTTGAAAATAACCTTCCTCATTTTGGCTTAAGTAATCCATTCCAAACTCAGTTTGGAAAGTTAATCCTTTAGCTAAATAAGCTTTGATATAAGCATTACCAAATGTTCTGTAAACATCTTGTGTGTACTTAGCATAGTTTACAGACAAAATTGGGTTGTAGTACAATGGAATATTTACATCTCCAGGAGGGGTACCAGAAGGCAAGCCTGTATTTGGATCGGTAAAAGGATTCATTGGCATCAATGCGATTGCCTGCAATGGATTAGAGAATGCATTGTCATCTGGTAAACGTCTGTTATAGGTTCTTGAAAGGCTTAAAGAAACCCCCATATCTAACCAATCATTTACTTTTTGGTCAATATTTAAACGACCAGTTGTTCTTTGCAATTCGTTACCAATCATGGTACCAGTTTGCTCTAAATGTTGGAATGAAGAGAAAAACTTGGTTTTATCTGAACCACCTCTAATTTGTAAATCAGCTTGTCTGTAAGGTGCTTTTTGAAAAACAGCATCTTGCCAGTCATAGGTTTTTTTAGGATCTTTAGACCAGTTGCCATAACTGTAATAATCCATTACCCCGTCTTTAACATATGCGGTCCAGCTATTAGGGTCTGTAATTGGCGTACCATCTAAATCATCACGGTATTTAGCTCCTTCTAAAATAAGGGTAGCATATTCCTCAGAATTCAACATTTTCAAACGCTTGGTTGCTTCAGCAGCACCAGTTTGATAGTTGAAAGTAACTTGTGTTTTACCTGCACGTCCTTTTTTAGTAGTAATCAACACTACACCATTTGCAGCACGAGATCCGAAAATGGCTCCAGCAGATGCATCTTTCAATACTTCAATAGACTCAATATCGTTCGGGTTAAGGTCAACCAATGGATTGGTTGCACCACCATAAGAACTTTGGCTATTAGAAGTCATTGGAATACCATCTAATACATATAGAGGCTGGCTATTCGCACTGATTGAAGAGTTACCTCTTACACGTACGGTTACTGCCTGACCTAATTTACCAGATTGGCTGTTCACAAATACACCAGCAGCTTTTCCTTGAAGAGCAGCATCCACACTTGGGGTTGGCATGTATTCAATGTCTTTACCTTTTACACGAGCAATGTTACCGGTTAGCTCTCTTTTAATTTGAGCGCCACCAAAACCTGTAACAATTACTTCACTAAGGTTAGAAACAGCTGAATTCAAGGCAACATCTACAGATACACCTCTTACAGGAGCTTCTACATCACTGTATCCTACATAAGAGAATACCAATGTTTTTACACTTGAAGTAACTTTAATGCTGTAAGCACCATCGGCACCTGTTACAGAGGTAACAGCTGTACCCTTTGCTTTTACGGTTACACCTCCTAAAGGAGCCCCGTTTGCTGCGTCGGTAACTTTACCAGACACAGTGGTTTGTGCATGAGCCACCACAACACAGAAGAGGGCAAAAAGCCCTACTAGCAGTTTTTTTCTCATAATTAGTTTTTTAGTTCACCATTGATTAACAAATCAATGAAGCCCTAAATTAACAAAAATTTCATTTGTAAAGAAATTGTTAAAGGTTTTTTTACCGTTTGTTAAAGAATTGGTCAATTCATAATGCTTCAATCTTAGACTTTAAAGTTAATTGCTAAGCAATTTCTAAAAAGTTACGAGCAAAAGATTTATGAATAGATTTTTTTTATATATTTATAATTACTAACTTATATATATTTAGTAATCAATGTAATTAAACATTCAACAAGGGAGAAAATGGATTGTGTGAACAAAAATTAATTTTGCAGTTTGGCCTATTTTGGTAATTTAGTGGTAGAATTTAATGGGTTAGTAAGTAAAAGGGTCAACATCATTGTTGGCCCTTTTGCGTTTAAAATATCTCCCTGAAAAGTCCCTTATATTTTCATTTATGAGCAAGATTAAAACCGCTTTTTTTTGTAGCAACTGTGGATATGAAAGCACCAAGTGGATTGGAAAATGTCCTTCATGTAATCAATGGAATACTTTTTCAGAAGAAATAATTCAAAGTGGAGATGCAAAAGAAAAAACAACTTGGGAAGATTATCCTGAAAAAAAACGAACCAACAAAACAATTGCGCTGAGCGATATTGATTTTAAAGAAGAAAAAAGAATTGTAACCAGTGATGCAGAATTAAATAGAGTGTTGGGGGGAGGAATTGTTCCAGGCAGTTTAGTTTTAGTTGCAGGTGAACCAGGCATAGGAAAGAGTACTTTGTTTTTACAAAACGGACTTTTAATAAAACAGTTAAAAGTTTTATATATCAGTGGAGAGGAAAGTGAACAACAAATTAAAATGCGAGCAGATAGACTAAAAATAAGTAACGATAATTTTTATCTACTCACAGAAACTGATACGAATATTATTTTTAAAGAAATCAAAAAACTAAAACCAGAATTAGTTATTGTAGATTCCATTCAAACCATTCAATCAAATTTAATTGATTCATCTGCAGGTACAGTTTCACAAATTAGAGAGTGTGCTGCATCTTTTCAACGCTTTGCTAAAGAAACCAATACACCTGTCTTTTTAATTGGTCATATCACCAAAGATGGAGCCATTGCAGGACCAAAAATATTAGAGCATATGGTTGATACGGTTTTGCAATTTGAAGGTGATAGACATTATGCATATAGAATATTAAGAACGCTTAAAAACCGCTTTGGCTCTACATCTGAGCTAGGTATATATGAAATGAGTGGGGCAGGAATGAGAGTGGTTACTAATCCATCAGAAATATTAATTGCACAAAGAGAAGAAGTATTAAGTGGTAGTGCAATTGCTGCTGCATTAGAAGGAATGCGTCCTTTATTAATTGAGGTACAAGCTTTAGTTACTCCAAGTGTTTATGGAACACCTCAACGAACAGTTACTGGATTTGATTTAAGAAGATTACAATTGTTATTAGCCGTTTTAGAGAAAAGAGGTGGATTTCAATTTGGTTTAAAAGATGTATTCGTAAATATTGCAGGGGGAATAAAAATAGAAGACCCTTCTACAGACCTTGCAGTAATATGCGCATTATTATCTTCTTATGAAGACAACCCTCTTCCAAAAAATATTTGCTTTGCAGGCGAAGTTGGATTGAATGGAGAAATTAGAGCAGTGAATAGAATTGAACAAAGAATTGCTGAAGCACAAAAATTAGGGTTCGAAAAAATTATCGTTTCTAAATTCAATAAAAAAAGTTTTGACCCTAAAGCATTTTCAATTCAAGTAATTGCATTGAGTAGAGTTGATGAAGTATATCAACAACTCTTTTAAATACATCCGTTAAAAAACTATTTTCTTTTCGGCTTTCACGTTGATTTTAATTTATTGGATTGTCTAGTTTAACATCATGGCTATTCCAATTAATACTTACATCAATGCATTTCAACAATTGTTCTTTCCACATATTTGTAGTGGTTGTGGGGCAGACTATATTCATCATAATGCATTCCTTTGTGCAGCATGTAATCATACCCTTCCAATAACCCATTTTTTTGAACGTTCAAACAACCCTGTTGAGCAGGTTTTTGCAGGTAGAATTCCCCTGATTTCCGGAGGATCAAGTTTTTATTTTTACAAATCTGGGCTAGTTCAACACCTTATTGCCCAATTAAAATACAAGAACAACCTGGCGGCTGGGCGTTTTTTAGGTAGATGCATGGGAAGAGAATTGCGCCAATCTGAACGATTTGCACATATTGACCTATTAATTCCATTACCCCTACACCCCAAAAAGGAATTTCAGCGGGGCTATAACCAAGCTAGAATTATTTGTGAGGGGATTATGGAGGTTTGGCCAAAAAAACTCTGCACACAAGCGGTTAGCAGACTCATTTATACCAGCAGCCAAACCCAGGGCAATCGTTTGAATCGCTGGAAAAACATGGAAGATGCTTTTTGGGCTTCTGAACCAAATATGATAAAAAATAAAAATATTTTATTAATAGACGATGTAATAACCACTGGGGCTAGTTTAGAAGCCTGCAGTAGAGCCATACTACAAGTTCAAGGCACTTCAATAAGTATTGCTACTGCCGCATATACCGTTTAACATTTAACTAAACAAATTCCACTTACATTCGTTGTATAAATAAAAAGTCATGAAATATATTCTTTCCATTGCTGCTTTTATTATGCTAAGCGCTTTTAACTTCCCTGGTGTAAACAGCATTCATAGTTTTAAAGTAAAATCTATTGAAGGCAAAACCATTGATTTTTCTTCTTTTAAAGGCAAGAAAATTTTAGTAGTAAATACTGCATCTAAATGTGGTTATACTCCTCAGTATGATGCTTTACAAAAAGTGTACAACCAGTACAAAGACAAACTAGTGATTGTAGGTTTCCCTGCCAATAATTTTGGCGGTCAAGAACCAGGTAGCGATAGTGAAATTCAAGATTTTTGTAAAGCCAACTATGGGGTAAGTTTTCCTATGGCAAGTAAAGTAAGTGTAAAGGGTAGTGATATGGCCCCTATTTACAAATGGCTTACTTCTAAAACGGAAAATGGTGTTTTAGATGCAGAAGTTGGTTGGAACTTTGGTAAGTTTTTATTAGATGAAAATGGTAAACTATTGCAATACTTTCCAAGTAAAGTAAAGCCTGATAGTGATGAAATATTAAAGTTTGTAAAGTAGTTTAATCCGCTATTTTTGTAAAAAGAGAATGTTCGCACATTCTCTTTTTTATTTGCGCACTATTTTAAATTGGTCAATGCTTTTTTCAGATATTATAGGTCATGATGCCATCAAACAACATTTAGTTGAAATGGTAGAGCACAATAGGCTTAGCCATGCATTGTTGTTTCTAGCAAAAGAAGGAGCTGGTGGGCTTCCATTGGCAATGGCTTTTGCGCAATACATTGTAAGTCTTCCTGCAGAAGCCCCTGTGGTAGAAGACCTGTTTGGTGGAATGACCGCTTTGGCACCTACACCAGCTTTTATCCACCCAAATCAAATTGGAACTGAACCTGCTTATTTACGTGCAGACAAACTAGTTCACCCCGATTTGCATTTTACCTATCCGGTGATTCCTCGTAAATCTGGTGACAAACCCATCAGTTCCGATTATATTGAAGAGTGGAGAAGCTTTGTTCAAACAATGCCTTATGGAAATGTGTACGATTGGTTGCAAAGTATTGGTGCAGATAACAAACAAGGAAATATTACTGCAGAAGAATGCAATCAAATCATTAAAGAACTCAGCTTAAAAAGTTTTGAAAGCAAATACAAAGTACTATTAGTCTGGATGCCTGAATACTTAGGCAAAGAAGGAAATAAATTATTGAAACTAATTGAAGAACCTCCACCCAATACCATTTTCTTATTGGTAGCAGAAAACGAAGAGCAAATGCTCGCTACTATTTTAAGCAGATGTCAATTGGTTCGAATTCCTGCTCTAGATGATAAAGATATTGAACAAGCATTAATAGAGCGTGCGAAAGCAAATGAAGAAACCGCCCGACAAATCACTGGTATTTGTGAAGGAAATTATAGAGAAGCATTACAACTCTTGCAACATGCCGATGAAGATTGGCAATCTTTATTGAGAGAGTGGTTAAATGCAATGCTTAAAACAGGTCCTGCTGCTCAACTTAAATTTATAGACGAGATTAGTAGACTGGGTAGAGAAAAGCAGAAACAGTTTTTACGCTATTTTAATCATTTATTAGAACAGAGTATTCGTATTAGGGTAATTGGAGAAGACTTGGTTAAACTAGGTGAACCTGAAAAAGACTTTGCCAAAAGGCTTAATAAAATTGCTTCTGTTAGTCAACAAGAATGCATCATTGAAGAACTGGACAAAGCTGCTTATTATATAGAACGCAATGCACACGCTAAAATGCTGTTTCAAGCACTCACTATTAAACTATACCATATCATTCAGAACAAAACCCTAATTTTGAGTAGTTAGGTACATATTATAGAACTTCTTATTATTATATATATATGGGATGTGGATCTTGTGGAACAGGGAAGCCAAATGGTTGTAAAAGTAACGGAGGCTGCAGCACGGGTGGATGTAATCGTTTAAACGTGCACGATTGGTTAATGAATTTGCCTTTTAGCGATCCTGAAAGCAATTGCAGAATTGTTGAAGTAAGCTTTAAACAAGGAAGCAGAAAAGAATTTTTTAGAAATACTACTCTACAATATTTAGAGAAAGGAGAATACGTAACCGTTGAAGGGGTTAGTGGTTTTGATGTGGGTGAAGTAAGTCTTACTGGAGAATTAGTAAGGATGCAGTTGAAGAAAAAACAAGTAGACGAATTCAGCCCTGAAATAAAAAAGATTCTTCGCAAAAGCACCGATAGGGATATTGAAAGCTTCGAAATAAGCAAAAGCAGGGAAAAAGAAATTCTTGCTAGAAGCCGCACTATTGCTCGTAGTTTAAACTTACAAATGAAGTTGAGCGAAGTAGAAATTCAGGCTGATGGTAAAAAAGGAACTTTCTTTTATACTGCAGATGATCGAGTAGATTTTCGTGAAATGATTAAAATATTTGCTGGCGACTTTAAGATTAAAGTAGAAATGAGGCAAATAGGTATTCGTCAGGAAGCAGCTAAACTAGGTGGGATTGGTTCTTGCGGAAGAGAGCTTTGTTGCAGTACTTGGTTAAACGATTTCAAAAGCGTTAATACCACTGCAGCTCGTTACCAAAACCTTTCTATCAACCAAACAAAATTGAGTGGTCAGTGCGGAAGATTAAAATGCTGTTTAAATTATGAGTTAGATACTTATTTAGATGCATTGCAACAATTCCCTGATTATGCAGATACTTTAGATACTGCAATGGGTACGGCTCATTTGATTAAAAAAGATATTTTCAAAAATTTGATGTGGTATATTCTTCCTAATAATACCAAGCATTATCCTTTAACCATTGATAGAGTTAAAGAAATAAAAAGACTGAACAAACAAGGGCAACGAGTAGATGAATTACAAGCTGTTGAAATTGTTAACAGCAAACAAAAAGAGGCTGAACCTGCATTTGTTGAATTAGTTGGTCAAATCAGTTTAAAATCCTTGGAGAAAAACGATAGAAGAAGAAGAGACCAACAACGAGGCAGCCAAAACGGACCACAACAAAATAGACCACAAGGGAACGGTCCGCAGAGAGGGCCAAATAGACCTCCTCAACAAGGGCAAGGACCTAATCAAGGTCCAAACCAAGGCCCGCGAAGACCGCAGCAGAATAATCCGCAAGGGCCGCGTGGACCTAGAGGGCCTCAACAAAATAGACCCCCTAGACCTGCTCAAGGCAATAATCCACCCAATGGACCTAAGCCCGAATAACCTACTATTATTTTAGCTGATCCATTTCGGTCTTTACAAATTCCATTAAAGTCTTAATATAAGCTGGTGTTAGATTAAATTCTAACCCAGCTGTTTTATATAGTTCAGGCAAGGTTTTAGTACCGCCTAAACTCAACGCATTCATATAGTTCTCTAATGCCATTTTGGGGTTCTGTTTATATTGCATCCACAACCCAATTGCCCCAAGCTGGGCAATACCATATTCAATATAATAGAATGGCACTTCAAATAAATGTAATTGCCTTTGCCATCCTATTTTTCTAAATTCATCTAGCCCTGTATAATCAATACTAATGGTAGAAAATTCATTTAAAATGCGCATCCACTCAGCAGTTCTTTCTTCAACTGTATGTGTTGGATGCTCATATACCCAGTGTTGAAATTGATCGATGATGGCAATCCAAGGGAAAATGGTAATGGTTCTTTCTAATTGGTGTTCTTTCGCTCTTTTTAAATCAGCTTCATTTTCAAAAAATGCCTGCCAATGATCCATACTAAAAAGCTCCATTGCCATGCTAGCAACTTCTGCAATTTCCATCGGATACTCCTTGAAGGCAGACAATTTTAAAGGATGTGCCAAAAAAGAATGTACTGCATGTCCACCTTCATGAACCATGGTAGTAACATCGCTCATTTGTCCTGCAGCATTCATAAAAATAAACGGAGCTCCACTTTCTGCTAATGGACAATTGTATCCACCAGGTGCTTTGCCTTTTCGGCTTTCTAAATCAAAATGATTCAGCTCTTTCATCTTGCGCAAACAATCTGCGAAAAAAGGATTGAGTTGGTCAAAACATTTAACCGTTTTCTCATACAATTCTTCACCTGTTGTAAACGGCTTTAAAGGCGCGGTACCAGCAGGTTCAGCTTCGGTATCCCAAGGTTTTAAGGTATCTAATTGTAGCTTTTGTTTTTTGCGATCATAAATTTCATTCACTAAAGGAAGCACGTATTGCTTTACTGCATCATGAAACTGAAAGCAGTCTTCTTTGGTATAATCAAACCTCCCCAACTCTTTAAATTTATAATCTCGATAATTCTCAAACCCAGCATTAAGGGCTATTTGATGACGCTTAGCAATTAATGAACTATACAATTCATGCATGGGTTGTTCATCTTGCTTTCTCCTTTCTTGAATTTTATAATAAACTGCCTCTCTAATTTTTCGGTCACTACTTTCTAGGAATTTAGCTGCTTGTTGTAACGTATACTCTTTTCCATCAACTTCAACAGTCATTTTACCTGCAATGGTTCCGTACTGTTGTTGTAAAACGCTCAATTCTGCTAATATGGGAATATTTTCTTCTCTAAATAATTCAATGCTTTTTTTAACTGAACGTAAATAGGTATGGTATGCTGATTGATCTAACTCAGCTGTAAATGGACAATTCACTAATTTTTTATTGAGGGCATCGGCATATTGCTGCAGTTTAGGCTGAATTTCCATACAGAAGTAGGTAAATGCCTCTTCCAAGCTCTTATCAGTGGTATCACAAGTCATTTTGATTTGTCTCCAACATGCATCTTCACTTACTACCGCTTCCAATTCACTTAAATCAGCTAACCAACCTTCCAATTCCTGCTTACTATTTATAGTTCTTTCGCTCAATTCTTTGAAAAAAGGTTCTAATCCATTCCAATCTGTTACGGTATAATCTTTTGGTAATAATTTACGTGGATTCTTCTCTATATTGGCTTTTGGATGCATATTCAAATAATTTGAGTGCAAATTTACTTAACTCTTCCTTGCAGATGGAGTAGGAATCTTATTTTTACAAACTTTTATTCATTAGAACAGTAGCGTAGAAAGACATTTATTGTGAGCAATATCATTCATTTATTACCCGATCATATAGCCAATCAAATAGCGGCAGGAGAAGTTATTCAAAGACCAGCCAGTGCGGTAAAAGAACTATTAGAAAATGCAGTAGATGCAGGAGCTACCAAGGTTAAATTATTGGTAAATGATGCTGGCAAAGCATTGATTCAGGTAATCGACAATGGCAAAGGGATGAGTGCCGAAGATGCAACAATGGCATTTGAAAGACATGCTACTAGTAAAATAAGCCATATAGATGATTTGTTTAAAATTAAAACGATGGGCTTTAGGGGTGAAGCATTGGCTTCTATTGCTGCTGTTGCTCAAGTGGAATTAAAAACAAAAAGAGCAGAAGACGAATTAGGCATATTGGTTGAAGTAGAGCATAGTAAAATTATTAAACAAGAACCCTGCGTTGCACCAGAAGGTACCAGCATTAGCATGAAGAATCTTTTCTTTAATGTTCCTGCAAGAAGAAATTTTTTAAAAAGCAATGCTGCAGAAATGCGGCATATTATGGATGAATTTATTCGGGTAGCCATGGCTTATCCAGAAATATTTTTCTCTTTAAATAGTAATGGACAAGAAGTATATCATTTAGAAGCAGGTAATCATAAACAAAGGATTGTTCAAATATTAGGAAATAGCTACAATGCTAAATTGGTAAATGTTTTAGAAGAAACAGACTATATGAATATTTCTGGATTTATTGGCAAGCCAGAAACTGCCAGAAAAACCAGAGGCGATCAATACTTTTTTGTAAACAATCGATTTATCAAAAGTGCTTACTTAAATCATGCAGTAAATGCAGCATTTGAGGGCATGATTGCCAAAGATAGTTTTCCGAGTTATGTATTATATATTGACTTAGACCCAACTCAAATAGATATTAATGTTCATCCTACCAAACAAGAAATCAAGTTTGAAGATGAAAAAATAATCTATGCTTTTGTACAAGCTGCTGTAAAACATGCATTGGCACAATTTAGCATTGCCCCTTCTTTAGATTTTTCATTAAATGCAGATATTCAAGGCTTAGATGCTGTGAGTAAACCATTTACTAGAAACGATCAGGAAGCTGCCGTTTCATCTAGCTTATACAAAACTTTTTCTCAAAAACACCAAGCACATTTTATAGAGCCTAGCCAAAAGTCTGAGTTAAAAAGTTGGAAAGACTTTTTTAAACCAAGCGAGCAAACCGATTCAACAGGAACGATTGGAGGCTATTCAAGTGAACCAGTTTTAGAAGAAGCCTATACAGGTGGAAAACTATTGAATATTCCAACAATTCAACACTATTTGCAACTACAACTGACTTATATTATTGCTACTACTCAAACAGGCTTTTTATTGGTTCACCAACAATTGGCCCACGAAAGAGTATTATATGAGCAGTATAGTCAAGCAGTACATTCTAAACAAGCTCCTACACAAAAAAGCTTGTTTCCCATTCCTTTAGACTTGGCTGCTTCAGATAGTGTTTTGTTACAAGAACTATTGCCCGATTTACAATTAATTGGATACCAAATTGAAAAAGATGAGCAGCATCAATTTGTAATTCAAGGAACCCCTGCTGATATTGTAGTGGGAAATGAAAAACACGCCATTGAAATGTTGATTGAACAGTTCAAACATTTTAACAGCGATATCAACTTTAGTAAAAAAGAGAAATTGGTTCGTTGTATGGCCAAACAACAATCCATCAAAACAGGTGTAACACTAGATCAAAAGGAAATGAGTGGATTAGTAAACGCTTTGTTTGAATGCAATACACCCAATATAACACCTACAGGTAAGCCAACCTATATTGAATACAAGGGAAATTATTTAGAGCAATTATTTGAGCGCTAATTAATATTCGTTAATAACTGTAGTTAAAAATTGCTCCAAATGTTTTCGAATAGTACCTGCTGCAGATTGATGTGCATTTACCATGATAGAAAAAATTAATTCCCTACCCTGATTAGTAATAATAAAACCACTTAATGCTACATGACCTGTAAGGGTTCCGGTTTTAGCAAATATTTTATTTTCGTACCCCTTATATAAACCACCTAATGTGCCAGTATTGCCAGTAGGAAAAATAGTTTTGATTCTTTCCCAAGGTTGTTCTTGTTTCATTTTATTCAATATCCAAATAAAATCTTGAGGGGTCATCATATTATACCTGCTTAAGCCACTTCCATCAACCCATCTTGGCTTATGCGGCATACCCAACATATCTGACTTTAATAGGGTATCAATAATTTTTGGGTCATCCATAACCCCAATTTTTTCATTACCTACCATCAATAAAGCTTGTTCAGCAAAAAAGTTATCACTTTGATGCATCATAATCTTTAATAGGCTATCGGTTGGCTGAGAGTAGAATTTTTTCCAATTGGGCTGATCAATAGCCACTGCACTGGCATAATTCAGTACCCGATTTAAAGTGTCTTCTAACAAAGGAATCATTAACTGATTCATCTCTTTTTTAACAACAAAAGGTATAGCTGTTCCATTAAATACCCGATTACTTTTTACTACAGTAAAACTATTCTGGTCTTTATCTCTGTCAATAGCAAATCGTCCATCCTCTGTGCTTGAAAAAATAACCAAGGAATCTTTGAAAGCTTTTGGAGTTACCGTAATGCGATTTCCATTTTTTCCAAAGTAAACCAAATTGCCATATATGGGCATGGGAGATCGTTCTGGAGAGTAGTCTGCATCGTAATCATTCCAAGCCCACCCGTTCCCAAAAGCCGTAGCATTATATCTTGGTGCAACTACTGTTATTTTAGGTGCGTTCAATTTTAAAAAATCAAATGCTCGTTGATCTTCAAAATCTGGATGTAAAAAACTTGGGTCTCCGGTAAATCTCAGTGCTATATTTTCATCGTCTGGCAAATACTCAAATGCTACAATGCTATCACCCAAATTTTTCATTGCTGCATAACAAGTAAATATTTTGGTATTACTAGCAGGAATAAAATATTTATCCGCTTGATAATTATATAAATAATTTCCTGTTTTTGAATCAAACAAGCTAATGCCCACATGAGCAGGAAATAGTTCTGGCTTTTCTAAAATAAAAGTTTTTGCCTGTTGCTCTATTGTTTTGACTGTTGAAGCAGTAGATGACAGATTTGCTTCTTTTTCTTTCTGTAAAGACTTTTGTACTTTACATGAACTAGAAAAAATTAACAACCAAACGAAATAGAAAACTTTTTGCATAAGGCATTTATTAACTTCTTTCGACTGCTCTTAACCAACGTTCAGGAATATCATTGTTACAAGCAATCATATAATCTTTATAGCTGCAAGCTACAAATTTGCCATCATGTAATTGCATCCACCATCTTCCAGTTCTTTTGCTTTGCAAAAAAGATGTTTCTACTTCGGCAAATGCCATAGTAAATTCATTAAATTCTGTTTTATTTTCAAGAGTAGCTTCTTGTTTTCCTTTATGAATTCCATCAATAATATACCAGATCATATGAGCCTGTTGAATGGCTGTCATATCATGAGAGTCGTTGGCAACATTGTATCCATATATTCCAATTGAATTACAAATTGTACTCATTCCAGCATATTGCATCAACGTACAAGCTTCTTCTCCATTTAATCCATTTGGCGTTACTCTATTAGCGGGTGCATGAGCGTATTGTATGGCTTCTATGTCAAAACTAACTAGCTCACTGTTTCTAATAGCTGGTTCCATCTCTTCAATTGCTTCTTTTACTCTACCAACTCTATAACAATCAAAACCTAACTTATTAATGGTTTCCAGCATATTTGGATGCATAAAATAGCTTTGGAAAGCCATATGCGTATAATGCCTTAAGTGATTAGGAATACCGGT
This sequence comes from Sphingobacteriia bacterium 24-36-13, assembly GCA_002281875.1. Classification (GTDB taxonomy): domain Bacteria; phylum Bacteroidota; class Bacteroidia; order Chitinophagales; family Chitinophagaceae; genus Sediminibacterium. The sequence goes on along the minus strand of NCHN01000031.1, from coordinate 6,041 downwards.
AAACATGTCTACTAAGAACATATCTGCAGGCTCCAAACTATCCATGTCTAGATTTATTCTAGCATCAACAGTAACTGCATCAATAATTTTATTCAATGAGCCATAAGCAGCATATTGAGGGGTGGTGATATCATGAGAACCCCCTAAAATCAACACCTTTTTACCCATTTGTAATAGTTCACTTACCACCATTCTAACTGCAGCATAACTATCTTGTAAGCTTGCCCCAATTTTGATATTTCCTAAATCGGCTATGGCAACTTCTGTATGCCAATAATACAATTTGTAAAATTGTTCCCTCACTTTATTGGGGGCTTCTGTATTGGTGTATTGCATCCCCATACCCCTCATTTCACCACAGCCAACTATCACTAAATCGGCATCTGATATATCTGGCAACTCTTCTTCATGCACCAAAATATGTTTTCCAATTTGGGTATCTTTAAAACCCTCATCATACGAAATTTCAGCAAGGTTAACTGGTTCAAGAAAATCAAGTAAAGAAGCTAGAGACATGGGCAGGTTTTTGTACCCCTCATAACGAATAAGTAACTAAGAATATTGCAATTAAGACCTAGTCGGTATATTTATATCCAACTCCTCTAACGGAATGAAAGTATACTGGGTTACGGCTGTCTTCTTCAAAGTATTTTCTGAAACTTAAAATGAAGTTATCAATAGTGCGTGTAGTGGGATAAACATTGTATCCCCAAACTACTTGAAGAATTTTTTCTCTGGTAACAACTTCTCCTTTATTTTCTATTAAAAGCTTCAGCAACATAGCTTCTTTCTTACTCAAATCAACCCTTAATCCATTCCAAGTTATGGCATCTTGTGCTTTAAAATCTATTAGGTTTTTTCCAAATTGATATTGATCACCAATTGACTCTTTTACTTGAAGTCGCTTATTTTTTTCAATTAGCTTAGCTACTCTAATTAATAATTCATCCAAATTAAAGGGCTTGGTTAAATAATCGTCAGCTCCTTTTTTTAATCCAAGTACTTTATCTGCAGGTGCATTTTTTGCACTCAGCATTAAGATAGGAACTTCATTATTATGAACACGAATACTTTCTGTAACACTAATGCCATCTAACTCAGGAAGCATTACATCCATAATAATTAAGTCGAAATAAGCATTTTCTACTTTCTTAAGGGCTTCATTTCCATCAAAGGCTGAAGTAACTTCGTAGCCTTCCATTTCCAAGTTCAACTTAAGCGCTTCATGCAAATTAAGTTCGTCTTCTACCACAAGTACATTGGCTTTTTCGGCTGTCATTATTGTAATTTAAATAGTACAGTAAAAATACTCCCGTTTGGCTGATTATCTGTCACAGAAATGTAGCCATTGTGTGTTTCAGCTATTTTTTTGCACAAATAAAGACCCAGTCCCGTTCCTTGTGCTTTTCTGGTATTCTCGCTTCCGCTTCTATAAAACTTATCAAAAACTTTTTTCTTTTCTTGATCTGCAATCCCTTGACCTAAATCTGCTATAGACAAAACATTTTTATTTGCTGTAAAAGAAAGTGAGACATGAATAGGCATATTCTTTGGAGAATATTTCAAGGCATTTTCTAAGAGATTATTTACCAGCATTTGTAAGAGAAATGGATCGCCTTGCATTAACCTATTTTCTTCAATAGCTTCTGTAATAACCCTTTCGGGGAATCTGCTTTTACAATCATCCACACAGGTTTCTACAATATCTGTTAGATTTAGTTCTTGAAAGTTTACAGAATAACCACCTGCATCTAACTGAGAAGTAAAAAGAATATTATTACAAAGTGTATTGAGTCTGTTTGCTTCTTGTAAAGTATTTGCAATCAGTTTTTGTTGTTTGTCTTCTTCTAGTTTTCTTTTTTGTAGTGTTTCTAAATTTAGTTGTGCTACTGCAATAGGCGTTTTTAATTCATGGGTGATGGCCATCATGAAATTTTGCTGCTGCGCGGAAAATTTTAATTGACGCCTCGTAGCTCTGTAAACATATACTGCTCCAACCAATATTAATGCTAAAAAAGTAATTCCCTCGCCAATATATTGAGCTGTTTTTCGATTACTCATCTCTTCTATAGCGGATAATTTAGAAAGGTATAGTGGATCGTCTTTTAAGAGTTCCGAAATCCGAATAGCAGTCATTACAGTATTTTGTTTTTCTAGTGCAATAAACCACCAAGCTAATGCTGCAATCATATATAACAGTAGAAACCAATAAACGAAAGTTACAACTGCTAATTTGGGTGGTTTAAGCGTATTCATTTTGCAATTTTTTCTACCCGGATACCTGCATTTAAAATATGAGGAAGCGGATCCTCCCTCATGGCCTGTTGAATACCAAAACTGTAACTACCCGCTCTTAACTTTAATGGAGCTTGTGTTATTCGAATTCGATGATCAAAAATATCATCCATTCCAACACCTTGCCAACCCTTTTTATTATCAGCTAATCTTAAATTGAGTAACTGAGTCTTAGCAGTATCTCCTGGTGATTGGGTGGTAAATTTTACCCATAAATTATTATACCTATAAGCATCTTCATGACGAACTACAGCATATATATGGTACAAGGAAACAGTATCTGTAATGGTGAACTTGAAAAAAGGTTTATTGGTCGACTTCCAAGTATGGGCTGGGAAAAAATAGGTCTTTTCAAAAACACCATTAGATTCACAGCTAGTTAAAACGAATAAAATCAAGAAAATACCAATAAAAATTCTCACATGAATTATTTTAGTAAAGATACATCAGCAGTCATTATTATAGAACATTCAAAATCTGCTCTTTCGCTTTCTCTAGTTCATCTTTCATTAAAATAACCGCTTTTTGCATATTAGCATCATAGGCTTTGGAACCAGTTGTATTTATCTCACGTCCAAATTCTTGTAGTATAAAAGAGAGTTTTTTTCCTTTAGAAATACCCTCTTCTGCCAAAATGGTTCTAAAATAAGCACAATGATTGTTTAGTCGAACCTGCTCTTCACTGATATCTATTTTCTCAATATAATAAATGAGCTCTTGTTCAAGCCTATTAGGATCATAGTTTTCTTTACCTACATTCTCTTCTAAGACCTTCATCAGACCCTCTCTTATTTTAGTTCTTCTAAGCGGTTCTAAAGTAGTTATTAATGCCTGCTGAGATTCAATATTATTTAGTCTTACCAACAAATCTGCTTCAATTGATTTACCTTCTTCCTTTCTATGATGATTTAATTGAGCAATTGCCTCTTTTAATAACTTCTCAAAACTAACCCACTCAGTTTCGGTTAGCATTTCTGTTGAAGGCGTAATTACATCAGGTAATTTTAAAATGGTACTTAAAATATCTCCCGTTTCTAACCCCAATTCGTTGGCTAATTGAGCAACGGGCTGAAAATAAGCTTTTGCTAAATCTGTATTGATGGTAACTGGCTTACTAGCGCCATTTAATTTTATAGAGATATTACATTCTACGCTACCTCTTTGCAGACCCTCATTTAAAATATTGCGAACTTCAAACTCATAGGGCTTTAATAATGAAGGTATATTCAATCTTAAATCAAACTGTTTGCCATTCAATGACTTGATTTCAATCAAAAAGTTTTTCTCGCCAATGGATTGTTCTGCTCGGCCGTAACCAGTCATTGAATATAGCATACTATAGTGTTTGAGTAAAAGTAAAGGAACATTGGCAGAAATACTAAAAATCAATCCCAATCCACTTACGCTTCTTTTTTTCGTACTTCTCAAAATTAAATTGATAGAGTTTCCCAGGTCTATGAGAAACGTCTTGTTCCATTTCGTTCGTATCAATTAATAAATCCATAGAGGCAAACTTTTTTCTAAAATTTCTTCTGTCCATGGAAACTCCTAAAATAGCTTCGTATAAATTTTGCAGCTCTCTTAACGAAAATTTATCTGGCAATAAGTTAAACCCTAATGGATGTTCTTGAATTCTTTTTTGCAGCCAGCTATGGCATTCTTCTACAATTTCTAAATGATCAAATGCCATTTCCTTTAAGGCATCATAATCGTACCAGTCTAATTCATTTTCATGAATATTAAGTGCATGGTGTTGAATATTTAATAAGGAACAATAGGCAATGGTAATGACCCTGCCGCCTGGATGTCGGTCTGGTTTGCCAAAAACTTTTACTTGGTCTAAAAAGACGTTATTCATTCCAGTACGTTCTTTTAGAATACGATAAGCTGCATCGTCTAAGTCTTCATTATTTTTAACAAAGTCGCCCAATAAAGAGAGTTTCCCTTGAAAAAAAGCCAAATCGCTCTTAATCAACAATACTTTTAGCTTGCTTTCTTCAAAGCCAAAAATGACACAGTCTACAGTAAGCGGCACTTTGGGATATGTATCCACTAAGTGGTGTACCGCTTTAACGGAATTTTTCTTCATATGGCCTTACATTTGGAGTACACTCCAGCAATTGCGTCGTTAATACACAAAGTTAAGGGTTGTGCGGTAATTTCTATCTTTACAGCTCAAGAACCATTTATGTATACTGCAGAAAAGATTGATGAATTAAAGGACCTTTTAAAATATCATGAACATCGTTATTATGTATTAAACGATCCCCTTATTTCAGATTTTGAGTACGACCAATTGTACCAGCAATTAATTAAAATTGAGCAAGCCCATCCTGAATTAATCAGCCCAGATTCCCCTTCTCAACGAGTTGGGAATAGTTTAAACCAAGGTTTTGAAACAACACCACACTTGGTTCCCATGCTTAGTTTAGACAATAGCTACAATGCAGAAGACTTGATTGACTTTGACAGAAAAGCAAGGGAATTAACTAAAGAAAATGAAATTGAATATTGCGTGGAGCCAAAATTTGATGGGGCCAGTATTTCCTTAATTTATGAAAACGATCTTTTAGTTAAAGCAATAACCCGAGGAGACGGGGTAGCAGGAGAAAATATTACTCCAAATATTCGTCAGATTAAATCCATTCCATTGTCTGCCCCCTTCTCTACAAAGGGCATTGAGCAAATAGAAATAAGAGGTGAAGTTATTTTGAGCAAAGCTTCCTTTGCAAAATACAATCAAAAACTAATAGATCAAGGCTTACCTAGTTTAGCCAATCCAAGAAATGCAGCATCTGGTAGCCTCAGAATGAAAGACCCGAAAGAAGTTGCAGAAAGAAATCTAGATGCATTTTTATACCACATAAGTTATGTAACATATAAAAAGGCAACGCATACGGCTGAATTAAATAGTCACGCTGGCAGCTTAAACTTGCTTTGGGATATGGGTTTCAGGTCTCCTAAAGAAGAAAAGAAAGTAGTAAAAGGCATCCAAGGAGTGATTGATTATTGCCTTGCTTACGAAGCTAAAAGGGACGAGCTTCCCTATGAAATTGATGGCATGGTAATTAAAGTAAACGATATACATCAACAAGAAAAGATGGGTATGACTTCCCATCATCCTAGATGGGCTATTGCTTTTAAATTTAAGGCCAGACAAGCAACCACCACCTTAATAGACGTAGAGTTTCAAGTAGGAAGAACAGGGGCAGTGACCCCGGTTGCAAAGTTAAAACCCGTTTTTTTAGGTGGGGTTACTGTATCAAGTATTTCTATTCACAATGAAGATTATATACAACAAAAGGACCTTAAAAAAGGAGATCAGGTTTTAATTGAAAGAGCCGGAGATGTTATACCCCAGATTGTAAAAAGTTTACCTGACCTAAGAACCGGGATTGAGTCAACAATTATTTTCCCAAAGAATTGCCCTGTCTGTAGTAGTGAATTATTTAAAGAAGAAGGAGAAGCAGTTTGGAGATGTATTAATATAGAGTGTACTGCACAAGTAGTAGAAAAGATGATTCATTTTGTAAGCAAAGATGCTATGGATATTAAAAGCTTTGGCGAAGCCAATATTCGAAAATTTTATGAAATGGGGCTGATCAAAGATATTCCTAGTATCTATCGACTAAACTTCAATGCACTTTCTCAACTAGAAGGATTTGGGAAAAAATCAATTGAGAATTTGCAAATGGCTATTGAAGCCAGTAAGCAACAACCACTCTATAGATTAATTTATGCATTAG
>NCHN01000073.1 GCA_002281875.1 Sphingobacteriia bacterium 24-36-13 | reverse complement strand
GTTGGATATCCGCATTTAGCTTATCAATTTCCAATAATTCTTTTTGTTTGGCAACAATATTAGTAGACTGATTAATATCCGCAGCATCAACTTGAACTAATTGTTGTTTTTTAGCTATAACGGTTGATTTATCCTTAATTAAATCAAGCGGTGCAATCACTTTTTCATTAGCCAGTTTTTCATTAATGGCCAATAATCCTTCTTGCATTGCTAAATCTTGAAGAATCAATTGCTTTTGATTATTCGCATTCTCCTTAGACAGATTAATCAGCCTAATGTCTTGAGCAATGGCATCACGCTTTTGGTTAAAGTACCCTTTAGTCTTTGCCCAAGAGAGCTGATAGTTTTGTTGGGCAATATCTTGATAATTTTTTTGTAAATCTCCCAATTGATTGAGTGTTTCTAACTGGCTAATTGCATTCCAATTATTTTGTTTTAAGTGAAGTTCTGTCTGTTCAAGCCATTTTTTAAGTAACATTATTTGTTTGTAATCAGCATTGCTTTGCAAAACAGCTAAAACGTCACCAACAATTACTTTTTTATTTTCAAGTGCATTTAAATAAACAATTCGTCCTTCAGATTTACTAATAATTTGTTTGGGCAAATTGTTCCCAACAATTTTTATGGGTGCTTTTACGATATCCGGGTATCGAATAAAAAAGGTTAACGTGAATAACAAACCAATAATGACAAAAAACATTGCAATGCCATTTCGAACTATCCATACAGGTTTACTGCTAATGATTTCACGAACCTCATGGCTATAAATACGATCTGCCTCATCTAAGCGTTCAATATTAGCCGCTTCAAGCATTGCATCTAAACTATATGATTCTTCTTGTTGAGGCATAATTCGTCTTTAATCACCTAATTCTAATTGATTTTTAACCAAAGTAAAATATTCACCCTTCATTGCTGTTAATTCAGCATGTGTTCCTTGCTCGGTAATCACCCCATTGTGTAAAACCACTATTTGGTCAGCATTACGAACAGTGCTTAAGCGGTGTGCTACTACTACAACTGTTTTACCTTCGAAAAAAAGGTTTAAGTTTTTTAAAATAGTACTTTCATTATTGGAATCTAAAGCGTTGGTAGCTTCATCTAATAAAATTAGATCAGGATTTTTGTAAACAGCTCTAGCAATTAAGATCCTTTGTCTTTGCCCAGCACTTACCCCCGTGCCTTCTGCGCCAATTTTGGTATTATAGCCCAGTGGTAAACTTTCAATAAACGAAGTGATGTTAGCAATCTTTGCAGCATATCTCAACCTTGTCTTGTCGGGATAATCTTCCCCAACAGCTATGTTTTTAGCAATACTATCAGAAAAAATAAAGCTGTCTTGCATTACTACACCACACTGTTTACGCCAAGCACGATGGCTAATATTTGACAAGTTTAAACCTGATGATTCTGCTTGATCACCAATATATATATCCCCAGACTTCGCCTCATAAAATTTAAGCAATAACTTTAGTAAGGTGGTTTTACCACTACCACTAGACCCTACAATTGCTGTTACTTTTCCTTGTGGTATTTGCATGGAAATATTTTTAAGTACAGGCTCATTACCAGCGCCTGGATAGGTAAAGCTGATATTTTGAAGGTGTATAGATCGGTTTTGAGGCAACTCTGTAACCAAGGCTGAAGAAGCATCACTGTTCAAATTGACCGGTTCTTCATCGGCCAATTGATGTATTTCATTCAATCTTTCCAGACTAATTTTAGCCAATTGCCAATTTTGAACGAACCCAATCATTTGTTCAATTGGGGAGTTTAATTGCCCAATAATGTATTGAATTGCAAGCATTGCGCCAAGGGTTATTTGTCCTTGGATCACTGCTGTTGCTGCCACAAATGTGATGAAAATATTTTTTCCCTCGTTAATAAAGAAAGTACCCGCTTGTTGCCATTGATTTAATGCAAGCCCTTTCATTCCTACCCTAAATAGTGACGCTTGCAAGTGTTCCCATTGCCATCGCTGTTGTTTTTCGCTACCATGCAACTTAATCTCCTGCATACCTTGTACCAATTGAATGGTACTGCTCTGTTCTGCAGCTGCAATATCAAACTGCTGGTAATCAAGCTCTTTTCTTTTCTTTAAGAAGATTAAAATCCATAAAATGTATAGCACACTGGCAGCTGTAAAAACACCAAAAATGAGTACACTATAATTAAGCAACACAACAGAAAAAACCAATAAATTGAATAGAGAAAACAAAGTACTAAGTGAAGTTCCAGTCAAGAAATTTTGAATGCGTTTATGGTCATTCATTCTTTGAAGAATATCCCCTGTTTTTTTGCTATCAAAATAAGCCAATGGCAACTTCATCAGCTTTATCAAAAAGCCCGTAAGAATAGAGATATTGATTCGACTACTGATATGGTATAAAATCCAACTGCGAATAAATTCTACTCCCAAACGCCCAATAAACAAAGCCAGTTGAGCTAATAAAACAATATATACAAATTGAATATTTTGAGTGTTGATGCCTACATCAACTACACTTTGTGTGAGAAAAGGAAATACCAATTGCAATAAACTACCCAGCATAACCCCCAAGAAAAGTTGGAATACCAGTTTTTTATGTGGCTTTATATAACCCCATAGTTGGTTAGCATGGTTGTTTGTTAACTCTTTAAAATCATGCCCGTAATTGGCATTATAAAAGTTTTGACCAGGTTCTAGAATTAAGGCAATACCTGTAGAATCTCCATCCTCATTTTTATCACTTATCCATTTTTGTAAGAACAGCTCTTTGCTGATGGCAATAATCCCTTTTGCGGGATCAACTATTGTTATGTTTTTGGTCTTTGAAAAAAAAGCCCTCTTTTGTGGTGGTAAAACAATGAAATGATTTTGACCCCAATGTAGTATGGCGGGTTTTGGGGCTTCTTCAATTAATTTTTCAAAACTCATCTTTAACCCAGATGATTGAAAACCAATCTTTTCAGCAGCATCACTAATACCTAATAAATTAACACCCTCCTTACCTATCTCTGTTAACTCCCTTAGCTTCTCTAATGCAAACACACGACCATAATACCTACTTATCATATACAAACAAGTAGGACCGCAGTCCATTTGATTTTGTTGAGG
>NCHN01000030.1 GCA_002281875.1 Sphingobacteriia bacterium 24-36-13 | reverse complement strand
GGGGGGCTTACCCAAATTCCCTGCCGCACCTTTGGTGCTGCTAGGGTTTCCCATTTTCATGCTTTCAAAAGCAAGCTTTTGACGCATTCAAATAGAAAACCCCGACACTTCGTGTCAGGGTCTTTGTGCCCGAGACTGGATTCGAACCAGCACGCCGTTTCCAGCACCACCACCTCAAGGTGGCTTGTCTACCAATTTCAACACCCGGGCGCCTAATTGATAGGCTGCAATATTAAAATATTTTTCTTACATCCTATCGGGTACTTTAATACCCAATACTTTCATTCCATTTTTCAAAACAGTTGCGGTAAATACAGATAACATGATGCGTAATGTTTGTTTTGAATTGCTCTCTGCATTCGCTATGGAATGCTCACTGTAAAATGAACTAAATGTCTTTGCTAAAGTAAATATGTAAATGGCCACTTTAGATGGGTCTTGTTCTGTACCTGCATCTTTTAATACCGTAGGAAACTGCTCTAATGTTACAATTAATTCTTTCTCTAAGGGTAACCAAGTGTCATTTGAATCAACAGCTAATCCAGTAGAGGATTGGTAATTCAACTTCCTTAAAATACTACTAATTCTTGCATACGTATATTGAATAAATGGTCCGGTGAATCCGTGAAAATCAATACTTTCCGCCGGATTAAAGACCATTTTTTTCTTAGGGTCTACTCTCAATAAGAAAAACTTTAACGCACCTAAACCAATGGTATCATACAATTCAGCCCTTTCTGCTTCAGTAAAATCATTCACTTTACCTAGCTCTTCTGTTTTTTCTCGGGCTATTTTAATCATTTCTTCCACCAAATCATCCGCATCAACAACTGTTCCTTCTCGGCTCTTCATTTTACCGGTTGGCAATTCTACCATTCCATAACTCAAATGGTCTATGCCATCTGCGGAAGGAAGTTTCAATTTTTGACAGATTAACTTTAACACTTTAAAGTGGTAATTCTGTTCATCGCCTACCACATATATACTCTGATTGGCATTGAACTCTTTCTGTTTTTGTTCTGCCAATCCAATGTCTTGGGTGATATATACCGATGTTCCGTCTTTTCTTCTAACTAGTTTTTCATCTAATCCATCGCTGGTTAAATCTATCCAAACACTATTGTCTTCCTTTTGATAAAATACTTTTTCTTCCAAACCCTTATCTACTAAATCTTTCCCTAATAAATAAGTGTTGCTTTCGTAGTAAATTTTATCGAAGTCTGTTCCAATTCTTTTATACGTAGCATCAAATCCTTCATAAACCCATCCATTCATATTCTTCCACAACTCCATCACAGAAGGCTCTCCAGCTTCCCAGTCTAATAACATTTGCTGGGCTTCTTTCATGATTGGTGCATCTTTCTCGGCTTGTTCTTCTGTTAAGCCTGTTGCTTTTAAATCGGCTATTTCCGCTTTATAGGCGTCATTGAATTTTACATAATAATCGCCCACAAAATGGTCGCCTTTCATTTGAATAGAAGCTGGAGTTGCTCCATTGGCATATCTCTTCCAGGCAATCATACTTTTACATATATGTATACCACGATCGTTTACAATACAGGTTTTCACTACTTCATTTCCCGTTGCTTTTAAAATTTCTGCAATACTTCTTCCTAAGAAATTATTTCTTAAATGCCCTAAGTGTAAGGGTTTATTGGTATTGGGAGAGGAATACTCTACCATTACTTTATTACCTGTAGGAGTGGAGTGCCCAAATTGTGAGTCATTGTATTGATTCATCAAAAACTGAGTCCAATAAGCTGCGTTAATGGATAAATTTAAAAATCCCTTGACTACATTAAAAGCCGTAAACAGTTCAGGAAAACGCGACGCCATTTCTGTACCCAATTCTTGTCCTAATTGCTCTGGAGATTTTTTGAGTTCCTTTACAAATGCGAATAAGACCACCGTGTAATCGCCTTCAAATTCTGATTTAGTTTGATTTACCAATACTTTTTCAGGCTTTACAGAGGTACCATATAATTGATGGATACTGTTTGCTGCTGCTTCTTTAATCCTATTTACCACGCTCATAATCTTAACAATTTCGGGATGCAAAACTAACTATTTATCAACTACCTTCGCCGCCAGTTATGCAAAAGCTGCACAAATACATTAGTCATTTCATCCTTTCGGTGGTGGATTGGTTCTATCCAATGTTCCAGAAACTAATGCCCAAACAAACTTATCGCTATGCGGCTTGTGGTGGATTTAATACTTTTTTAGATATTGGGCTTTTTTTTATTGCCTATAATTTTATTTTAGATAAAACCACTGTCCAATTCGGAAATATCATCGTTAGTGGCCATATCGCTGCTTTTATGATGAGCTTTATCATTACATTTCCTACAGGGTTTTATTTAAGCAGGTATGTGGTTTTTCAGGAAACATCCGTTACCAAAAGAGAGCAATTGGGTAAATATTTCCTGGTTGTTTTTGGTTGTATTTTACTCAATTATATTTTTCTTAAAATTTTTGTAGACAGTTTTGGTTGGTATCCAACCCCTTCCAAAATGTTAACTACGGTATTTGTAGTAATGTTTAGCTATTTCTCTCAAAAGAACTTCACATTTAAAGCAAAGTCTTTAAAATAGTGACACTGAACCCGCTAAAATGACCTTAAAATTAGACTTAAACCGACTTTTTGGTAGCTAATTTGGCTGAAAAACTCGCTTTTTTGAGGTTTGCTGACAATATTTCACGTTTACTACCCGTGGCATAATGATTGAATAATAAGCTGTAATAGAAAACAAATATTATGGCAAAAATTATTGGAATAGACCTCGGAACCACTAACAGTTGTGTATCCGTTATGGAAGGTAATGAGCCTGTAGTCATTGCAAATGACGAAGGACGTAGAACTACGCCATCGGTAGTAGCATTCTTAAAGAATGGAGAAAGAAAAGTGGGAGACCCTGCTAAAAGACAGGCTATCACTAATCCTCAAAACACTATTACCAGTGTGAAGCGTTTCATGGGTCGTCGTTTTGACGAAGTAACCGAAGAAATTAGTCATTGGAGCTATCAAGTTGCCAAAGGCGATAACAATACTGTGAGAGTACAAATTGAAGATCGTATGTACACTCCACAAGAAATTTCTGCAATGATTTTGCAGAAAATGAAAAAGACTGCTGAAGACTATTTAGGTCATGAAGTAAGCGAAGCGGTAATTACTGTTCCTGCTTATTTTAACGATGCACAACGTCAGGCTACTAAAGAAGCTGGTGAAATTGCTGGTTTAAATGTTAGAAGAATTGTAAATGAGCCTACTGCTGCTGCTTTAGCCTACGGTTTAGATAAAAAACATGCCGACCAAAAAATTGCCGTATTCGACTTAGGTGGTGGTACTTTTGATATTTCTATCCTTGAATTAGGAGATGGGGTGTTTGAAGTAAAATCTACCAATGGTGATACTCACTTAGGTGGTGACGACTTCGATAAAGTAATTATGGATTGGTTAGCAGATGAGTTTAAATCTCAAGAAGCAATTGATTTACGTAAAGACCCTATGGCTTTACAGCGCTTGAAAGAAGCATCTGAAAAAGCAAAAGTAGAATTAAGTTCTTCTTCAGAAACTGAAATCAATCTACCTTATATCACTGCAGTTGATGGAGTTCCAAAACACTTGGTACTAAAGTTAACAAGAGCTAAGTTTGAAGCTTTAGCAGATAATTTATTTGCTCGTTGCTTAAAGCCATGCGAAGCAGCATTAAAAGATGCTGGTTACAGTAAATCTGAAATTGATGAAGTGATATTAGTAGGAGGTTCTACTCGTATTCCTAAAGTGCAAGAAATTGTTGAAAGCTTCTTTGGCAAAAAGCCTAACAGAAGTGTGAACCCTGATGAAGTGGTTGCTCTAGGTGCTGCCATTCAAGGTGCGGTTTTAACTGGTGAAGTAAAAGATGTATTGTTATTAGATGTTACTCCTCTAAGCTTAGGTATTGAAACCATGGGTGGAGTAATGACTACTATGATTGCATCAAATACTACTATTCCTACTAAGAAAACAGAAGTATATTCTACAGCTAGCGATAATCAACCTGGTGTACAAATTCATGTATTACAAGGAGAGCGTCCAATGGCTAATCAGAATAAGAGCCTAGGCATGTTTAACTTGGATGGAATTCCTCCAGCTCCAAGAGGTGTACCTCAAATTGAAGTAACTTTTGATATTGACGCAAACGGATTATTAAACGTTAGTGCTAAAGACAAAGGAACTGGCAAAGAGCAAAAGATCAGAATTGAAGCGGGTAGCGGATTGAGCAAAGAAGAAGTAGAGAAAATGAAAGCAGAAGCTAAAGCCAATGAAGCTGCTGATAATGAAGCAAGAGCTCGCGTGGAGAAACTGAACCAAGCAGATAGCTTAATCTTCCAAACTGAGAAGCAATTCAAAGAATTTGGTGATAAGATTCCTGCTGATAAAAAAGGTGCAATTGAAACTGCTTTAACTAAGTTAAAAGAAGCGCATAAAAATCAAGACATCCCTGCGGTTGATGCTGCAATGGAAGAAATGAATACTGCATGGACTGCAGCAAGCGAAGACATCTACAAAGCGCAACAAGCTGCTGGTGGCCAACCAGGTGCTGATGCGGGTGGAGCTGAGCAGCCTAAGTCTGATACAGTTGAAGACGCTCAGTTTGAAGAAGTAAAATAATCTTCATAGATCCATAATAAAGAATCCCGGTTAAATTAAATGACCGGGATTTTTTTATGCATTATTTAAATATAAATGATGATTGTACGGAATAGTAATTAGTGATTATCGAAGTATTACCGTGCCCAATTGTTTCGTAATAGCAATTTCAAATTCTTTTAATTGCTTATGTAATTGAATCAATTTCATTTGTTCTTCAAAGGGAGCAAACTCCATGTCTCGCTGGTTTTGCTCAAACATTTTTTTAATCTTTCTAAGTTTAAAATAATTCAAACTCATTTCTGTATCAGCTATGGATATGTCTTTGTTTACAATATTCATATTGGGTAATATTTCATCCCAACGATTGCTTAATTCAAATGGGAACATTGAAATATTAATCAATAATTGTCTTACTTGTTCATCTTCGTGATACAACATAGACTTGGTAGTGGGCTCTAATCCTTTATTATACCAATCTTTGTATAAGTCAATTAATTTTTCGTAATCAGGGTTTTCTAAAGGATAATTTTCTAACTGCTCAAATATATATGCAGCAATAGTTTGCGCTTCATTATAGTTTTTTAAACCATATTCAAATAATACCCTAATTACATTTTTTTCTACTTGATCATCTTGTTGCAACAATAATTGTCCTTCGTCAAAAGATTGATCTGTTTGAAAAGAATCTTGCTGAATAAACTGTGCTTCATCAAAAGGTAATTTTTTCTCCTCTTTTGATATCTTATCACGCTTGAACTTATTGACTAAATTGGTAAATCCAGCTTCATCAATCCTTAATAAAGAAGCACATTGTTTAATATAATCTTGTTGTCTTGTAAAATCTTCGGCCTTGCTAATTTTACTTAAGGTTTCTGCAATTTGATTTACAATACTGCTCTTCTTATTAACGTCATTACCTGCTTCTTTCAACAACACTTCTAATTGAAAGAGAATAAAGTCTTTTTTAGACTGCGCAATAAATGCATTGAATTCAGTAGCGCCTACTTTGTTTACATAACTATCAGGGTCTTCTCCGTCGGGGATTAAAACCAACCTCACGTTGAGGCCCTCTTCAATAGCCAGGTCTAATCCACGCAGTGCAGCTTTTATCCCTGCACTATCGCCATCATAAATAATCGTAAGATTATTCGTGTACTTTTTTACTAACCTTAATTGATCAATGGTTAATGAAGTACCACCACTTGCCACTACATTTTCTATCCCTGCTTGATGTAAACTCACTACATCGGTATATCCTTCTACTAATAAGCATTCATCTGCTTTATCGATGGCTTGTCTTGCAAAGTAGGAGCCATATAAAATTTTGCTCTTACTGTATACTTCATTCTCAGGGGTATTAATGTATTTGGGTGCTCTATCTGCTTTTCCAATTACTCTTGCACCAAATCCAATTATTTTACCTGTGTTATTATGAATAGGGAAAATAATTCTGCCCCTATAATTATCTACCAACTCTTCGTTTCTTAATGCAACCAATCCTGTTTTAGGTAAAAGTTCTTTATTAAATTGATTGGCCACCAAAGCCTTTGTTAAAGCATCTTTTCCTTCGGGATTATAGCCAACTTGAAATTTTCGCAACACTTCTTCTCTAAAGCCTCTTTCTTTTAAATAGGAGAGGGCAATTAAATTCCCTTCTTCAACATCAAATAATTGTTCAGCAAAAAACTTTTGTGCAAATGAATTAATAGCATGCAAACTCTCGGCCATTTGCACTTGCTGCAGTTGTTCTGGAGATTGTTGCGTTTCTTCAACTTCAATATTATATCTAGTGGCCAACCATTTAAGCGCTTCTACATAACTGTACTTTTCGTGCTCCATTAAAAAAGTGATGGTATTGCCGCTTTTGCCACAGCCAAAACATTTATAAATTTCTTTTGCTGGTGAAACAGTAAAAGAGGGAGATTTTTCGCCGTGAAAAGGACAGAGACCTAAATAATTGGTTCCTCTTTTTTTTAATTTCACGAACTCACCCACCACATCAATAATGTCAATTCTACTGGTAATTTGTTGTATTGTATTGGGAGATATCATAAATGGACACCAAAATTAGGTAAGCGGCAGTGTAAAGGCCAAAATAAAATTTTTTGCGTGATTATGCGGGAACGCATTAATTTTAAAGATGCTAAAAAAAGAACGACAAGCTTATATAATACAACAAATCAATATCCACAATAAAGTATTATCCTCCGATTTATGTGTACAATTAGACGTATCTGAAGATACCGTACGCAGAGACCTGCAAGAATTGGCTGAAGAAGGGAAGCTAATAAAAGTGCATGGTGGTGCATTGGCTAAGTCCTTTCACTTTACCATTGAAAGCAAGCAGGTTTACTCATTACCTGAGAAAAAAATAATTGCACACAAAGCCATCGACCTTATTAAAGATGGCATGTTGGTGGTTATATCTGGAGGAACCACTATGCGTGAGCTAGTGAATATGCTCCCACCAGACCTTAATGCTACTTTCGTTACCACTAATGTGCCTATTGCATTAGAATTGTTGGAACATCCCAATGCAGAAGTGATCTTTTTAGGTAATAAACTATTGAAAAGTGCGCAAATGGCGGTTGGAGCAGAAGTGGTTCAAAGATTGGGGCAAATTAAAGCCGACTTATGTTTGTTAGGAACCAATAGCATCGATTTGAACTTTGGTATTACCGACTTAGAGTGGGAAATCATTGAAGTTAAAAAAGCCATGATTGCGTGTGCGCAAAAAACAGTTTCATTGGCTATTTCAGAAAAACTTAATACCACTCAACGTTTGCAGGTTTGTGCACTTGATCAAGTAGATGTTTTAATTACTGAATTAGACCCTACGAATGAGAAATTAACCCCATATGCAAAGCTCGGTTTGAGCATTTTATAGCATTGCGTACCCTATACACTTAAATACCCGCAAAAAAATGTGCATTATTTTGCTGTGAATTTTATGGTTTTAACAGATGATTAACCATATATTTATGTCTTCAATTATTTGATTAACGAAATGCTAAAATTTTTTGCAGCTTTTTGCGATTAATTTTTGTCAATGAACCAAACACTGTAGTTATGAGAAAACTCGCTTATGCCTGGAGGATTGCTTTCTTGCTTTTCTTCCTTGTTATGAAAGTCTCTGCACAGGATATTACCGTTACTGGTAATGTATCCGATTTAGAAAAAGGCTCTGCATTAGAGTCGGTTTCCATCCGTGTAGTAGGCAAATCAGTTGCCACCAAAACAGATGCTAAAGGTAATTTTACTATTAAAGCATCGAAGGGTCAAACTTTATTGATTACTTCATTGGGATTTGAAACCCAACGCGTATCAGTTAAAAATGACCAGAAAATTATCGTTCGTTTAAGAGCTGAATCTTCTGAACTAGAAGATGTAGTAGTCGTAGCGATGGATCAGAAAAGAAAGCCTCGTGAGTTGGGTTATTCAACTCAGCAAGTAAAGGGGGCTGAAATTCAGGAAACACAGCGTGATAATTTTGTAAACAGTTTACAGGGAAGGGTTGCAGGTTTAACTGTGAATCCAACATCAGGAACTGTAGGTGCTTCTTCTCAAATTGTACTTCGTGGATTTAACTCTTTGTCATTAAGCAACCAACCATTATTTGTGGTTGATGGGGTTATCATGGATAACTCTTCTTTTGATGAAACTTCTGATGGAGGTAGAGGAGTGGGTCTTGCATCGGATCGTCCTAACAGGGGTAGTGATTATAGCAATAGGGTATCTGATTTAAACCCCAACGATATTGAAAATGTAACCGTTTTGAAAGGGCCTGAAGCTACCGCATTATATGGTAGCCAAGCTAGTTCTGGTGCAATCGTTATTACTACTAGAAAAGCGAAGACCAGCAAATTGGCTGTGCAATACGACAATGCTTTTAGAATTCAAAAGTTGAATCGTTTTCCTCCAACTTTTGATGGCTATACCAATGGTACCAATAATTTACCAACTAATATTTTCCGCTATTTTGGACCAGCATACCCAAGTGGAACTAAATTATACGATAATATTGGGTCATTCTTTAGAAACGGAAAATCGCAAACGCATAACCTTGGCGTAGACTTCGGTATCAAAAAATCTATCTTCCGTTTTTCTGCAACTTACTTAAAACAAGAAGGGGTAGTACCAAATAATGATCAAGAAAAAATAAACTTGAGTTTACGTAATACAACCAAAATTGGTAAATGGATAGAGATAACTCCTGCAATTGCTTATACAAGAACAAATACCGCTAAAGTATTAAGATCTGCAGGGGGATATTTATTAGGATTGATGCAATATCCAAATACAGTTGATGTTACAAAATCTGAAGATGACGGAGGTAATAAATTACCATTATTCTCTGCTAATGCAAATGGAGAAGTAGATAACCCACTTTGGAATGTAGCTAATAATAGAGGTCGTGACCAAACCGATCGCTTGTTTACTTCATTGGGAGTAAATATTAATCCAACAAGTTGGCTAAGCATAGTAGGACGATTTGGATACGATACTTATAAAACTATTGGTTACCAGAATTACCATCCACAATCTTTCTTTGTTTCAACAGCATTAAGAGGATCTCAGGATAATTATTGGAATACGTATAAAGGATATAACCATACCATTAATGCTACTGCTAAGAAAACCATTGGTGATTTTAGTTTACGTTTAATGGCTGGTACAATGTGGCAGGATTATAGAACAGAAGTATTTGCTGTTAGTGGTAACAACGTAGCTGATCCAAATAGAACTGATTCTAATAATACTGCTCCAAACACGAGAAGAAGATTATTACGTAATGAGTTTGGTGAGCCAAACTTACGTTTATTGAGACAAATTGCTTTCTTTGGTGAATTTGCTATCAGTTATAAGAATCTACTATTTTTTAATTATTCTCACCGTTTTGAATCTGCATCTACATTACCAGCAGCAAATAGAAATTATAACTACCCTGGTTTAAGCTTAAGTGCTATTATGACGGATATCTTACCAGGATTAAAGAAAAGTGGAGTATTCAACTATTGGAAGTTAAGGGGTTCAATGGCTAATACTGCTCGTTTAAATACGCCGTATTCTACCCAGTCTGTTTTTGTTAATAATTTTGGTAGCTCTACTATTCCTGCTTATTCATATGGATTCACAAATAATAATCCAGACTTACAGCCTGAGCGTCAAAGCACTTTTGAAATTGGAACTGAATTTAAATTCTTGAAAAACAGGTTAAGTATTGACGCTACTTATTATAATACATTAACCAAGGGTCAGATCATTGAAAATATGCGTTTGAGTTATGGTACTGGATTTGTATTGAATACCCAGAATGCTGCAAGTACTAGAAACGAAGGGGTTGAAATTGCTATCGATTATCAATTGGTTCAGAAAAAAGACTTTGGTTGGAACACTCGTTTGAATTTTAATAAAATGTGGAATGCGGTAGTAGGATTCCCTGCTAACGTTTCTGAATTTTATATTTCTGATACATGGTTATACGGTAATGCGCGTGCAAGTGTATTAGGATTGGGTAGCCCAACTACTGGAATTGCTTCTTGGGGTTATGCTAGAAACAATGCAGGACAGATTTTGATTAATCCTACAACAGGACTTCCTTTAACAGATGGTCGATTTAAGTTAAGGGGAGATAGAAATCCTGCTTTTACATTAGGGATACAAAATTCTATACGCTACAAGAATTGGCGTTTGAGTTTCTTATGGGATCTCAAAATTGGAGGAGATATATTTAATGCCAACGAAATGTTCTTGACTAGTATTGGTAGAAGCAATAGAACTATTGATCGTTTTACTCCTAGGGTGATAGATGGCGTGTTAAATGATGGCTTTGCAAATTCTGCAACTCCAACCAAAAATACCATTTCAGTTATTCCTGGTTATAATGATGCTTATTATACAGCTTCATCTATGCCAGAAGAAGCATTTATTCAGAAAAATGTAAACTGGTTAAGAATGCGAGATATAACATTGAGCTATTCTTTAAATGAGCGTGCACTTAGAAATCTAAATGGAGTTAAGTCTGCCAGCATTTTTATCACAGGAAACGATTTGTTCTTAATTACCAATTATATGGGTGCTGATCCTCAAGTAAGTGGAAACACTGCTGCTACAAGAGGAGTAGGAGCATTTGGTTTTGATTATGGAACCCTTGCAACACCTATTGGTGTAAACTTTGGTGTAAGAGTAGGTTTTTAACTTGAAAAAATAGCTAACATGAAAAAATCATATATAAATTTAAAATCTTTAGTAACCTTTGCTTTTGCAGGTTTACTTATTTCTTCTTGTCAGAAGAAATTGGATGAGGCATTTCCCAATCCTAATGCCGGTGTTCGTGTACCAGTAGAATCTCTTTTGCCTGGCATCATTAGCAATATGGGAGGTAGTTCCTCAGCGGCTGGAGCTGCATACGGAACTCAAAACGATGGCTTATATGTTGGACGATATGTTCAATTTTGGGCTACCAATACAGCAGGTAATGCATTTGACCAAATGGCAGGAGCAACTGGCGCAAGTGATTTAATGGGTTCCATTTGGGCCATGCATTACTATGGAATGGGGCAGAACCTCAAACGCATGATGGAGTGGTCAACAATAGAAAAAAAATGGGATTATGTTGGAGTTGGTCAGGCTATTTCTGCTTGGAGTTGGTTAACCACTGCTGAAATGTATGGAGATATTATTGTAAGAGAAGCATTCAAAGCTGATCAATTGGTGTTCAATTATGATGAGCAATCTTTAGTGTACGATACCGTGAGACAAATTTGCAGAAGCGCCATTGTGAATTTAAATAACACAGGCGATAGTTCAAGCCCAGCAAATTTAGCGAAGGGTGATGCTTATTTTCATAACGGAGATGTGAATAAATGGAAAAAATTTGTTTACGCGGTCATGGCTCGTTCCTTTAATCATTTAAGCAATAAAGCTTCTTACAACGCAGACTCTGTTATCTTCTATGCAAACCTTGCCATGAATGTAAATGCAGATAATGCTACTATGCGTTTTGCCAATACAGGTATTACTGGTACCTCTAACTTTTTTGGGCCTTATAGATCTAATGTTGGTGCATTAAGACAAACTGAATTTATTGTCAATTTAATGAATGGAACTAATTCTCGTTTTCTTGGTGCTACCGATCCTCGAGCAGCTTATATCATAAGAGAAAATACCAATGGAGCATATAGAGGTATTCGACCTAATTCAGGTGCAAGTGGTTTAGGAGTTAATGATCAACCAAGAAATTTCTGGGGTAATATATTTACATCAACTGCAGCACCAACTTCGGATGCTGAAGCCAGATATATATTTAAAAATGGATCTCCATTCCCAATTATAACTGCGAGCGAAATGAAATTCATGATTGCTGAAGCGCAGTATAGAAAGGGTAATAAAGCAGCAGCAAGAACAGCTTATATTGACGGAATTAGATTAAGCTTTGATTTGCTAATGAATGATTACGGTTCATCTGTTCCTGCTTCTAGAATTATTTCTGATGCAGTCAGAGACGCTTATTTAGCGAATACTACTGTTGTTCCTGCTGCCAATGATTTAACACTTTCACATATCATGCTACAGAAATATATTGCATTATATGGTTATGGTATGCATGAAACATGGACAGATATGAGAAGGTTCCATTACACCGATGTGGAAGCTGGCCAAACTACGCCAGTATATGCAGATTTAGTTGTACCGACTGGTATCAATTTATTTGCGAACAACAATGGAAAATTGACTTATAGAGCAAGACCTCGTTACAATTCTGAATACCTGTACAATGTAAGTGAATTAACAAGGATTGGTGCTATTGCATTAGATTATCATACACTTGAACAATGGTTTTCTAAACCTTAATTACTACGATTAAAATGAAAAATATGAAAATGAAACTCTTTTTGATAATAGCAGTAATTGGTTTATTCACTGCTTGTAAAAAGGATTTTGATGGCCGAGCCACAGAATCTGCTGGTACTGCAAATAAGTCATTTATTCGCTTTGTGCCAGGAAGCTTAGCTGCTGCTAGAAATTTTATTTCTATTGATGGTCAAAGATTAAATGGTACAGCATTGGCAATGGGTGGTGTATTCCCTGGAGCATCTACCATTACTGCTTTTGCTACAATTTTGCCAGGGTCAAGAACTGTTAGAGTGTATGATAGTTTAACAACAACAACCCAAACACCTGTAAGTGTTTCCAGTAGTTTTGATGCAGGCAAGTTTTATACAATATATTCTTACGATACTACCAATGCAGTCAAGTTAATTGTTAAACAAGATGAATTCTCCGTACCAACTGATACAACCGCTAATGTAAAGTTTGTGAACATCATTTTCAGTTCGTCTACTGTACCTAATGTAGATTTATATTCTAGAAGAAAACGTGCCAATATTGCTACCAATATTGCTCCTTTGGGCAATTCAAATTACATTAAGCATATTACTGGATTGTCAGATACACTAGAAGTAAGGGCAACTGGAACAACAACCCCACTCACTATTTTAAATAATTTTACATTCAATAAGCAAAGAACCTATAACGTAGTGTTTAGAGGAAGATACCAATCTACTTCTGGAACAATGTCTAGAGGTATAACTGTGTTGGCCACTTATTAATAGAATTAAACAAATGATATTTATGAAAAAAAATATGCTATTCATTGCCGGTTTGTTTTCGGTATTACTTTTCACAAGTTGTGCAAAAGAACCCGCAAACCCAGGATACGCCCAATATATGTTTATTAATGCAGCTCCTGATGTTGTTGCTGGATTAGACTTCTTTGTGGGTGATCTTAAACAAAATATACTACCGATTGCTTTTGGATCTAATACAGGATATAATAGTACAACGCCTGGTACCAAAGAAATTACAGTAAAGTTTGCTGGTCAACCCACTATATTTTCTGCTAATAAATACAATGTTTCAGATTTAAGAGATCAACCAGCGAGATATACTTTGATGGCAGTAAATAAGCTTCAAAATGCTGAACTTTTATGGTTTCAAGATAATTTAACTACCCCAGCAAATGATAAAGCACATTTAAGAATCATTCATGCAAGTGCTGATGCACCAGCTATTAATGCATTTAGTGGTTCATCAACAACAGCATTATATCCTGCAGCGATCTCTTATAAAACTGCTACAAGTTTTATCGCTTTGAATGCAACATTAAGAGGTACTTCGTATAGTATTCAAATTAGAAATGCAACTACTAATGCAATTATTAGATCACAACCCATGACTGCAGTATCAGGGAAAATTTATACTATTGTAGTTAGAGGAGCTGTAACTCCTTCGCCATGGGCGCCAGCAAATACAGTTTCAACTACTTTAGTTGCGAATAACTAATTCTACTTGTTTTGGAATACAAATCCCAGTTGCTTAGCAGCTGGGATTTTTTATTTGGCCAATAAAAAAATACCCAAGCACAACAAACCACTAACAATGGCAACTAATGGAATTTTCAATTGGTTCCATTTTGCTTCTATTCTTTTGTCTGAAATAAGTTGTCGTATTAGAATAATATGATCTTGGTTAAAAAAACAATTTTCTAATATTGGTTGATACGCAATTATTTCTTTATATGGTAAAAAGCTTAAGACATATAATGTCTGTTTCAAAATCTTTTGCTGTACCTGAGAATTCCCTGATTGTATCAACTCTTTAATTAAAGGCATAAAGAGCAGATAGTTAAGCTTCCACTTAATTCGATCATAATTGATAAATCGAAAATCAGTTTGTTGCATTTCTCGTTCAAATAGATGAAAATAATTCAATAAATCTTGTATTGATTGAATAGATGGTTGCGATTTTGCTGATTTCCCTTCTAATTGAAGACTTTTATCGTATAATTTTTTCGAAGTTGTATTTCCTAAAATTTCGTAAGCTTTTTTGATCTGTTTAAACTGCTCAAAATAAATAGGGTTGCTATTTTTATCTGGGTGATAAATATGTGCCAGCTTTCTAAATGCCTTTTTAATCTCCGTTTCATTTGCAGAAGAAGTAATGCCTAAAACTGCATACCAATTTTGTTCCACCATTCATTCAACTTTAAACAGGTTCCTCTGGATGGTTCTCAAAATTGATATCGTCCCCATCGAGTAATTCTCTTTCAATTTCTTCCATTTGTACAATATCCCAAGCTTCAGATTCAGTGGGGGTAATATTCCACATTTCCAATACTTCCATTTGATCTAAACACGCTTCCAATTTTTCTTGAATACCACAAATAACAAATGAAGCGCTATTTTCATAAAAATTCTGTTGAGATTCAGTTAAAGCATCTACCACTTCATTGTCCATTGTTTGTACATTTTCTAAATTCAACACTAGATTTTTTTGTGGAGAATTTAGCACTGTTTTGCAATGATCGGTCAAACTTGCTGACATATTTGCAGATATATCGGCGGTTTCTAGGGTTAGAACCGTGAATTTTTCCTTGGTATCAATTTTGACATTTAGCATATAGAAGGTATATTAACATACTGTGTACAATTACCGCACAACTTCACTCAAAAATATTCGTTATAATTGTATAAATCCAAATAAGATATGGATAATAATTTTTCAGCTCAGGTTAAAGAGATCATTTCCTTCAGTAGGGAAGAAGCGCTTAGGTTAGGGAACGACTTTATTGGAACAGAGCATTTATTGCTAGGTTTAATTAGAGACGGGGATAATACAGCTATTAAAGTGTTGAAACAGCTGAATATTGACCTATATGAACTTAGAAAAGAAGTAGAATTAGCCGTAAAAGATAAAACGGGTAAAAATATTGCCAATATCAACAGTCTGCCACTCACTAAGCAGGCAGAAAAAGTAATCAGGGTAACAGTTTTAGAAGCTAAAGCCTTAAAGAGTCCACTAGTAGAAACGGAGCATTTGATGTTGAGCATTCTTAAAAACAAAGAAAATATTGCCACTCAAATTTTAAATCAATTTGATATTGATTATGATTTATTTCGCAATGAATTAGGCATGGTTGGCACATCTAATCCTCCCCCAAGAAGTGAATTTCCAGAAGATAATGATGATGATTTTGATGAGGAGAAAAAAGGCTCAGGCTTTCAACAATCTAGACCTGGCAAACAAGCGACTGGTGCAGTCAAAAGCAAAACACCCGTATTAGATAATTTTGGTAGAGATATTACCAAATTAGCTGAAGCGGGAACATTGGATCCAATTGTTGGTAGAGAAGCTGAAATTGAAAGGGTAAGCCAGATTTTGAGTAGACGCAAGAAGAACAATCCAATATTAATTGGTGAACCGGGTGTGGGTAAAACAGCCATTGTAGAAGGATTGGCGCTAAGAATTGTTCAACGAAAAGTGAGCCGTGTATTGTTCGATAAAAGAGTGATATCATTAGATTTGGCGGCATTGGTTGCTGGTACCAAATACAGAGGTCAGTTTGAAGAACGCATGAAAGCCATTATGAATGAGTTAGAAAAAAACAGAGATGTTATTCTATTCATTGATGAAATTCATACCATAGTTGGTGCTGGTGGCGCAAGCGGATCTTTAGATGCTTCCAATATTTTCAAACCAGCATTAGCAAGAGGAGAGTTACAATGCATTGGTGCATCTACCTTAGATGAGTATCGCATGTACATTGAGAAAGATGGCGCATTAGATCGTCGCTTTCAAAAAGTGTTGATTGAGCCACCTAGTGTAGAAGAAACCATCTTGATTTTAAACAATATCAAGTCTAAATACGAAGATTTCCATAATGTAAATTACGGCGATGACGCTATTGATGCTTGTGTTAAGTTAAGTGATCGATATATGACCGATCGATTATTACCAGACAAAGCCATTGATGTAATGGATGAAGTGGGGGCAAGGGTTCACTTGAAAAACATTAATGTTCCAGAGACCATTGTAGAACTCGAGAAAAAGATTGAAGAGGTTAAGAACGAAAAAAACAAAGTGGTGAAGAGCCAGCGTTTTGAAGAAGCTGCTTCATTAAGAGATACAGAAAAAAGACTTGGAGAAGAATTAGAAAAAGCCAAAGTTCAGTGGGAAGAAGAAAGCAAGAATAAACGTTACCCAATTACAGAAGAAAATATTGCAGAAGTCATTAGTATGATGACAGGCATTCCTGTAAAACGCATGGTACAAGCAGAAACAGAGAAACTGCGTAGAATGAGCGAAGACATGCGTGGAATGGTGATTGGTCAGGATGAAGCCATTCAAAAAGTGGTGAGAGCTATTCAAAGAAATAGGGTAGGATTGAAAGACCCTAAAAAACCTATTGGAACATTTATATTCTTAGGCCCTACAGGGGTAGGTAAAACTGAATTAGCTCGTTCTTTAGCGCGTTATATGTTCGACTCAGAAGATTCTTTAATCAGAATTGATATGAGTGAATACATGGAAAAATTTACGGTAAGTAGATTGATTGGAGCCCCTCCAGGATATGTTGGTTACGAAGAAGGTGGTCAGCTTACAGAAAAAGTAAGAAGAAAGCCATACTCTGTCATTTTATTAGATGAAATAGAAAAAGCACATCCGGATATTTATAATATTTTACTACAAGTATTAGACGATGGACAACTAACAGATGGGCTTGGTAGAAAAGTAGACTTTAAGAATACGATGATTATTATGACTTCAAATATTGGGGTTAGACAATTAAAAGAATTTGGTGACGGCGTTGGGTTTGCAACTGCTACAAGAATGCAAAATGCAGAGGAGAACAATAAAGCAGTTATTGAAAAAGCATTAAAGAAAACATTCTCTCCAGAGTTCTTGAATAGGATTGATGATGTAGTCGTATTCAATTCACTTACGAAAGAAAATATCTTTAATATCATCAATATCCTCATGAAGGGGGTTTCGAAACGCTTATTGAACCTTGGATTTGAATTAGAGTTAACTGCGGAAGCCAAAGACTTTATTGCAGAGAAAGGATATGATGTGCAGTTTGGAGCTAGACCCCTACATAGAGCCATTCAGAAATATCTAGAAGATCCTTTGGCTGAAGAGATCATGAAAATGTCTATAAAACAAGGAGATGTGTTAATTGCAGATTTGAATAAGGAAACCAGTTTATTGGAATTCAATTTTAAATCTAGAATAGAAGAAGAAGAAGCTAAAGCAGAATCTTAATTGTATACTCAACACATACAAATCCCGATAACAACTGTTATCGGGATTTTTTATTTACCCCATCTATAACTTCTAACATCAATTCCTGCTAAATCTAAAACTCTATCTACTACGGTTGCCGCTACTTCCTCTATGGTGCTTGGCTTGCTATAAAAAGAAGGGGTTGCGGGGCATATAATTCCACCAGCCAGCGTTATGGTTTCCATATTCTTAATATGAATTAGATTGTACGGTGTTTCTCTTGCAACTAGTATCAATTTTCTTCTTTCTTTTAAAATTACATCAGCTGCTCTGGTAAGTAAATCATCGCTTATTCCAGCTGCGATTCTTCCCATTGTTCCCATACTACAAGGAACTACTATCATTGTATTGTATTGGGCTGATCCAGATGCAAATGGGGCATAAAAATCTTGTTTTTCATAGAATGAAAAAGGATAATTGGCATACAATTGATTGCCCAACTCTGTTTCCCAAACATCTTTAGCATTCTTGCTCATCACTATACCTACTGCCTCGTATTGATCTGGATATTGTACCAATTTATCCAAAATACCTTTTGCATAAATGGAACCACTGGCACCGGTAATTGCTATGATGAGTTTATTGTTCATGTTGTACTAACAAAACTAAGTAGGAAATGTTAAAAAAATACCCTCCTTGTTGGGGAGGGTATTCTAATTTATTCATTAAAGCTTATTTGTACATGATTTCATAGTACTCATGGGCCATTCTATTACTATCAAATTGGAATCTAACATCGCGCATTCCGTTTTTCATGATTTGTCTCCAAGTATCATGGTCGTCATAATACAATGGGATAATTTGCTGTTCTAAGATTTCATATGCTTTGTTTAAATCATATTCATCTTGATCATGAGTAGTCATATTGGCATAATCGGCTTTAGGAACCACGAAACCATTGTTTCCATGATTCACGAATTCTGGTATCCAACCATCGTCTGTAGAGAAGTTAACAGCTCCATTCATGGCAGCCGTCATACCACTGGTTCCTGAAGCTTCTCTTGGCACACGTGGATTATTTAACCAAATATCAGAAGCCTGCTTTAAACGTTTACTTAAGGCCAATTCGTAGCCAATCACTACTGCCACATTCTTGTAATTCTTACTTAAATGTACCAGGTTATTGAACTGAGAAATAGCTGGATAATCTACTGGATAAGGTTTTCCTGCCCAAATAATTTGAACTGGGTGCTTGGTATTACTCAACATTTTCTCAAAACGCTCCATATCATAAGTAAGCATATCTGCACGCTTGTAGCCCGCGAAACGTCTTGCCCATACAATGGTTAATACATTTGGATCAAATACTTTACCCGTTTGATCTGCAACAATTTCAAATGCACGCTTTTTTAAGAATTTTTTACGATCATCGTACACTTCATCATTGCCTTCTTCCATGGCACGGTACATTTGCTTATCTGCCCAATAACGCCAGTTCTGTGCATTGGTAATAGATGTAATGGGACAGATACCCTCGTAATTCTTCCACATTTCTCTACTCACTTCTCCATGCAATGCAGAAACCCCATTGGCCTTTCTTGCGAACCTAAGTGCAGCTAAAGAGTGATTAAACTGATCGTCTGTTATACCTGTCAGTTTTCGTACTTCATCAGTACTTAATCCACAGAAATAACTCATTTTATGACACAAATAAATATCGTGCTTTTCGTTACCCGCCTCTTCTGGAGTATGTGTAGTAAATACTAAATGTTCTTTTACTTTTTGTACACTCTTGAATTTATTCAATAAATAAAATGCTGAAGAAATTCCATGCGCTTCGTTTAAGTGATAAACGTCTGGATTAAAGCCTAATTCATCTATCAGCTTTGCTCCACCCACACCCAATAAAATGAACTGTGCAACTTTAGTTGCAACATTTGCATCATATAAACGGTGTGTAATGGTTTGAGATACGTAATCGTTTTCTGGTAAATCGGTACTTAATAAAAATAGGGGAGCACTATTAAATGTTTCAGGATTTAAATAGTAAGCTTTTACCCAAACAGGATGTTCATGAATTAAAATCTGAAATTTAATGCCAGTATCTTCTAGGAAACTATACATCTTTTCCATGAACGTTACTTGCAATGTTTGATCTTGGTTTCTAGCTTGATCATAGTATCCGTATTTCCATAAGATACCTACTCCAATCATGTTTTGACGGAGTTCATAAGCGCTGCGTAAATGAGAGCCAGCAAGGTATCCAAGACCTCCGCTGTATATTTTTAAAGGTTGATGTATGGCGAATTCCATAGAGAAATACGCAGCTTTTTTAGCGTATTGCTCATTAATTTGATAGGGAACTTGGTAACTTCTAAAATTCATTTTTACTTGTTTGGTTAATAATTGGTATGGCAATATAAGCCTAAAATATGATAATGTAAATTATACACTAACTAACGTTTATTCACTTTCTTTTTTCTAGGTTCTCTTTTTTTGGTGTACCGATCATCAAAGAAACATTTGATGCCTCTATGATTACCACAAGAACCTTGTTCCTTAATTTTTAATTGATTTGAATTAAATGTAAAATCAATTAAACAGGGATCGCCATTTTTGGAATACAATCCCTCAGCTGGTTTAATCAATTTAAATTCTCCTTTTAATTCTCCTTTACATGCTCCATTGCTTTTTTCAAATAAAATGAAAAACAAATAAGTGTTTTGGTCTTTACCATCTCTTATAGAAACATAATTGTTTTTGTCTTTAATATAGTCTCCGCTGTATTTATTCAATTTTGGCAAAGTATCCAATGGATTAATTACAGCTGTTTTGGTTGGGTCTTCGTTAGAATCATTGATTACTACCATAAAAAATCCAGCATCATTGTACACCCATCCAGCACGTGTGAACAATATATCATTCGCTTTTCCCATCTTTTCTCTACTAATCAAGAAAGTAGGCTCTTTATTGATAGATAAGGAACGGTGATATTCAGTTCCTTCAAAATTGTTTAATAATTCTTTGCTGGCAAGAAATTGATTTTTTTCATTGGCAACAAATACCACCAATCTTTTTCTCTTTTTGTTTTCTTTGATGATAAATAATAAATATTTTTCTTTCTCTTTATCAATCAACCCAATTGGGTGTATGGTATAAATTTTCGTTTTCCCCATTATATTATTAAAAGCACTATCAGGATAAAACTGCAAGAAGACTTCTTTGCCAATTACTAATGTATCTGCCTTAGCATCTATATTGGTATCTGCCAAGCTAAATGGGAGGCTCATGGGTTTAAATGCAGCCAAAAAATCCTTCTCTTTTACCGTTGTTTTACCAGATAAATCAATTGGATCTGACTTACAGCCAACCCCAATAAACAAAGACAACAATATGATTACTAATTGGTTAGCAAATTTCATTGTATGCATATTTTCATAAAAATAAGGCTTTTGAAGGTTGAGTTTATAAATGTTTGTAATTAACGATTTAAAATTTTAGATTTATCTAAAAATATTTTTAAACATGCCTTTTACTGCGGCCGAAGAAAATTATATTAAAACCATTTTTCAATTACAATTAAATGAAGGAATGGTAAGCACCAATTCAGTTGCAACTGCATTAGAAACTTCTGCTGCTTCAGTTACCGATATGCTTAAAAAACTGAAGCTAAAAAAGTTATTGGTCTACGAAAAATACAAGGGATTTAAATTAAATAATGAAGGCAAAAAAACAGCGCTTGGTATCATTAGAAAACATAGACTTTGGGAAACTTTTTTAGTAAATACCCTTCATTTTAAATGGGATGAAGTACATGAAGTTGCAGAACAACTAGAACATATTCAAAGCAATCAATTAATTGATCATTTAGCTAATTTTTTAGGTAATCCTCAATTTGATCCACATGGTGATCCAATACCTGATTCAGCTGGTAAAATGCCGGTATTATCTCAAATTAATTTGACCAAATTTCCTTTACATGTATTAGGTGAAATATGCTCTGTAGGCAGTCAGTCTTCAGACATGTTGTCTTTGCTTAGTCACAAGCATATCGAAATAGGCTCAAAAATTACTGTAGTGCAATATTTTGCATTTGATGAATCAATTGATGTTAAAATCAACAACAAACTATTAGTTAATATCAGTGCTAAACTGGCACAGCATTTATACGTTAAAAAATTGAACTATGCGAGTTAGTAATGTAGAACAGTCTCTAAGTGAAGTTCATGAAACCGTTGATACAACCTTGCCTAGAAAAGGCTGGAAGAGAATCCTGGCTTATATTGGCCCTGCTTATTTAGTAAGCGTAGGTTATATGGACCCAGGCAACTGGGCTACAGATTTGCAAGGTGGTGCAAAGTTTGGCTACCAATTGATATGGGTATTACTAATGAGTAATTTAATGGCTTTACTTTTGCAAAGTTTAAGTGCTCGTTTGGGTATTGTAAGAAGAAGAGATTTAGCACAAGCTAATAGAGAAACCTATCCACCGTTAGTCAATTTTTGTTTATATATTCTGGCAGAATTGGCCATTGCTGCATGTGACTTAGCAGAAGTGTTAGGTATGGCAATAGGTATTCATTTATTAACAGGATTACCTATACTTTGGGGTACAGTAATTACCGTTTTAGACACTTTTTTATTCCTTTTTTTGCAGCGATGGGGTATTAGAAAATTAGAAGCATTTATCATTGCATTGGTAGCCATTATTGGCATGTCTTTTTTAGTACAAATTCTTATAGCACAACCTGCAATGGGAGAAGTAGTAGGAGGGTTAGTCCCTGGTTTCTTAGACAATGGTGCTTTGTATATTGCAGTAGGCATAATTGGCGCAACGGTAATGCCGCATAATTTGTATTTGCATTCTGCATTGGTTCAAACAAGGAAAATTAACCCAGATAAAAAAGGAATCAAAACGGCTATTAAATATAATTTGATTGATAGCACGGTTGCATTAAATGCAGCATTTTTAGTGAACACTGCCATATTGGTTTTAGCTGCTACCGTATTTTATAAAACAGGAAATACGGATGTAGCTAAAATTCAAGACGCACATCATTTGCTAGAACCCCTATTAGGCTCAGCTTTGGCTCCCATTCTATTTGCTGTTGCACTAATTGCCGCGGGGCAAAGTTCAACGATAACAGGAACAATGGCTGGTCAAATTGTTATGGAGGGTTACTTGCACCTCAGAATAAATCCATGGTTAAGAAGATTGCTAACCCGTTTAATTGCAATTGTTCCAGCAGTATTTGTTATTGTTATTTATGGCGATGACAAAGTGGATGATTTATTGATTTTTAGTCAGGTTATATTGAGCCTCCAATTGGGTTTTGCAGTAATTCCTTTAATTCATTTTGTAAGCGATAAATCTACCATGGGAGATTTTGCCATTGGCACCAAAACCAAGGTTTTATCTTGGCTCGTAGCTATCATACTTGTTTTCTTAAATGTGAATTTAGTTGCAGATGAAACTTTGGCATTATTTGAAACTAATATCAGCTGGATTGCCAAAGCCGCCATAGTTGTAGTCATTCTTTTATTTGTATGGTTGTTTGTAACAATGACATTTTACCCTATTTTAAATAAGAAAAAGAAACAATCTACAGATATGCTTTACGGAGAGGCAATCTTATTGGAAAATTTGGCCATTAATAAAGTACAAAAAATTGCAGTTGCACTAGATTTTACTAAAGCAGACGAAAAGTTAATTGCACATGCTTTAGCACAGGGCAGTATAGAAGTAGAATATCAATTGATTCATATAGTGGAAAGTGTTTCGGCCAGGTATTCTAATTACTCAAGTGATGATGCTGAAACGAGGAAAGATACAGAGCGGTTAAACAGTTATGTAAGTCAATTAGTGCAAAAAGGATATAAGGCAAATGCAATGTTGGGGTATACCCATCGTGTTAAAGAAATTGTACGATTAGTAACCGAATCGAAAGCAGAAATGTTGATCATGGGTGCGCATAGGCATAGTGGCTTAAAAGATTATGTTTTTGGTGAAACCATTGAAGACGTTAGACATCAATTAACCATCCCAGTGCTAATCGTAAATGTTTCTGAAAAGGTCATTCCCCAATAATGTAATATATTTGCACCCTATATTCAACAAAATAAATAAAACAAACTATGGCCCAAAAAATTAAAGTTGCCAATCCAGTAGTTGAACTGGACGGTGATGAAATGACTAGAATTATCTGGAAATTCATTAAAGACAAGTTGATTTTACATTATCTAGAGCTAGATATAAAATATTATGATTTGGGAATGGAATACCGTGATCAAACAGATGACCAGGTTACCATTGATGCCGCACATGCCATTAAGCAGTATGGTGTAGGTATTAAATGCGCTACTATCACCCCAGACGAACAAAGAGTACAGGAATTCAAGCTAAAACAAATGTGGAAGAGTCCGAATGGTACTATTCGCAATATTCTAGATGGAACCGTATTTAGAGAGCCCATTGTTTGTTCAAATGTACCAAGATTAGTACCTAACTGGACTGCACCTATTTGTATTGGCAGACATGCTTTTGGTGATCAATATCGCGCTACTGATTTTGTAACAAAAGGTAAAGGAAAACTTACTGTTAAGTTTGAAGGAGAAGATGGTACTGTTCAAGAATTTGAAGTATACAATTTCAAGGGAGATGGTGTTGCTTTAGCAATGTACAATACCGATGAAAGTATTAAGGGTTTTGCAAGAGCTTGCTTTAATCAGGCATTGTCTAAAAAATGGCCTTTATACTTATCAACTAAAAATACCATTTTAAAGAAGTACGATGGTAGATTCAAAGACATTTTTGAAGATATATATCAAGCCGAATTCAAACAATTATTTACTGATGCTGGCATTACTTATGAGCATCGTTTAATTGATGATATGGTGGCTTCCGCTTTAAAATGGAATGGAAATTTTGTTTGGGCTTGTAAAAACTATGATGGCGACGTTCAAAGTGATACTGTTGCCCAAGGCTTTGGTTCTTTGGGATTAATGACGTCTACGCTGGTAACCCCTGATGGTACTGTAATGGAAGCGGAAGCAGCACACGGAACGGTTACTCGTCACTATAGAGAACATCAAAAAGGAAATCCAACTTCAACTAATCCAATTGCATCTATTTTTGCATGGACAAGAGGGCTTGAATTTCGTGGTAAATTAGACAAGAACCAAGAATTAATTAATTTCTGTACTACCTTAGAAAAAGTATGTGTAGACGTTGTTGAATCTGGTAAAATGACTAAGGACTTAGCCGTATGTATATACGGTAATAAAGTAAATCACGGAGAACATTATTTATATACAGAGGAATTCTTAGATGCAATTGATAGCGAATTAAGTAAGCGTTTAGCTAACTAAGTTTGC
Organism: Sphingobacteriia bacterium 24-36-13; assembly: GCA_002281875.1. Taxonomy (GTDB): domain Bacteria; phylum Bacteroidota; class Bacteroidia; order Chitinophagales; family Chitinophagaceae; genus Sediminibacterium. Next base: position 2,784 of record NCHN01000030.1, on the reverse strand, counting down.
TTTAATCAATAAAAAATCCCGGTAGTACTTTTAACTAACCGGGATTTTTATTTATATGATTCTTTCTCAAGAAACTTCAACCCAAGTATGATCGGCCAATAACTTTACAGAAGAAACAAATTGCTTGAAAGGTCCATGAGTTCCCCATTCTTGTGGAGCAACTAAAGAAAGTAAATGGGTATTATCGCGTTTTTCATACAAATGATACACTTGGCCTATTTGTGGTTTAAAACTCAATTTAGCTTCGTAAATAATCATGCTAAGCTCCTTACGCTTTCTTATTTCTTGTGCTTGTTTGGCCAAAAGCTCAATTTGTTGCTTTATTTGATCTAACTGCATATTAGTTTGGTCTTCCATTGCACTCAAAGCTTTGTGTTTAATAACACCTTCTTTGGTTGGTCTAATTGCCACTCCTGCAACAGAAGCAGAATAGGGTAGTACACTCAACTGCTTATGGTATACTTCCACATTCTTAAACTCCTTGCCATTAGTTTCATATCCTTCTTGAGTAATCTTCATGTAACCATTGGGCATGATTTCATGCACAACACGAAGCACTTGTAAATTATCTTTGAAAAAAACAGCAATCAATGTAGAAGCATTGGTAATACTAGCTTGAACTTGATTGGCAATTTCATTATCGTCTAAAGCAATCAACTCGTCATTTGGAACAATACGATACTGCGTATAAAATGCTTCGTTATCTAAACTCACCCAATTAATACTAATAGTTAAGGCTTGTCCATTATCAATACTTTCAATTTTGTAATTGCCGCTCTTAGGCGCAACCCCATTCTCAAAAATACATTTCTCTGGAAACAACTGCCAACTAGCTAGAAAATTATACGCTTGTACCATTCAAAATTATTCAACTGTAAATTCAATATTTATTGTACCCCAATTCAAAACAACCAATCCTTTATTCGAAATACTGTATACTAGCTTTTCTGAAGATTCTGATGAAGTGGTTTGTTTAGCCATAATTCTTAAAGCATCATCGGCTTCTTTATATTGAAAAGCACCCCATTGTTTCCAAGTTTTATTGAAAATAAGGGTTGTACCTTTTTCATTCTGTAAAGTAAAGAATGCGTATTTACCTGCTGGTAATGATTGGCCATTCACTTTGATATCTTTACTAGTTTCAAATACCGTTGCATCATTAGCTCCAGCTCTCCAAATTTTACCCATCATTGGCTCAATATCCTTGCCTGGAGTCCTTCCTTTTAGAGAAGGTTGACTGTATTTAATACTTAAAGCTGTTCCATTAGATAATACAGCAGAAACTTCAGCTGCAGGACTTGGCTTAGGCTTTGGTGCAGTTTGTGCATTTAATGAAAACATGCTTAAAGAGGCCGCTGCAATTAAAAGAGTTAAAATTGTCTTTTTCATAATTATTCTATTTAACGTATTTGGTGATAAATGGTTCAATCTAATTTACAACAACAAAGTCAGGTTTACGGATTAAATCTGTTTGATACCTAAATCTCAAATTAGTAGATAAGCTAATATTCCAACTGTTCATATTTTCAACAATTTTTGGGAAATAATATGCTTTCAACTCCATAGTGCCAAAAACCAAGTTTTCATTTCGGCTCCTTAATCCCGCTCCTAAAGCACTATAAACAGCTCCATCGGCTGGATCTAAAGCCGATAGCTTTAAATAGGATAAATTAGAAAATACGAATGGTGCAAAATTAAAGCCGACTAATTTGAATGTATTATAAAAAACTGTTTCTGCGTTAATGGTTAACCTAGCTGTACCATCTATCCTAGTATTTCGAATTTTAGGTATACCAAAAATGCTAGAAACTCTTAATGGATCATTTAATCGAATAAATTTTTGAAAAGTAACACTTCCGCTTAAAAAATGTCTTACGAACCAATTCCTTTTTTTCAATCTTTTTAACGGTGTTATTAATTCAAGGCTTGCTAAGGCTGAAATATCCTCTGCCTTATTTCTATTAAGGTATCCTCCAGATTTTAATGTATAATTTAAAAATGCCTTTTTATTATTGAAATAACTACGTTGGTATTCAAACCCAATATAAAGCCTTGATACATCTTGTCTATCAGCCCATCCTCCCGTGAACGATAAACTAAATCCTTCGGGAAGATCTTCATTTCTACCAAAACCATATATAAAATTGGTATGATAAAAATCTCGTTCAAAAATAGTGTAAGAGAACAGCATTCCAGTTACATCGTTGTATCTGCTATCATATAAAAATTGCAATGTATCAGGCCGAACAGTAAAATAGCGATGCAATACTCGTGCAGATAAAATATTTCTTTTTCTTGTTCCCAAATTGTCTAACATTCGCTCTTTTGCCCCCAAGCTATATCCAATCCACAAGTCTGCATTATAATAACCATATTTTAGTTGTTGATTGTACAATGAATCCGAAGAATAAGCATTTTGCGTATTATTCACAGACAAGTCAAACCCACCAGTATAAGGGTGGTAGGGGCTTACCAATGGTAACTCGCCTCTTAAAAAATAGCTATTTTCCTCTCGTTTGGACGAATTAAAAGTAGGCCTTTCAAAATTAATACCTGCAGCTACATTTAAGAAACTACCTGCAATATTTCTAGAGAGAAATTCTACACCGTAAGAATATTTCGGATTTCGTTTTGTATCGAAAAGTTGTTGAAATTTTAATCTATTTCCAGAACCAAAAATATTGTCATTGTTTAACTCTATATCAAATAGATTGGTATTAACTTCTGAAACACTACCACCAATCGGAAACACATCTTTTACTAAAATTAAAACATCAACTTCAT
>NCHN01000002.1 GCA_002281875.1 Sphingobacteriia bacterium 24-36-13 | reverse complement strand
TAGTAAGGTATTAAAAAAGATAAAAGAATTTAATCCGGATATTGAAGTAATTATTATATCAGGTCAAGATCAAATCAATACTGCGGTAGAATTATTGAAATCAGGTGCTTTTGATTATTTAGTAAAAGATGAGGACACTAAAGATAGACTTTGGAATGTATTACTTCATTTACAAGAAATTAAAGGACTCAAAAAAGAAGTAGAAACATTAAAAGATGCACTTAAAAAGAATTTTGATTTTTCCAAAGTAATTATTGGACAAAGTGAGGCAATTAATTCTGTTTTTAAACTGATCGAAAAAGCCGCAAAAACAAATATCACAGTTTCAATAACTGGCGAAACAGGAACTGGTAAAGAAATGGTAGCCAAGGCAATTCATTATAACTCAAACAAACATAAATATCCATTTGTTGCATTAAACGTTGCTGCTATTCCACCAGATTTATTAGAAAGCGAATTATTTGGACATGAGAAGGGGGCATTTACTGGTGCTAATGGAAAGCGCATAGGTAAATTTGAAGAAGCAAATAAAGGAACCATATTCTTAGATGAAATAGCAGAAATGGATTTACACCTACAAGCAAAGATTCTAAGAGTTTTGCAAGAAAGAGAGATAACTAGAATTGGAGGCAATTCAACTATTTCATTAGATGTTAGAATTATTGTTGCTACTCATAAAAATCTCTTGAAAGAAGTTCAAAACAAAACATTTAGAGAAGACTTATATTATAGACTTTTAGGTCTAACCATTGAATTACCCCCACTAAGAGAAAGGGGCAACGATTATCTTATTTTAGCTAAACACTTTATACAAAGTTTCTGCAACGACAATCGATTGCCATTAAAAACATTAAGTGAAGAAGCAATTGTAAAACTTAAACAATATGATTTCCCCGGTAATATTAGAGAACTGAAGTCAATTATAGAATTAGCAATTGTAATGGCTGAAAAAGACATCATTGGAGCTTGCGATATAAACATAGACAATAATGATCAGCTTGGTAATTTACTTAATAAAGAAACCAGCCTCAAGGAATATGAAAGGCAAATTATTCAATTCTTTTTAAATAAATATAATCAAGACGTTATCATGGTTTCAAAAAAATTAGACATCGGAAAATCAACCATATATCGAATGATGCAAAAGGGAGAAATAACTAAATAAATATGCTGAGTAATAGCCATTTATATGATAAAAATAAATTAAACGCTCCCTATTTAGGAGGATCAATAATTGATACTATTACCAATCATATAAACCTAGGTATTTTAATTGAAGACGAATCTGGCCTTGTAGTATCTGTAAACCAAGTTTTTTGCAACATCTTTAATATTGAATCTCCCATAGAAAAGTTAATTGGGACTGATTTATTCATGAATAATAGCATTGATTTAACCGTTTTAGATAACCAATATTACTTTATTCAAAGAACGAATGAAATACTCAGTGAAAGACAACCTGTTCTCAATGATGGAGTTGAATTAAATAATGGAATTTACTTAGAAAGAGACTATACCCCTATTTTGGAAGGAGAAATATATAGAGGTCATATTTGGTATTATAAAAATGCTACAGAAAAAAAACTAGTTGAGATAAAACTAGAAAAAATTAAAAAAGCATATGGAGAACTTTTCAATCATTTGCCCAATGATATTGCTGTTCTGAATCCGGATTATGCAGATTTGTTCCTTAATCCAATTGCTGTAAAAGACGCAAAACTAAGACAATACATTTTAGAGTGGATGATTAACCCAAATAAATCACTAAAGAAAAACTCATTTGACTCCAATACCAATAGGTATCAAGAATTATTTACTCAAGTAATACAAAATAAAATAGAAGGAACCATAGAGGAAAAGCAAATAAATGATAATGGTGAAATTCGCTATTACCTAAGAAATATAAAACCAATACTAGATGAAGCAGGTAAATTAAATATGATAATTGGATTAAACACAGATATAACAGAAAGAGTCAAAACTGAGGAAGATTTAAAGAAAGCAAAACTATTAACTGAAGAAATTTCAAAAGCAAAAGAACTATTTCTAGCAAATATTAGTCATGAAATTAGAACCCCATTAAATGGAATCTTAGGAGTTGTAAATCTGATTAAAAAAACACCCCTAAGCCAACAGCAAAATAAAATGGCTTTGATGATTGATGAAGCAGCCAACAACTTATTAGTTATTGTTAATGATATATTGAATTTAGAAAAGATTTCTTCTGGCGATATTACATTTGAAGAAATTCCTTTTTCGATAGACGATTTAATTTCTTCTACAGTAGAAAGTTTTCAATACAAAGCAGAAGAAAAAAGATTACTATTAAAATTTGAAAATGGGTTAGAAAAAAAAGATTTATTATTAGGAGACCCTTATAGAATATCACAAATTTTAAACAATCTTATAGGTAACGCTATTAAGTTTTCAGATAAAGGAATGGTATCGGTTACGCTTAGTAGTATATCTGAAACTGAAAATTTACTTTGGTATAAGATTTCTATAAAAGACACTGGTATTGGCATTGAAGCTAATCAAATAGAGCAAATATTTGAGCCTTTTAAACAAGCAGATAGTTCTATTACCAGAAGGTATGGAGGTACTGGATTAGGATTAGGGATATGTAAAAAGCTGATTGAAAATATGGGAGGAAGAATTGCTGTAGAAAGTATTCCCAAAAAAGGATCAACTTTCAGTTGTATACTTCCAATCAAAAAAAATATCAAGGTTCCTAGTCCAATCATTTTCAAGCCTAATTATGAAAAATTAAAAGGGTGTAGAATACTAATAGCAGAAGACGTTGAAATGAATCAGTTTATAACAAGAACTTTATTAGAAGAAAAGGGCGTATATATAAGCATTGCAACAAACGGAAAAGAAACGATTGAAAAAGTAACCAACTATCAATACGATTTAATACTAATGGATATCTCTATGCCAGATATAGATGGAATACAAGCAACTTCAATAATAAGAAGTATGCAGGATCCAAACAAGAAGAATATTCCAATTATTGCAATGACTGCCAATGCATTTAAAAAAGATGAAACTAGATATCGAACAATTGGAATGAATGGTTATTTAAGTAAACCCTTTCATGAAACACAATTATTAACTACGATTATAGAAGTATTAGACAATACCCATTTTATAATACAAGATGAACAGATAGAGATAAACAATCTATTAAACGAAAAATTGTATAACGAAGAATTAATTATGGGGATGGGGAAAGGGAAACCTGAGTTTATTCAAAAAATGGTCGGATTATTTTTAAAAACAATGCCAACCGATATAGAACAATTAACAAAGTCTGCTTCTGAAGATGATTGGAAAAAAGTAGAGAAAACCGCCCATCGAATGAAGTCTGCTTTACGAGGCATGGGTATAAAGGCAGCTGCAAACAAAGTGAAACTAATTGAAGAAATGGCAAGCACTGGTAAGTTAGATCAATATATTCATAGCCATATAAAAGAACTAAATGAAACTATCAGAAAGGTTTTATCACAACTAAATGAAGATTACCCAAACGCATTTCTCCCAAAATAAATTTTTATTCCAAATATGGGAATTTCGTGTTGAGGAAAATAAATATAAATACCTGATAATCAACAATAAATAATCGTTCTGTATTTGGCATCGTATTAGAAGTAAACAATTGAAAAAAATTGACTGTGATGAATGTAAATGTGTTTATAAAAGAGCAATTATTAGAAATGTCACAAAAATTATTGAATGATCATTGTAACCATGAAATCATTCAAACAAAGGATCATACTTTATTCCCTTTTTTATATGGTAAATATGCATTAATGATTACTGAACCAGAACCGGAAAATGATATCCATATCGTTTTTGATGGTTTTGAAAAATTTAATCAATATCCACTAATAGCAATCGGGAACTGGAAAGCCAATGCATATGGTCAAGCACTATATGAACGCTATCAAAATAGTTACTTAATCAAATTAATAGACCCACAAATTCAACTAAGAACATTGAATATGCTTAGAACAAATTGTTTTATTTATATAGATTCTCATCATCAAGAAGACACTTCTGCATCGCTATTAGAAGCAATGTATATGCAACTCCCTATAATTGCATATGCTTCAGATTACAATAAAACGCTTACCCAAAACAATGCAATGTTTTTTAAGCACTCAAACGAGCTAATGGAAGTGCTTTATTCTCTCCATCCAAGTAAAGCCGCTAACTATGGTGTTTTAATGAAGCAAACTATTAGTTCCCAACTGGAGAAGCTTCATCTAATGCACTGAGTTCTTCAAATTGTGGAACTGTAAGAGGCTTTGTAATAAAATGGGTTACGTTAGAATATTTTTTAGACTTTTCGTAGTCATTGTGATCAATTGAAGAGGTCAATATAATAACAGGCCATGGTTGGTTCATTTTTTCATATTCTTCTAAAAAATCCCAACCATTTCTTCCCATAAAATTTAAGTCTAAAAATATTTTCCGTTTTAAAGTAGGATTACCTTGTAAATAGGTTATTGCATCATCAATATTATCAAAAACGGTTACCGTCATATTAGGAATCACATTCCGAATGATTACAGAGTTTAATTTATTAATCATATGGTCATCATCCACTAAAATAATCTCTTCAATTGCTTGATTTAATAAGAATTTATTGAGAGCAATATTACTAGTAGAAGCAAAACTAACTTCATCAGAAATTTTTAAAATTGCCTGATTCATTGTATTTGCAGAAGATTCTATATCTAATAAAATCTGCTGATATCCTTGTAGTGTATTTTGTTGAAACTTAGCAGTTTGTAGAATCTGTAAAATTTTAGAAAATTCATGCCTTAATTCAAACGACGCGATATCGGAAATCTGCTTTAGATGTGCCATTTGTTCTTCTACATCTTTTTCAGTCATTTTCTTTTTAGTGATATCATTTTGGATGGTCAAATAGCCAATAATATTTCCTTGTTTATCAAACAAGGTTTCCATTTTAAGATCCAACCAAATTTTATTTCCGTTTTTGGCATAAAATACAATTTCAGTTCTTAAACTTTTACCTTGATCAATCGCTTGTCTTAATTTAGATAGGGAATCAGGCGCAGTTTCAGAACCTGCCAAAATAGCTATTGGTTCTTTACCATTTACCTCACGTAATGGGAAACCGGTCAATTTTACAAAGCTATCATTTACCCAAGTAATCCTGTATCCTGGATCACATAAAATGATTACCACATTTATTCTCTGAGCAATTTTTGTAAATTTTGCAAATTCAACTTTAGACACTTCTAACATTTCTTTTTGCCTATTCATTTGCAATTGCAACTCCTTCATATTGGTTATATCTTGTAACGTTCCCGCATAACCAACAAAATCGCCTAAATGCGTATACATAGGACTACCTTGCATTTCTACCCACCTATATGTTGCATCAAATTTTCTATACCTAAACTGAATGGTGTATTCTAGTTTAGATTGATATGCCATGTTTTGCTCTTCTGTTACTTTGTATTTATCTTCTGAATAAATTCCATCCATCCACCCGTTACCAGATTCATTTTCTAAAGAAACACCTCTAAATTTTAGCCAAGCTTTATTAACGAAATTAATTTGATGCTGGTGATCGCTCATCCACATCATTTCCCGCATATAGTCTGCAATTTCACGAAACCATTCTCTATTTTGACCTGAAATACCCGTTCCTCCAGTACTTACTACAGATGGCGTATTAGTTTGCAAAATGGAAGCAGCAGCAGTTTTGCCAACAAGCAAAAAAGCGACTGGGTAAGACCTACGATCGTTTACTACAGTAAATTCATACTGGATAAAAGAGTCACTTGTGTTAAGTCCAGGATGTTTCAATTTTAAAATTAGAGGAACAGAAGACTTTGTAAGTAAAGCCTGATGTATAGCATACTTAATTATTCCCGCATCGGCGGCATTAAACAAAGAGTCTATATTTACGCCAACTACTGACTCACCTACAATTTGATAAACTCTTTGAAATGCATCATTACAAAAAGTAATATTGGCTTCTAAATCTGTGGTGAAAACAAAATGGTCATTGGCCGAAATTTGATCTAATAATTTTCTTTCAACACTATATGGATATCGCATTTTTATTGTATGATTTATTGAATGACGCTATTTTACTTTTATAATAAGTTAACCAAATTGCTTTAAAGTTCCTAGCCAGGTTTTTATATAATTATATAGCCATAGAATCAAATAAGCGTAAATAATGAGTTTCAAAATGAACCACTTAATATTATGAATAGAAAAAATTCTTCCAAGCCAGTATAAAAATTGACCGAACAATAGTAAAAAATAAGCGATAAATATAGAACGGGAAGTTAGTTCACGCCACTTCATAGGTATTTCTTTGTGTAATTTAAATATACTGTATTTTCATTCTGGAATAAATAAATGCAGAATTTCTTATGGAAATAATACATATCGTTTTTGCTAGAAAAGCAAAGGAAAAAATAAACCCTTTGGTTGATATTGCTAATCAATTAGCAACAGAACAAATTAAGTTGGGGCATACCGTTCAAATATGGGGCATTGGTTCAGGCACACTAGACCAATTACAACATAAGCCTTACCAGGCAATTTTCTTTAGTAACAGTCTTTTTATGTGGAATACACTAGACAAAATTAAAAAAGCAATCCAATCAATTAAACCAAGCACCATTGTACATATTCATGGGGGTATTATCCCAATATTTTATCCAATCATATTTCACTTACATAAAAACAACTGCCCCTACATTTTATCTCCACATGGCAGGTACAATTCATACACGTTAAAAACTGCGAGCTATTTAAAACGAAGACATTTTGAGAATTTTGATACGAATATTATTAATTGGGCAAGCGCAATTCATTTTATAAGTGAGTTTGAAAGAAAAGAGCTTTTAAACCATTATCCTTTCGACCTACAAAAGTCTTATATTATTCCCAATGGATTAATTGATAATAATATCAATATTGCACCCAAAATAATGAAACATGATGAAATTATTTATTGTTTCTATGGAGAATTGAACATGAATAGAATGGGTATTGATATTTTACTTAATGCATTCTCTAAATTTAAAAAAACAAACACTAATAATGCAGTCCTTTGGATAATGGGAAATGGAAAAGACAGAAATAATATTTTAAAATCAATTAAAAAACTCGGATTGCATAAATATGTATTTGTAAAACCTATGGTATATGGTGCGCTGAAGTTTGAACAACTCAGCAAAATAGATATTATGGTAAGACCTTCTAGACTAGACTATTCACCCTTTGTTGTATTAGAAAGCGCTTCTATGTCTATACCTTCTATTGTTTCCTATGAAACCTATTTTGCGGAATTAATTAAAACTGCAAATGCAGGTTATCCATTAAAAGAAAATTCTGTAGAAGCACTTACTCAAACTTTTATAGAAAGCATGAACGATATTGATACGGTTCAATGGAATAGAAAAAAAATGAATGCTAGACAAATGGTTATTGATCATTGCTCATGGAACAAAATTGCGAGAGAACAAGTAGAAGTGTATAAAACAATTTTTTAGCCGCAACACTATACAACCAGTAAGCTACACCCCCGTATATCGGCATGATCCATCCTACCCAATACTTCAAAACTTCCATCTGCATATAGTTTCCCAATATCTTGGGTAGCTATAAATGAACAGCTGTAAATATTTGCTAGGTCTATGATTTGTATTAGTCCTGTTCCCTCCGTTAATAATTCAAAAGGGTCATCTTCTTTTCGAATATATACTTTCATCCATGGCGGACAATAATACCTACCATTACCTTTTGAGTAAGCTTGGCTCAATAATTCTGTCATACCATATTCTGCGTGAATATGATTGAGTTTGAACCTAGAAATTAGGGTTTCGTGCAATTCTGGGCGAGTGAGCTCTCTACCCCTCCCCTTCATTCCCCCTGTTTCCATTATCACTGTATGTTTTAAATGCAATGGAAATGTTGCAGAAAAATCAAGTAATGCAAATGTGACTCCCAACAATAATACGGGTTGTCCTTGCAATTCCAATTCTGCTAGCTTATTGGCCAATTCGGCATAATTGTACAAATAGAACCCACTTTCTGAATGCCCACTAATGGCAATCATTTTATTGGCCATGTAAACCAAAGAAGAATTTTCTCTTTCCAAATATGCTGGCAATAATGCCAATACACACCAGTTCTGAATAGGCCCATACTGTCTTTCAAATCCTTGAATAAAAGACTGTTCATAAATCGCTATATCGGCAACATAATGCCTACTTGTTACCACTCCCGTAGTTCCGCTGCTCTCAAAAATTTTTTGTTCCTGCCAATTTCCAGTAACTACCCGCTGCTCTTTGAAAAATGAAATAGGCAACGCCGGTATCTTTTGTGGTATCTTTCGTTCAGATGGCGATGTATCAATTAGGTCTACCCATTTGCGATAAATTGGGTTGTATTGGTATTGAAATTGAAAAACAGTATTGCACAAGTCATCAAAACTGGATTCATTTACAGAAAAAATATTGTTAATATCAATGGGTAGCACCAAGCTTATTTGTATTGTTTTAACTAAATTTGAATAGAAAGTAACCTGATGAGAACAAAATTATTAATCCTGCTGACAATTACTGGCTTTTTTTACGGATGTAAAAAAGACGAATTTAATACAAAACCAACACTTTCATTCGGAGAAGTGAATTCAAGAGAACTCAGACAGGGCAATTTGCTCATCTTCAGCTTAAACTTTACAGATAAAGAAGGAGATATTCAAGACACCCTTTGGGTACAAAAGATTTCTAAAACTTGTCCAACCACACCCGGTGTTCAGTTCATCAGCCCAAACAGGGTTCCTGACTTTACAGGCACACCAAATTTAAAAGGAAAATTAGAAGTCACATTTGTTTACAATGCGAATGTACCTGGAACTCCTTCTATTGTTGGATGTACGAATAGAAACGACACTTCCTATTTTAGATTTTGGCTAAAAGACAAAGCCAATAATAGAAGCGACACCATTAATTCTCCTGATATTATTTTAATCAGGTAATGAAAGGAATAGGATTGATAAAAGGTTTTTTTTACGGAAATTATTTCTATGCAATTTGCACTGTTGCACTTTCTATTGAATGCTCATTACAACTAGGGCTACCCCTTAATAATATTTTCTATTATTTATTAATAGGCTTCTCAACTATTTTGTATTACACGCATGCTTATTATATTGAAATAAGGAGAAACCCAATTAATCTAAACGAAAGAACAGCTTGGTATTTACACAATAAAAAGAAAATTGAAGGTTCTCAACTTATACTAACCATACTGATTGCAATCATTTCCCTCTTAATTGTGAATGGTCTCCAACCGCATTTTTCTAAAGTAAACTTTAAAAGCTGGCTAATTTTATTTAGTTTTTTACTAATGGGTATTGCCTATTATAAACAGATGCATCCTATTTTGGGGAAGTGGGGACTTAGAGGCAATGGGCTAATAAAACCAATAATTATAGGAGGAGTATGGGCTGGTATGGTATCATTTTCTCCGGTTTTTTTTTATGATTTAAGCTTTCCCGGTCAAGATAAAAGTCTAGATATAATGACCTGGATATTATTCATTAAAAATTGGTTTTTCATCAGTATCCTTAGTATTCTTTTTGACATAAAAGACTATGCAAACGACGCTAACCACCAGTTAAAAACTTGGGTAGTTCAATTTGGACTCAAAAAAACTTTGAATTGGATTATATACCCTATGACTATTTTAAGCATGCTGGCTTACTGGTTTTTTGCTATTAGGCAAGAATTTTCGATTTTCAGCATACTATTCAACAGTATACCCTATGTATTGTTGATAACTGTTTGTACCTATATGCACCAACGTAAAAGCATTCTCTATTATCTTGCAATCATTGACGGATTAATGCTGGTGAAAGCAATTTGTGGCATAACCGGCATGTTGGGAAATTAAAATTTTAACAATGGCCAAAGCAAAAACAAGCAAGACTAAGTCGGTAATTACCGAAAAGTCTATGAATTTTTTAAAATCGTATATCAATACTCCATCCCCTGTGGGATTTGAAAGTGGTGGTCAAAAATTATGGATGGAATATATAAAGCCCTATGTGGATACTATATTTACCGATCCTTATGGCACTGCAGTAGGTGTGGTAAACCCAACCGCCCCTTTTAAAGTTGTAATTGAAGCTCATTGTGATGAAATTAGCTGGTTTGTTAACTATATTAATGATCAAGGGCTTATCTATCTTAAAAGAAATGGTGGCGTAGACCACCAAATTGCCCCCGCAAAGCGAGTGCTGATTCACGGAAAAAAAGGACCAGTAAAAGCAGTATTTGGTTGGCCTGCAATTCATACCCGTTTAAGTAACCCTGAACAAAAGGAACCATCTCCTAAAATAGAAAACCTTTGCTTGGATTGTGGAGCAAGAAATAAAAAAGAAGTAGAAGCCTTGGGCATTCGAATTGGCTCTGTTGTTACCTATGAAGAAGGATACGACGAATTGGCTTACGACTTTATCATTGGTCGTGCATTTGACAATAGAGTTGGGGGATTTATGATTGCTGAAGTAGCTAGGCTACTCAAAGAGAATAAAAAGCAATTACCTTTTGGACTTTATGTGGTAAATGCAGTGCAAGAAGAAATTGGATTAAGAGGAGCCGAAATGATTGCACGTAGAATCAAACCCAATATTGCCATCATTACCGATGTAACACACGATACCAGTACACCAATGATTAGCAAGATTATTGAAGGGGATATTCAATGTGGCAAGGGGCCTTCACTTGCTTTTGCTCCTGCAATACATAATAAATTACTTGCAGTGGTAGAAACAGTTGCAGAGAAGAACAAAATTCCAGTTCAAATGCGCACATTAAGCAGAAGCACTGGAACAGATACAGACAGTTTTGCATATGCCAACGATGGATGTCCTTCCGTTTTAATTTCTATCCCTTTAAGATATATGCATACAACGGTAGAAATGTTGCATAAAAAAGATATAGAAGACACCATCAAATTAATGTACGAAACCTTATTAACATTAACGCCTAAGACCAATCTTAGCTATTTATAAGCATGGTAATACCCAGCCAAACAACCTACAAAGTAGCCATACTTGATCTATATGAAGGTCAGGCTAATGAAGGAATGCGTTGTATAAGAGCCATACTTGCCGAATGGAGCATAAAAAATAATACCCCTATTCAATTGGATGAATTTAATGTTCGTCAACATTTGTCTGTCCCTTCTCTTGATTATGATTTATACATTTCAAGCGGCGGGCCTGGATCTCCTTTGGATACGGTTGATACAGAATGGGAAGCAGCTTATTTTAATTGGTTAAAAAAACTAGAGCAATGGAACAATAGTTCAACTTGTTTTCCTAAAAAACAGGCTTTCTTTATATGCCATAGTTTTCAATTACTCTGCAGACATTATGAAATTGGCAATGTGTGCAAACGAAAATCTACTTCCTTTGGTGTTTTCCCTGTACATATGATGGAAGATGGCCACCATGAATTAATATTTAATGGATTAAATGATCCTTTCTATTGTGTAGACAGTAGAGATTATCAAGTGATTGAGCCCAATCATGAAAAAATCAGGGCATTAGGAGGAGCCATTTTAGCAATTGAAAAAAACAGGCCACATGTCCCTTTTGAAAGGGCTATAATGGCTGTTCGTTTTAATGAGTATTTTATGGGTACACAGTTTCATCCTGAAGCAGATGCCATTGGAATGGCTATGTATTTGCAGAGAGAAGACAAAAAAAATGTAGTTATTGAAGCCCATGGATTAGCTAAATGGGAAAGTATGGTAGAACAATTAATGGATCCCGGAAAAATCATGTGGACCTACAACCATATTCTTCCTAACTTCCTAAATGAAGCCACCAAAGAATTGGTTTCACTATAGCCCAAAATGATATTTTATGGTTGCTGCAATCAGAAAAAAATTCAACGAGTCTTTTACAGTAGCTGGGTATCAACAATACCTTGCCTTGTTAAATGAAAAGTTTAAAGGAGCAATCGAATTTAGGGTTGCCGAAACACCTGTATTTATTGATCGAATTTTTAAAGAGAAAATACTATCTGCATGTGAATCAATAGTAGATTTTATTGTTCAACCCAACTTCACGGAATTAACGAACAATGCAATTCCCTTGAATGTTCAGGTTCCCAATCAAAATAAACATACCCATTTTATTGCTTTTGACTTTGGAATCTGTGAAAATGATCAAGGCGAATTAGAACCACAATTAATTGAAATGCAGGGATTCCCTACATTATTTGGATATCAAATTTGGCAGGACTTAATATGTAGAAAGCAATTCAATATACCAGACAACTATAGTTGTTATTTAAATGGATTTACAACAGAAACCTATACGAACTTACTCAATGAAATAATTGTAAGCAACTATTCACCTGAAGAAGTGATCTTATTAGAATTATTTCCGCATGAACAAAAAACAAAAATCGACTTTTATTTTACATCAGAATATACAGGTATTTCCGTGGTATGTTTAACCGAATTAATAAAAGAAGGAGCAGACCTATTTTATTTTAAAGACAATAAGAAAATACAGATTAAGCGCATTTATAACAGGATTATATTTGATGATTTACAACAACAGAAAAAAGAAATTCAAGAAAAAGGAAAGATACTTTTTGAAGAATTAAATGTTGAATGGGTTCCTCATCCCAATTGGTTCTACAGAATTAGTAAATATACTTTGCCATTTATTCATCATCCATATGTTCCCACTACATGGTTTTTGAATGAATTAAAACAAGTTCCAAAAGACTTGGAAAACTATGTATTAAAACCACTGTTCTCTTTTGCAGGGCAAGGTGTAGTCATTGATGTAACACCAGAAGATATTCAATCAGTAAATGATCCAGAAAATTGGATCCTTCAAAAAAAGGTTAAATACGCTGCTGTTATAAATACCCCAAACGAGCCTGCTAAAGCAGAGCTAAGAATATTTTACTTTTGGAAAGAGGGTAATGCAAGGCCTATTGCAACCAATAACTTAGCCCGCCTCAGCAAAGGAAAAATGATTGGTGTTAGATACAACCAAGATAAAGACTGGGTTGGAGGAAGTCTTGCTTATTTTGAAAAATGACCCAACATTATATGACCGAAAACTTATCTACGCATACCAAGAATATCCTTGGCTTACAATTACCCACAGACCCAAGATGGGTAGATCTAGCAAGCATTTCATTAGAAGCAATATTAACTGACCATGCTTATTGCGAGCAGAAAGCAGCTTTAACCTGTATTTCTTATATTCAAAGATATTCTGATAGAAAAGAATTGGTAGAAGCCTTATCCCCTATTGTTACAGAAGAATGGGGACATTTCAGAGCAGTACTGGCAGAACTAAATAAAAGAGGGCTTGCTTTAGGAAAACAACGAAAAGATGAATACGTAAATCAGTTATTGATTTTTCAACACAAGGGTGGCCATATAGAAGACCGACTTTTAGATCAATTACTCACGATGGCATTAATTGAAGCAAGAAGCTGCGAACGTTTCAAACGATTAAGTGAAGGTTTGGATGACCCTTATCTTAGAAAATTCTATCGAAAATTTATGGAAAGCGAAGCAGGTCACTATACGTTGTTTATAACCCTTGCAGAATTATATATTCCTAAAACAAAAGTTAGAGCTAGGTGGAAGGAATGGCTTGCGCACGAAATTGAAATCATGAAACATCTTGAATTAAGAGGGGATCGAATTCATTAAATTAAATTTTTTCTGAGGCTTAGAGCTTCTAATATTAATCTTTAATCCATCCATATTTATTGATCTGGTAGTTAACTTTTTTCAGAACGAGACAAGCATAAAAAAAGCCCTGAGTAAACTCAGGGCTTTTTCAATATTAGTAGTTCACTAATTACTCTTGAACTTTAAAGTCTACTCTTCTATTTAGTGCCTTACCTTTTGCAGTCTTATTGTCTGCAATTGGTTGAGTGCTTCCGAAGCCTTCAGCAGTAAGTCTTGCAGCATCAATTTTTTGAGCTACTAAGTAATCTTTAACTGCATTAGCACGCTTCAATGACAATGGATTATTGATTTTATCATTTCCTGAAGCATCAGTATGTCCTTCTACGAAAAGCTTCAAAGTTGGATTCTCATTTAACGCTTTTACCACTTTGTTTAACTCAACTTTAGACACTTTGGTCAATACTGCAGAACCAGAAACAAACTGTACTTTCTTATTGTCAAAATTGTAAGCTGCTTTTAATTCAGGACAACCATTGTTTTCGCGAGCTCCTTTAATTGAAGGACATTTATCTTCTTCATCATTTACTCCATCACCATCGGTATCAGGAATAGGACATCCTTGGTAACGAGCTAAACCTGGAACTGATGGACACTTGTCTTCTTCATCATTCACACCGTCTTTATCGGTATCAGGAATAGGACATCCATTGTATTTAGCAATTCCTTTAATGGTAGGACACTTATCGTTCTCATCGTTGATGCCATCTTTATCGGTATCTGGAATAGGACAGCCATTGTACTTGGCAATACCTGCAACTGTAGGACACTTATCATCTTTGTCATTAATACCATCTTTGTCGGTATCAACTGGAGCTGGTGCAACCACAGGAGCTGGAGGAGGAGTAACCATTACAGGAGCTGGCTTGTCTTTCAATGGAGAAGCAATGCCTATAGAGTATGCAGTGTGATTTACTGCTAATCCAGAAATAGCAGGACGATACAACATTTGAGTATTGATGAAAGTTTCTCCACCAATATTAAATTGTAATCCTAAACCAGTATTTCCTTGAGCAGCAAAATAGGTTCCATTATACATTGAAGCGCCAACACCAAATGTTACATAAGGAACAACAACATATTTGTCTGTAAGCAACTTAACATTCACATTAGCGTCTGCTTCCAACAAGAAAAGACTTCTTACAGAAGGTGCAACGCCAGACTTTCTATAAAAAGGATATTTGGTATAAGTTCCAGATAAAGTAGCCATAAAGTCTACATGCTCAGAAATACCTTCAAAATATTGTAAGCTTAAACCAGGACTCATTTCCTTCAAAGGAGTAAAAGCACCACTCTGAAGAACACGAGAAAGAGAAGTTCTGCCGATTTTTTCCGCAGTATACATATCATTTAAGAAAAATGCAATTCCTAAACTGGCTCTTTTCTTATAGCTGGTAGGTGTTTGTGCAAAAGAAGCCGTTGCCAAACCAACAACGATTAAAGAAAACAGAAATTTCTTCATAAACAGGTTTTTGTTAATTTATGGCAAAAATACAAGTAGAAATTGGTTTTCTAAAATTATGATAACTTTATCTTTTAATTATTTTTCCCACCCGGCACTTCAACCACTTCTAGTTTCACTTTTGCCAGACCCTTATTCAAAAATTGTAATTTTTGAGCGGCTGCTCTAGTTAAATCAATCACTCTGCCCTTTTTCTTCATTCGAGGATGCATTCTATCATTAATCTTAACTACTACCCATTTCCCATTTCTAATATTGGTAACTTTTACCCATGTTCCTAATTTGAGGCTATTACTTGCCCCTGTATAGGCTTTATTACTAAATTTTTCACCAGAAGCTGTTTTAATACCTTCAAAACGACCACTATAATAACTGGCTGTGCCCAGTACCACTTTCCCAGTAAAAACCAAATTGGCATCGGCTTTTAACGCACTATCTGCAGACCACAACAAGCTATCAGGCATACCAGGATTAAATAGCACAGAATCTGATTGAGTTTGCCCTTGGGCTTTCCCAACAATCAGTAGAAAAAAGATAAGAATTGTTTTATACTGCATTCAATTGCTTTAAATGAACAATAGTGCGCATATAAGGTACTAAAAATCACCAAATGAACCTCGCACTCTTTGCCACAATAGCCAAATTGTATGCCGAAGATCAGTTCAAATAATATAAATAAACCATGTATACTAAATACAGGCTGATTTTCAATGACTTAAGAATGATTAAATAGCAGTTACTTCAACTACTGCGTCCAAATTTAGGGTTCCATGAATATGAGGGAAAACTTCATTAATGCTTCCGGCTAATTCAAAAACAAGTGGACGTTCTACTTTTTCTTTCTGAATAGTCAGCTTTACTAAACCTTTCATTCCATGATAATATCTTTCTAATACACCTGCAACCTGATCTTCTGTACTGCAGTGCATAAACCCTTCTTTAGCCAAAGTATCTGCCTCATAAAATCCTTGCTTTAAAGCCAAATCCCATTTTTCTTGCGTAGTAATATGATATATAAATTCTCCGTTCATTTTATATAATTCTTTTTAATTTCTGTTCTTGTAACATTAAATCTGTAATGACCATAGCTGTTACTGCTTCTAAAATTACAGGAACCCTTAATGCAATACACAAATCATGCCTTCCTTTTATTGAAAATTGTTCTTGCTGTTTAGTTTCCCAATTCAATGAAATCTGCTCTTTAGGTGTTGAAGAAGTAGGCTTGATGGCAACCCTAAAATACAAATCATTTCCATTAGTTATACCGCCAACTATTCCACCTGCATGATTGGTTTTAGTTTGGCCCGACATGTTTTCAATGGCATCATTGTGCTCAGACCCATACATTTGGGCAGCTGCAAATCCTGCTCCAAATTCAATTCCTTTAACAGCAGGTATAGCAAATACAGCATGGCTAATGAGAGATTCAACGGAATCAAAAAAATGTTCCCCTAAACCAATCGGCAAGCCCGATGCTGTGCAAGCCACAATCCCGCCCACACTGTCTTTTGCATCAATCGCTTTTTGCAATCCTTTCTCAATATCAAGTTCTCCGCCAATTTCGCTTATTTGGGATTGAATCTGTATCTTATGCTGAACTAATAACTTTTTGGCAACCACTCCTGCAGCAACCAAGCATACGGTTAATCGACCACTAAAATGTCCACCGCCTCTAAAATCTTCAAACCCTCCATATTTCAGATGTGCTGTAAAATCTGCATGGCCTGGTCTTGGGATAGACCGATGTTTATCGTAATCCTGGCTTCTTGTATTGTTGTTTTCAAATAAAATAGTTAAGGGAGCACCAGTTGTTTTTCCATTGAATAATCCACTTTTAAAAATGGGCAAATCATCTTCTTTTCGAGGAGTTGTTCCTTTTTGTACTCCGCCCTTTCTTCTCTCGGTATCAAGAATAAAATCTTCAACAGATAAAGGAAGACCAGCAGGACATCCATCAATGACTAATCCAACGGATTCTCCATGAGACTCTCCAAAAATTTGCACACTAAATAACTTTCCAAATGCGTTCACCTTACTGTTTTATATTTAAACGTTTTTATATTTCAGTTATTACACGAACTCCCAATTGCTTCAAGTGACTATAAAATGCTGGATAAGATTTATTAATTGCCTCCGCATCTTCAATAGTAACTGGCCCATTCGCATTTAAAGCCGCGATGGCTGAAGCCATCGCAATTCTATGATCGTGATGAGAATGAACAGTTCCCGATTGTACTGCACTTAACTGTAATCCATTTCTAAGCCCATTAATCAACATCAAGTTGTCTTGCAACTTTATTTCAACACCCAATTTACCAAATTCTTTTTGTAAACTAATCCCCCGATTACTCTCTTTGTGTTCAAGCCTATTCACCCCTTCTATCACGGTAGTGCCTTCGCAAAAGGATGCCAGTGCTACCAGTGGAGGAAACAAATCTGGACAATCCGTTGCATTAAAATGAAAAGCTTTCAAAGGCAATGACTTAACTTCTATTTGATGTTCTTCAACAGAAAGTGCAGCTCCTGCATCAGATAATGCTTGCAAGATTGCCTTGTCTGCCTGTTTTGAAAACACATCCAATCCTTTAACAGTTATGCTACCAGCAACTGCCCCAGCAACTAATAAAAAAGCGGCTCCACTCCAATCCCCTTCTACTTGGTATTCTATTGATTCTTTCTTAATTTTTTGATCTTCGGTATGAAATTCAAAACTGGCATAATCATTATTACGAACAATTGTTCCAAATGCTTCCATCACTTTTAGAGTAAGATCAATGTATGGCCTACTTTTTAAATCGCGAACTGTAATTGTAACCCCATCTGCTTTTGCAGCTCCATAAGCCATCAATAATCCAGTCAGAAACTGTGAACTCAATGAGCCATCAATTGTAATGTCTACAGGTTTTAATGGCCCTTGGATAGTGATGGGTAGAAATCCATTTGTAGAGTTAATTTGTATTCCGATTTGTGGCAGTATTTCATCAAAAAAATGCATCGGTCTTTTTAACAAACTGCCAGTTCCATTAATGGTTAATATTGCATTACTTAAAGCAGCAATAGGAGTAAACATTCTTATTCCTAATCCACTTTCTCCACAATTTAATTCTTTAGAAAAAGGCAATACTCCTTTACTTTCAATGGTAATATTTTCACTCGTATTCTTTGCAACAACTGCTCCTAATTTTTGAATCATTTCAATAGCAGCCAAATCATCAAAACTATTTCCAGGATTAATAATATGAGTTGTTCCTTGATGCAGTAATGCAGCAGCACATGCTCTCTGCATAGAGCTTTTACTTGCATTGGCAAGTATTTCACCTTGAATATTAATAGGATGAATGGTTGCAATCATCAGTACAAATTGGAATATTAAAACTGTTTAAAAATCTCTTGTAATTGCACTAGCAAAAGAGGTTGAATCACTCCTTTTCCTGTTTTTTGCAAAAGAATATAATTGATTGAGTCGTCTTGCTTTTTCTTGTCTTTTAATAAAATTCGAAAAGCCTTTTTTGCATCAAAATTGGCAACTGTAGGCAACCCATATTGATGCAATAAGCGAATAACCCTATCAGCCTCTTTATAAAATTTTAATTGCTGAGACATCAATGCCGCATAGGTCATACCAATACTGATGGCTTCACCATGGCTTAATTGATACATATTCTCAATTGCATGCCCAAGTGTATGCCCAAAGTTCAAAAGCTTTCTATCACCTTTTTCAAACTCATCTTGTTGCACTACTTTTATTTTAATCAATGCATTATGCATGATTAACTTTGCCAGTAAGGAAGGATTTTTTTTGTATTTGGGAATACTGTTTTGCTCTAATTCAACAAACATTTTTTGATCCTTAATACAGGCGTGTTTAATGATTTCTGCAAACCCATTCTTCCATTCTGCCAAAGGCAATGATTTTAGTAAACTATAATCATAAATTAAAAATGAAGGCTGTCTAATTAATCCAACCATATTTTTATACAGGCCTACATCAATTCCATTTTTACCGCCTATTGCTGCATCAACCATTGCTAAAAGAGAAGTAGGAATATATCCTACTTCAATTCCTCGCATATAAATTCCTGCAACATAGCCTGTTATATCTGTGATAACGCCTCCTCCAAAACCAATTAAAGTGGTTTGCCTATCCGCACCCAATAAAATCAATTGATCAATAATTACATCAACTGTTTGTTGAACCTTAAATTGCTCACCTGGCTTTAAAACAATGGTATTAAAGCCCTTTAATTTTCGCTTATAGGTTTGAAACAAATTTTCATCTGTTACTATTATGGCTTTCTCTTTTGAAACAATTTTTTCTACAACGTTAAATACTGCATCAAAATAAAAAACAGTTTCTTTCCCAGAGAATAAAAAACGCTTCTTCTGCATACTATGAATTCATGATCTTATTTTGATGGTTGATACTTTCCATATGTACCGCATCAAAATACTTAGTGATAAATTCTTGGCTAAGACCAAGCTGCCCTCCTTTTACAAAAGCTCGCTCTAATATGGCATTCCAACGATTGGTTTGCAAAATGGTAATATTATTGTCCTTTTTATATTGTCCAATTTTATCTGCTACTTTCATTCGTTGTCCTAATAATTGCAAAAGCTCATCGTCTAACTGATTTATTTGAGCGCGCATTTTATCCATTTGAATATGCAACTCTTCAGAAATAATGTCTTCCTTGCGCCAAATCATTGCGCTAATCATAGCACCCAATACATCAGGAGTAACTTGTTGTTTAGCATCACTCCAAGCATTATCTGGATCTATATGACTCTCTATAATTAATCCATCAAAATCTAAGTCAATTGCTTTTTGCGCCACTTCCTGCAGAATATCTCTTCTTCCACAAATATGGGAAGGGTCATTAATCATCAGCATTTCAGGAAACCTACGCTTCATTTCAATAGCCAAATGCCACATTGGTGCGTTACGGTATTCCGTGTTACCATATGAACTAAAACCTCTATGAATTAATCCGATGTTTTTAATTCCAGCTTTCGCAACACGTTCAGCAGCTCCAATCCATAATTCTAAATCTGGATTAATAGGGTTCTTAATCAAAACTGGAACATCCACTCCTTTTAATGCATCAGCTACATCTTGAACGCTAAATGGATTCACTGTTGTTCTAGCACCAATCCATAAAACGTCTACGCCAAAATGCAAAGCATCTTCCACCTGCTTACCTGTTGCTACTTCAACTGCTACTGGCAAACCGGTTAATTCTTTTGCTTTTTGCAACCAAGGCAAACCTTTAGTTCCAACACCTTCAAAACTTCCAGGCCTGGTTCGTGGCTTCCAAATTCCGGCACGTAAAATATCTACTTTACCAGTTGCAGCAAGTTGACTAGCAGTTGCCAGCACTTGCTCTTCGGTTTCCGCACTGCAAGGTCCGGAAATAATGAGTGGTCTTTTTGCAAGAATGGTGTTGATACTAGCTTCTTGCTGTAAGGTCTGTTCCATATACGTTTGATTGCTTGTTAATAAAATTATCTGCGTCCTCCTCCACTATCGGCATCATTCATACGAATGCTTCTTCCTTTGTACTTTTTTCCATCCAAAGAACGAATCATTTGCTGTGCTGCGGTTTTCTCAATCTCAATCCAGCTATTCATATCTTTCATATCAATACGACCCAATACTTCTTTCTTAAGATCGCTCATATCTAATACAAATTGCAAGAAGCTGGCCTTATAAAAACCATCTTTAGTTCCAAGGTTTACAAATAACCTACTGTAACCTCCCCCAGATTTATACTCTTTTCTACTATCGCCACGGCCCGCATCTCTACCAGCGTCCCTTCCGCTTTCTCTGCGTGCAGATCGGTTGTCTCCACGGTCATTTGGATCTCTCTTTGCACTTCTATCACGCTCTCTAATATTTAAATCTTCTGAGTTTTCATAGTACTTTAAGAATCGATCAAACTCCATTGCAGCAACACGCTTTAACACGTCTTCTTTGCTAACATCGGCAAACTTTTCTGCCAACATAGGAACATAGGTTTCGTAATCGCCATGGCTAATATCTGCAGACAATAACTTATCCATAAATGAGAAAAATTGTTTTCTACAAACATCTTTCCCTGAAGGAATATCTAGTTTACTGAAATGGCAATTATTGATTCTTTCAATTTGTTTAAGCTTATACGTTTCTTTGGCATGAACAATAGAAATACAAATTCCTTGATTTCCTGCTCTACCCGTACGCCCACTTCTATGCGTATAAATTTCAACGTCATCTGGTAGTTCAAAATTGATTACGTGGGTAATACCTTGTACATCAATACCCCTTGCAGCAACATCAGTTGCAATTAATAATTGGAGTGTTTTATCCCTAAACTGACCCATTACTTTATCACGTTGACCTTGTGTAAGATCGCCATGTAATGCATCAATATCATATCCTTCTCTAGTTAAACGCTCTGATATTTCTTGTGCATCTAATTTAGTCCTAGTAAAAATAATTCCATAAATACCTGGATTAAAATCGATAATACGCTTTAGCGTTTCGTAACGATGATGAGCAGTAGTAACATAGTACTGATGATCAATACTCTTGTTAGCAGTATTTACTTTACCTACCGTTACTTCTTTTGGATCTTTCATGTAACGCTTGCTCACTTTTCTAATTTCTGGTGGCATGGTTGCACTGAATAACCAAGTACTGTTTCGTTGAGGAGTATTTTTCAAAATGAATTCAATATCATCTTGGAAACCCATATTCAACATTTCATCTGCTTCATCTAAAACTACATAACTGATTTGCTCTAAATTGATTGCTTTGCGCTCAATCAAATCAATTAGTCTTCCTGGTGTAGCTACAACAATTTGTACGCCTCTTTTCAGATCACGGATCTGTAATCCGATGGAAGCTCCTCCATAAACTGCAACAACCGAAATACCGGTCATATATTTCTTAAACAGCTCAATCTCTTTAACAATCTGCAAACACAATTCGCGTGTAGGACAAACCACCAATGCCTGTGGGTACTTAGCTGCTGCGTCAATAATGTGTAACAAGGGTAATCCAAACGCTGCTGTTTTTCCCGTGCCGGTTTGCGCCAAACCGATAAAATCAGTCGTTCCGCTCAATAAGACCGGTATCGCCTGTTCCTGAATTGCCGTTGGGTTCACATACCCCAACTCTGTGGTTGCTTGAATTAAACGCTCGTCAATTCCCAACCCTTCAAATGTAATCATGTATTCTAAAATTTGTGCAAAGGTACTCTATATAGCCTTCTTTGCGGTGTTTTACTTAAGTATTCTCCTTATTCCATTGGCATTTTCAATCAATTCTGCTAAATATGCTTCGTTCTCTTTTTCTAAACACGACTTGAATTTTCTCAATTGGCTGATATGCTCATTTAGTACATCCAAAATATTGTCTCGATTTTGCATAAAAATGGGAACCCACATTGCAGCATTACTCTTTGCAAGTCGAACGGTGCTTTCAAAACCACCACTTGCTAGTTCAAAAATGGCATCTTCCTCCCGCTCTTTCTCTAAAACAGTATTGGCAAGGGCAAAAGAAGTAATATGTGATATATGGCTAATGTAAGCCACATGCATATCATGTGCCGTAGACTCCATGTACAGAATATGCATTTCTAATAACGCGTATAATGTCTCAACCATTTCTAATGCGTCTGAATCAGAATGCGATTTATCGCAAATAACGGTTGCTTTTTTACTGAATGCACCTTTAATTGCTGCAGATGGTCCACTATTTTCTGTTCCCCACATGGGGTGTGTTGCAACAAATCTTCCTCTTTTTGGATGATTTTTAACCGCTTCAACAATCTTTGATTTTGTAGAACCAACATCAAACACTACTTGATTGCTCACTTTGTCTAAAATGATGGGCAGTAATTGTTCCGCAGCATTAATGGGTGTTGCAATAATGATTACAGATGATGCTTGTATTGCTTCCGCTAATGTTAAGCATTCATGTACCAATCCCAATTCGATTGCTTTGGCTGCATGTTCTTTATTAGATTCTACACCAATAACCTTGCTTGCAAAACCTTTTGCTTGCAATGCCAATGAAAGTGAGCCTCCTATCAATCCTGTTCCTACAATTGTAATAACCATAATCGTTTTTTATTTCGCCTTTTGAGCTTCTATTCGTTGAATGGCTTCCTCAAATTTGGTGATGCTTCCACATAAACTCACTCGTATATATTGGTTACCCGCAGTACCAAAAATTCCTCCTGGAGTTATAAATACATTGCTATTATACAAGACCTGATCACTTAATTCATAACCATCTTTTACCCCTGCTGGAATTTTTGCCCATACAAACATGCCTACCTGATTGGTAGCATACTGGCATTGAAGGGTATCTAATAACTCAAATACTTTTTCTCTTCTTTTTGCATACACTTCATTAACCCAATCATACCAATCCCTTTCTAAACTTAATGCAGTAGCAGCTGCCAATTGTACTGGCAAAAACATGCCACTGTCCATATTACTTTTAAAAATGAGTACTTCATTAATCCTTTCTGCTGCCCCACAAAGCATGCCTACTCTCCAGCCTGCCATATTTTGGCTTTTACTCAATGAATTTAATTCTATTGCTGTATCCATTGCACCTGCTATACTAAGCAAACTCAGGGGCTCATCATTCAAAATAAAACTATACGGATTATCATGACATATTAAAATTTGGTGTTTTTTACCAAATGCAATCAATTTCTCAAATAACTCAATACTTGGTTTTTTCCCAGTAGGCATTTGAGGATAATTTACCCACATTAATTTTACCTTGCTTAAATCACTTGCTTCTAAAGCTTCAAAATTAGGTTCCCAATTACCTTCTTCTGTTAAATCAAAATAGATAGGTGTACCGCCAGCTAATTTTACAGCACTTGTATAAGTAGGATAACCAGGATTGGGAATCAATACCTGATCACCTTCATTTAAATAAGTCATACAGATATGCATGATCCCTTCTTTACTTCCTAATAAAGGCAATATTTCAGTTTCCGGATTTAAACTAACCTGATAGTATTTTTCATACCAATTAGCTATTGCATTTCGCAAAGCTGGTACTCCTTTATAAGATTGATATGCATGTGTACTACTTAGGCTGGCTTGCTCTTGTAACGCTTGTATTACAGAAGGATGTGGAGGAAGATCAGGACTTCCTATTCCTAAATTGATGATATTTTTCCCTGCATTATTGAGATGTTCAATTTCTCTAAGTTTCTGCGAAAAATAGTACTCTCCAATCCCTTCTAATCTTTTTGATTTAGCTATCTGCATAATTATCCTTTTACCAGTTTTCCTTTTTTATAAATTCCAAACACTTTTACATTATTCGTTAGCAATTCAATTTTATTCATCATGCTATCAAATTGTTTTAGCTGATCAAATTCCATATCGGCATAGAATCCATATTTAAAATGACTTCCAGGAATAGGCATACTTTGAAGCTTACTTAAATTGATTCCTGTTTTTGCTACTTCTGTTAACACTTTTGCTAAAATTCCTTTGGAATGATTGGTTTGAAAATATATAGATGCTTTGTTGGCCCCAATAATTGGCCGAGCTTCTTTGGTTCTCTGTAATATTAAAAAGCGAGTGATATTGTTTTTTTGTGTTTGAATATCTGGAGCTAAAATTTCTAAATTGAATAATTCAGCAGCCAGTTTACTTGCTATAGCAGCAATATGTTTACTCTTGTGCTGGTGAACATATTTCGCACTTAATGCAGTATCTTCTGTCTCAATTAACTTGTAAGGATGAGATTCTAAAAAATCAAGACATTGCAAAATAGCCATCGGATGACTGTGTACTTCTTTAATATCTGAAAGACCCACACCTTTATTAACCAATAAATTTTGGCTGATAGATAAATACACTTCACCTACAACCTTCAAATTTGCTTTTTGCAGTAAATTATAGTTGGGTAATATGCTTCCAGCAATAGAGTTTTCAATAGCCATTACAGCTGCTTTAGAGGAGTTAGCATCTAAAGCAAGTTTTATCAATTGTCTAAATGAAGCACAAGGAATCACTTCCACGTTTTTACCGAAAAAATGTCTAGCAGCAACTTGATGAAAACTACCTTCATAACCCTGAATACAAATACCATTAGCTTGTTGCGGCAAGCTACTTTTTGGAATGGTATTTTTTTCTTTTGTTTTGTTCATTGCTATATGGATAAAAAAAATCCCGGCTATTTGCCGGGACCTATACGTTGTTTAAAACTTTTATGCTTTTGCAAACTGGACCCGGCTCCTTTTCATAAAGAAGAAATAATAAAAAGAATAGAACCAGTTGTTAATTACCGTTTGCATGATATTTCAAATATAAGAATTGATTGGGAAGCAAAAAATTTATTTGAAAAATATTAAACTAAGGTTAGTTAGTTTTTATTCAGTTCATCTAAAAAAATAAGCCCCTCCGTGGAAACGGAGCGGCTTCTAACGATTGCTTGCCATATGAAACTTTTAAATCTGTTGTACTTTCTGCAAGCTAGACTTCACTCGTTCTCTTCACCAACAGATTGTTCTAATTACTTCTTAGTTGTGTCAACAGCAGGAGCAGCAGTAGTATCTACAGTTGCAGCAGCAGTATCTACAGTTGCAGCAGCAGTGTCAACAGTTGTTGCAGTAGTGTCAGCAGCAGCTTCTTTGTTTTCTCCAGCGCAAGATGCGAATACGCCTAATGCTAAAACGAATAACAATTTTTTCATTTTTTTTCTTTTTTAGTTTGAATGATTACAGATTAATACGTAAACGAGGAAAAGGTAACCCGATGTT
This sequence comes from Sphingobacteriia bacterium 24-36-13, assembly GCA_002281875.1. Classification (GTDB taxonomy): domain Bacteria; phylum Bacteroidota; class Bacteroidia; order Chitinophagales; family Chitinophagaceae; genus Sediminibacterium. The sequence goes on along the minus strand of NCHN01000002.1, from coordinate 148,889 downwards.
TCAAATTTTTTTTTTGAAATTATTTAGGGCTATTTTGGGTTACTTTTAAGCCAATAACTGTATTAAAGGAACAGATAGTGAAAGGAGATACGAACGAACAAGCATTATTGAAGGGTCTGGCTCACAATGATTCAAAAGCGGTCGAAATCATATATAAAGATAATTTTAATATGATTCAGACTTTTATATTGAATAATAATGGGAGCTATGACGAAGCGAGAGACATATTTCAGGAAGCAATGATTGCTTTATATGAAAAGTCTCAAACAGATTCTTTTGTGCTCACTTGTCAAATTAAAACATATCTGTATTCTGTTTGCAGAAGGCTTTGGTTAAAAAGACTTCAACAAATGGGTAGGTTCACTGGTTCGGTTGATGGGTTTGAGGAAACAGTAGCCGTTGAGGAAGATTTAGAAACCCATGAAAAGAGGAATGCGGAGTTCGTTATAATGGATAGGGCTTTGAATAGCTTAGGAGAACCTTGCAAAAGTTTATTACAGGGATACTATCTAAAAAAAATGGACATGACTGCTTTAGCGGCCGAATTTGGATACACTAATGCAGACAACGCAAAAAACCAGAAATACAAGTGTTTGATGCGATTAAAGAAATTATTCTTTTCGCAATATAATATTGGAGAGTAAGTATATGGATGACATTTTATTATTAGACGCAATTGAAAGATACCTCAGGGAAGAAATGAGCCCTGAAGAACGTGCTTATTTTGAGAACCTGCGCAATACTACTCCTGAAATTGATCAGATGGTGGTAGAACACAATATGTTCTTACACCAAATTGCCGATTATTCCGCTAATATTCAGATTAAACAAACATTACATGAGGTTCATCAGAACCTGTTAGAAAGGGGAGACCTTAACGAAGGGGGTACATTAAACACTAAAGGAAAAGTAATTCAATTCTTTAATAAATATAAAAGAGTCACTACTATTGCCGCATCTGTAGGTGGTGTGATTGCCCTATTCATCAGTGGGTTGGCCATGTATTTCTCTACCGCAGTTAACGATCCTAAACTAGAACAATTAGGTAAAGATTTAGAAGTAGTTAAGAAAAATCAACAATACCAAGGAAATATTATTAATGAAGTAACTTCTAAAATTCCAATCAATGCAAGATTATTAAGTGGAGGATCAGGGTTTTTAGTAGACGTAAAAGGATATATTGTTACCAATGCCCATATTCTTAAGGGTACAGGTGCTATTGTCGTAAATAGTAAGGGCAAAGAGTTCAAATCGTCCATTGTGCTTATAGACCATGTTAAAGATTTGGCCATTCTAAAAATTAATGATGATGAATATGAAGCCATCAAGTCTATCCCTTATACCATTCAAAAAAGCAACTCAGATTTAGGAGAAGAAATTTTCACTTTAGGTTATCCTAGAAACGAAATTGTTTATGGAATGGGCTACTTAAGTGCAAAGTCTGGTTTCAATGGAGATTCACTTTCTTATCAAATTCAAATAAGTGCTAATCCTGGTAACTCAGGCGGCCCAGTATTTAACAAGAATGGGGAAGTAATTGGGGTATTAAGTACAAAACAAGCACAAGCAGATGGTGTTGCATTTGCAGTAAAATCAAAAAATATTCATTCAATTATTGAAGATTTAAAGAAAAGTGATACTGCTTTTCAAAGAGTAAAACTTCCCAATAAATCTTCTTTAAAAGGTGTAGAACGAAAAGTTCAAATCAATAAATTAGAAGACTGTGTTTATTTTGTAAAAGCTTACGGAAAATAGTTAATACTATTTATTTCCATAAAGAAGCTGGATACACTTTATCTTCTACTAATTGGCTAATAGCAGCTTGTACACCAGGAGCATCTTCTTTGTAAGTTACACCAAACCATTGAGCAGATGTAGGTAGCACTTTTAATACACCTTTGCCAGATTGGATAAACTCGTTGGCTGCATAAGGAATGAAGAACTCCGATTTTAACTCCTGTCCTTTAGCAGCTAAAAATTCAGTGAACATATTTTCACACATATCAATAAAAGCAGGAGAAAAACAGAAATAGTTCATACTTACCAAACTGCTTCCGGGCAAAGGTGTTTTCCCATTTTCATCTTCAAATACAATTTCTCCTTCTTCTCTATAAATTTTAGTACGTTCATTAATTTCTGTCAAATTATTATCAGCATCGGCAGTACATACTCCTCTACTTACACTGCCATTTTCACTTAACGTTTTTTGTAACTCATATCCAACCAATGCAAAAGTATTGTCATTACAAATGGTAGTTAAGAAATCGTATGCCTTATGAAAGGCGTCACGACCATAATAATCATCTGCATTAATAACGGCAAAGGGTTCATTCACTTTACCCTTACAACATAATACAGCATGAGCAGTACCCCATGGTTTTGCTCTATCAGCTGGTATTGCATAGCCATTGGTATATGCTTCTAAATATTGATATACATAATCAGTAGCAATTTTTCCAGCCAATTTTGGCTCAAAAATACTTTTGAATTGTTCAGCAAATTCTTCTCGAATAATAAATACAACTTTACCAAATCCAGCCTCAATGGCATCGTAAATGGAATAATCCATGATGGTCTCTCCATCAGGGCCAAAAGACTGTATTTGTTTCATGCTTCCGTAACGGCTTGCCATTCCAGCAGCTAAAATTACAAGGGTAGGTTTCATAGCTTAAATTTACAATACAAAGTTAAATCATTTAACATTGCAACAATTGATAAAAAAATGTTATTCGATACAAATAAAATAATCATACAAGAGCTGAATAGCTTAGGAACTGAAAATATTAAAGTTTCAACCCTTAGAACAGACTTAATTCATCCTATTATAAGTGGGAATAAATGGTTTAAACTTAGGTTTTATCTGGAGGAAGCTAAACGACTCAAATGCAATACCATTGCCAGTTTTGGCGGAGCCTACTCCAATCATATTGTTGCTCTTGCGGCTGCTTGCAAATTAAATGGATTCAATTCTGTTGGGTTTATTAGAGGCGAATGGAATGATTCGCCAAGTTTATTGGAAGCAAAGGCGCTGGGAATGCAATTGCATTTTATTTCAAGAGATGCATACAAATACAAAGAAGTGGTGATGGAAGAATTGGCCAATAAAGATTGGTTTTGGATTAATGAAGGAGGCTATGGTATTAATGGAGCACTTGGTGCAGCTACCATTTTAAGAACCAAGGACTGTTCTGCTTTTACACATATTATTTGTGCTTGTGGAACTGGAACCATGTTAGCTGGACTAATTATTGGATCTAATGAAAATCAATTGGTAATTGGCGTTAGTGTGTTAAAGAATAATACTGGGTTAAATGATCTGGTTACAGCCTTACTCCCACCGAAAAAAAATAAAATATTTACTACCCTACACGATTATCATTTTGGAGGCTATGCTAAACATCCCGCTGAATTAATTGATTATATGAACCAATTATTTAAAAGAGAAAAGTTGCCTACTGATATTGTATATACTTCAAAGCTTTTTTATGCTGTTGAAAACTTAATTCAACAGCAATATTTTAGCGATAATGCCAATATTTTGCTAATACATAGTGGAGGGTTACAAGGTAATAGAAGTTTAGCGCCTGGAAGGTTAATTTATTAATCTTAAAAAAATATATTTGTGATGAGTATGAGAAGTTTCAGTTTAATAATCATTTGTTTTTTCGGCTTTTTGAAATTAGCTGTTGCACAAAAAAAAATACCCAAAAGTGCTAATAAAACTGCTTTGACTCAAAGGATTTTTATTAAAAATAAATTGTTCAAAGAGTTGTCTGCTAGCGATTACAAAAAGTTCAAAGATTCCATATTTGCAAATACCAAAGACACGCTTACAAGAATAGGCAAAAGAAGTCTTCAATTTTCACCAGCAACAATTGAAGCAACAACTTCGCCGGAAATTCAAGACAATTGGGCGCCTTCTATATATGTATTTACTAATTCTAAAGGGAATTTAACCATTCAATTACCCAATACGAATACCAAACGATACAGCTTATTTATTTATGATGGCAAATTGTTGTTACATAATATTACCAACTTGAAAGAAGATTATTGGATAATTGAAAAAAGCAATTTTTATCATAGTGGATGGTATGATTTTGAATTATACTGTAACGGAGAACTGTTAGAAAGAAACAAATTTCTGCTACATTAAGCAGGTTCGCCAATCAATTTGCATGGGAATATGGCTTCAAAATGTTTCTTAACCCTATACTTGACTTCCTCAAAATCGATTATTCGTCCTAGTTCTTGTGCCAAAGATGTCACTTTCTTATTTTGAATTCCACAGGGAACTATATGATCAAAATAAGTGAGGTCTGTATTTATATTAAATGCAAATCCATGCATGGTAATCCATCTGCTGCACTTAATTCCCATAGCACATATTTTTCTTTCTTTCCCTTTAATATGAGCATCTAACCAAACCCCTGTTTCACCCGCACTTCTCTCCCCTTTTAAACCATAATCTGCCATGGTTTTAATGATTACTTCTTCTAATGATCTTAAGTACCATCCCAAATCGGTTTTAAATCTTTCTAAATCTAAAATTGGATACCCAACCAATTGTCCTGGCCCATGAAAAGTGATGTCTCCCCCCCTATTTATATGAAAATATTCAATGCCTTTTTTTAGCCGATCTGTTTCACTAATTAATACATGCTCTTCTTTACCATTTTTACCTAATGTGTATACAGGAAAGTGTTCAACAAATAATAAATGATGTAAGGTTGGTATGGTTTCAGGAGCATTGAACTGTTGATTCCCAAATTTAAAAGCCATTTTAATATCTGCATTTGCTTTTAATAAAGCTTCTTGCTGGTCCCAAACTTCTTTATAGCTTCTTTTACCTAAATCGTTGAAAATGACTTCCTGTTCCATACCACAAAAATAAAGTTAATTTTGCCGCATGCAAATAGATACCGAATTAATTTCAGAAGAGCAATCTGATGCCTTGTACGAACGCAAGATTTTTACTGTTGACAAAGGCCAAGAACCCTTCAGAATAGACAAATGGGTTCAGATGCATATGGAAGGAGCTACCAGAAATAAAGTACAACAAGGAATTGAAGCAGGGTTTTTAACTGTAAATGGTAAAACAGTTAAAAGCAACTATAAGATAAAGCCAGGAGATGAAATCATTTTGATGAGTTTGATTAATCCTGAACATACCATTTTAAAAGAGGAGCCCATTCCTTTGAATATTGTTTATGAAGACGATTTTTTAATGGTTTTAAATAAACCCCCTAATATGGTGGTGCATCCCGGTGTTGGCAATTTTAGCGGAACCCTATTAAATGGTGTGGCCTATTATTTGAGACAACAGAATCCTCAATTAAACGAAGAAAGTTTACCCCGATTTGGATTAGTTCATCGAATAGATAAAAACACCACCGGATTAATTGTTTTGGCTAAAACTGGAGAAGCCGCTGCACATTTAGCCAAACAGTTTTTTAATCATACCGTTAACCGAAGATATATTGCTTTAGTATGGGGGAATATACAAGAAGAGGAAGGTACTATTAACGCACATATTGCTCGCCATAAACAACATAGAAAAATGTTTGACGCTTATCCTGAAGGCGATACAGGAAAACATGCAATAACCCATTTTAAAGTGTTAGAAAGATTCAATTATGTAACCTTGGTGGAATGTAAGTTAGAAACAGGGCGAACACACCAAATAAGGGTGCATATGAAACATATTGGGCATACGCTTTTTAACGACATAGAATATGGGGGTGATAAAATTTTAAAAGGCACTATATACTCAAAGTACAAGCAATTTGTAGACAATTGTTTTGAAGCTTGTCCAAGATGTGCGCTGCATGCAAAAACGCTCGGATTTATTCATCCACACACTGGAAAAGAAATCTTTTTTGAATCCCCTTTACCTGCAGATATGGAAGCTGCGATTGATAAATGGAGACAATATAGTAAGGTTTAACATTTTGTTAGGATATATAGGACGATGCTAAGCTTAATGATTTGATAAATTAAAAATAGGCATTGTTATATATCAACAGTATTGTGCAAATTTGTGCAGAGAGAAAATTTACACTACATGATTCGTGGAACAGCGCTTGCCATCTTTTTAGGATGTGGAATTGATTTGTCTTCTTTTGCACAATCGGATATTCCGAAGGGTTGGCATTTACTAGATTTAGAAAAGAACCATGTTTATGGAATAAGCTTAAATAAAGCATACGATTTATTAGCGGCTAAAAATAAAAAGCCCCAACCTGTAATTGTTGCGGTATTAGATTCCGGTGTAGATACTACACATGAGGATTTGAAAAAAGTATTGTGGAGAAATCCAAAAGAAATTCCTGGGAACGGAATAGACGATGACAAAAACGGATATGTAGACGATGTTTTTGGTTGGAATTTTTTAGGCGGTAAAGATGGCAAAAGCCTCAAAAAAGCCGGGGACGAAAGAGCTAGGGTATTTCACAAATGGAAGAATCGATATCAATCCACTCTTATAGATACCAGCCTCCTTTCAGCAACAGAAAAATCACAATATCAAATGTGGTCTAAAGCGGCAAAGGAACTCAACTTTAGTCAAGAAGAAATAATGGACTTAATGTTTATAGAAGTAACTGCTAAAGCATTAAAAAGGCATGATAAAATTCTTCGACAAGAAATGGGAGTAGATGAATATAATTGTGAGAAACTAGAAATATTTGAACCAGTTACCAAAACTGCAAGAGATGCAAAATTGGGCTTTCTGACTGTAATGAAAATGCTTCAAATTGATCCGGAAGAAAAAAATTCAAGTGCCTTAAAAGAATTAGAAGAATATATCGAAGGAAAAAAATCGGCATTTGAATCTAAAGACAATGCTCCACCTAATTATAGAGGCGAAATCATTGGAGACGATTATGAAAATTTATCAGACAGATTTTATGGGAATAACGATGTAATGGGTCCAGGTCCTACTCATGGAACTCATGTATCTGGTATTATAGGGGCAATAAGAAATAACGGAATTGGAATTGACGGAGTTGCAGATCAAGTAAAAATAATGACGCTTAGAATTGTTCCAGATGGGGACGAATACGACAAAGATATTGCATTGGCCATTCGTTATGCAGTAGACCATGGAGCCAAAATTATCAATATGAGTTTTGGGAAATCTTTTTCCCCGGAAAAAGCCTGGGTAGACAGTGCGGTTAAGTATGCAGAACAAAAAGATGTATTACTCATTCATGCTGCAGGCAATGATGCAGAAAACCTCGATTCAGTTGAAAACTTTCCCAGCCCTTGGCTAAATCCTTGGAAATCGTATGCTAAAAATTATATTACAGTTGGGGCCAGCAGTGACCCTAATTTAGGCCCAAGTATTGCAGCAGATTTCAGCAGCTATGGTCAATCCCAAGTGGATGTATTTGCCCCTGGTGTAAAAATATTTTCAACTATCCCTGGTGGCAATAATTATGGGAATTTGAAAGGGACCAGTATGGCAACCCCAATAGTTTCAGGAGTGGCAGCCATTTTAAAATCATATTACCCTCAATTAACTGCTATTGATATAAAGAAAATCATTGAACAATCTGTAACCAAACCTGCTGATGATATTAAATGTTTAAAGCCTGGTCAAGAACCCACTATTGTCCCATTCAAATCTTTATCTAAAACAGGGGGAATTGTAAACGCATTTGAAGCAGTGAAAATAGCCAATGAATTCAAGTCTACTTCTACCATTAAATCAAATACTAACACAAAAAAATAACCATGCCAAAGCCCCTTTCAGGAGAATACCCTGCCTATTTTGAAGGATATATTAATCAAGTTGAGGTAACGGATATTCAAGAAGTAGTAAAATTATTGTCTTACCCACTCACTTACTTTTTTTTAAATCTTCCCGATGAAAAAGGAGACTACGCATACGCCGAAGGGAAATGGACAATAAAAGATCTTATTCAGCATATAATTGATACCGAAAGAATCATGCAATACAGATTACTAAGGGTTGCAAGAAATGATTCAACCCCTTTGCCAGGATTTGATGAAAATCTTTATGCACAAGCCGCACAGGCGAATGAAAGAACTTTTGTAGCATTAAAAGAAGAGTTTAAGGCCCTCAGAAAATCTACTGATTTATTAATTAGTTCTTTAACTGAAAATCAATTAATGAATAGTGGAATTGCAAGTGATAAAAAAGTAACTGCTAATGCTATAGCATTTATATTATTCGGTCACTTATTGCATCACAAAAAAATTATTGAAGAGCGTTATTTATAATTAATTCAATACCACTAAAAAAGTCCCGACTACAAATTGTAATCGGGACTTTTCTTTTGATATAGTCAGTTATCAATAATTACTTAGTAGCATAAAGGTGAACAGCAACCTGTACATCTTTAGCAATATTTCCAACACCGTAGTTAATACCAAATAAGGTTCTATCCATGGCAAAGAAAGCTTCTGCAAATAAGCCTTTCTCGTCTGCACTACGAATAGCTGCTTTGAAGCTTACAGGTAAGCTAGCACCTTTCAAGTTTAATTCACCAGTAATAGTAGCATTGGTTTCGTCGCTGTAAACAACATTAGTGATTTTGTAAGTAGCTTCACCATATTTAGCTACATCAAAAAAATCTCCAGACTTCAAGTGGCCTTCTAACTTAGCACCAGCAGCATCGGTAACTTTAATATTAGCTAAATCAATAACAAACTCACCACCAGTTACTTTACCAGCATTAACTTGTACAGCACCACTTTTAACATTGAAAAAACCTGTATGGAAGTCGTTCTTCTTAGAACCTACCCAGTCAACTCGACTCTTTCCGGCTTCTACTTTATAAGTGATTACTTCTTTAATACTTGATACACCAGTAAAAGAATAAATGCCTGCTAAAAAAGCTGTACTTAACAGCGCTAATGCCATTTTTTTCATGTTGATTTTTATTTAGATTTTTCAAAAATACAAAAATTAATGTTACAACAACAATTTTAACAAAAGGTTTAAATCTGCATCCACGATTATCTTATCTTCGCAAAAATTGTTCCATATGAATCTTCATGAGTACCAGGCTAAAGAATTACTCAAAAAATACCAAGTTCCTGTACAGGAAGGTATAGCAGTTGACACCGTAATGGCGGCCGAAGAGGCTTATCGTCAAATAAAAACCCAAACTGGCAATAATTTTGCCGTAGTGAAAGCCCAAATACACGCTGGCGGACGCGGAAAAGGGAAAATTGTAGGTACAGAACAAAGAGGTGTAGCTGTTGCTAAAAGTGCGGAAGATGTTACCAGTATTGCTAAGAATATTTTAGGTGGCACATTGGTAACCATTCAAACAGGCGATGCAGGAAAAAAGGTTAGCAAGATTTTAGTTGCACAAGACGTGTATTATTCTGGGCCAAACCCAGTTAAAGAATTCTACTTATCTATTTTATTAGATAGATCAAAAGGAATGAATGTGGTGATGTATAGTACCGAAGGTGGAATGGATATTGAAGAAGTAGCACATAATACTCCAGAAAAAATATTTAAAGAGTGGGTTCACCCTGGCGGTGGTTTGCAAGGCTTCCAAGCAAGAAAAATTGCATTCAACTTGGGATTAAGTGGCGAAGCATTTAAAAACTGTGTAAAGTTTGTAACAAATTTATACAATGCTTATGTAGGCTTAGATTGTGGAATGTTGGAGATTAATCCACTATTCAAAACAAGTGATGAAAAGATTATTGCAGTTGATTGTAAAATGAATATTGATGACAATGCTTTAATGCGTCATCCAGATGTTGCAGCTTTAAGAGATGTAACAGAGGAAGACCCTACCGAAGTAGAAGCAGGTCAATACAATTTGAATTTTGTTAAACTAGACGGTAATGTTGGTTGCATGGTAAATGGAGCAGGATTAGCTATGGCTACCATGGATATGATTAAATTGAGCGGTGGTGAACCAGCCAATTTCTTAGACGTAGGTGGTACAGCAAATGCACAAACTGTTGAAGCAGGTTTCCGCATTATCATGAAAGATCCAAATGTAAAAGCCATTTTGATCAATATTTTTGGGGGTATTGTAAGATGCGATCGTGTAGCAGCTGGAGTAATTGAAGCCTATAATAAACTAGGCAATATCAATATCCCAATTATTGTAAGATTACAGGGTACTAATGCAGTTGAAGCTAAGAAATTAATTGACGAAAGTGGATTAAAAGTTCAATCTGCAATACAATTAAGTGAAGCAGCCGCTTTGGTGAAGCAGGCTGTTGCATAATATATATTCGAAGTAGTCAAAAGCCATTGGGAATTAATATTTCCTAATGGCTTTTTTTATTGATTAATCACTTCCAACTGTTTCACCTCTGTTATTGCACTTATTGTATACATCATACCTGTTTTTAATTCAAAACAGGTATATCGCTTTCTGCGGAGCTCCCCTTTCTTAAATACTTTCCCATTGGAAAGCCTAAATAGGGCGCCTTCAGGTAAGTCAGCAATAAAACAAACTCCCTCTTTCTTTACAGCATTATACTTTCGTAAAACCATTAATAATTCTGTTTCGCCATTTGCTGTAGCAGCGGGAGAGATAATTGATTTTTGCAATGCAGTAATTATTTCTGTGGGGAATACCCCAAATCCTACGAAATCAATCAATAACTTACTATATATTCCCTTCCATTCTTTTCCATGTGGCTCTACCCTATTTTGATACTGTTCAAAAGTAAGTAAGTGGGCCAACTCATGTAAAAGTGTAATTAGAAATTCATACACATTTAAATTCCCATTTACACTAATTCGATGGTTATTGCCCTGATGTGCATGCCTATAATCACCCAGAACCGATTTTCTACTTTTAGCAACAGTTAAGTGTACTTTATATTGGTAAAGATATTTTACAACATAGTCAAAACTACCTGCGGGTAAAAACCGAGCCAATTCATGCAATGGATGCTCAATTGCTGCCATCTTTCTTTGTAGGTTTTATTTGCATAGCCATTTTCACTTCTAACCAAGTATAAACGATATACAATCCCATGCTAACAAAAATCCCATTTACACTTTGGGCTTCCCCTACATTGTACAAGTAAATAAAGGCGGCGGTCCCTAAGACAAATAATTTCAAAACTACAGACCCCATTACGCCTCTTACCATAGCATGTGGATTGGTATTGTTAGCTGATTTAATTTGGGACCGTATACTGATTGAACAAATTACAAACAATAAGGTGTTTGCGCCTGCTACCATGATTGGATCTATCTGTTTTAGTTTTAGTGTATCATTAAATAGAATACAGATAGTATTTACGACGCCGAATAAAATAATAAGGGGAATATATGACTGTTGAAATTTGCTTTTCATTAATGACGATTTAATCGTTTGAAGCTTCCACTTTAGGTAAAGCCAATGGTACTGTATCTAAAGTAGCTGGTTTATCACCAGCCAATACCTTTTTTATTCCCTCTAAATATTGCTCTTTATATCTTATTTCATTTTCTAGTGAATCGGTCCTGATTTTTAATATCTGTAGAGCAGTTCTACTTTCCTTGGTACCATACCCAGGTATATAATATTTTAAAGGAGAAAAAGCAATTAAGGCGATAGTAAAACCAACCAATAAAACAAATACAGTACTTAAACCTATATATACACTTAATCTAGACAATCTAAATGCGACCATCTCTTCATAAGTATCGTCATTCATAATTACCAAACGATAGGTATTCCTTAATCGTTTAAATGTATTTCCTGTATTTATTTTATTCATATTATAAAAACTGGTTAAAGGTAAGGATTGGTTCGGTTTTATATCTGTATGGTGCAGAAATAACTGTATTTTTAATGGATTTTATGCGCCAATTTCTAAAATATCCAAAACAGGGCCTTTTAGGCATTCTTCTATTCTGTTGTGCTTTTTTACATGCACAACCCAATACTTCTATTGAATTAACCAAACCAGAAAAATACCAAAGCCGTTTACTCCCTGCAGAAAAAACAGGCAATAAAAAGTTTACAATCCCAAAAAGACTCTATAATAACACCGTTAGCCATTACAATTACTATTACAATGCATCGGTTAAGCTTAATGATATTATTTTAGCTGCAAAAAACCAACACAAAGAAGATTACACCCAACTATTGCCTTTCTATAATTACTCATTAAATGAAACAGCGAAAGGGCAAATAGACAGTGTTATTTACAAATGTACCGCTGGCATATTATTGCACGACTTAAGAAGCGATTGGGTAGACCAGTTGTACTTATTAATGGGTAATGCTTATATGCATCGAAAAGATTTTGATTCGGCTGCATTGGTGTTCAATTATATCAACTATGCATTTGCAGCCAAAGACGATGGTTACGACTTACCTATTGGCAGTAATTTAAGCAGTAAAGGCGGTTCATTTTCAATTAGCACCGATGAAAAAAGAAATTTTTGGAAAAAAATTAGTTCGCCAAAGCCTGCAAGAAATGAAAGCTTTTTATTTCAATCTCGAAATTTTATTGAACAAGAAAAGCTAGCAGAAGCAGAAGCCTTATTACAAATTTTAGCTGCAGACAAATTTTTCCCTGAAAGATTAAAAACTACTTGGAACGAATACACTGCCTATTTGCTTTATAAGGAAAAGCAATTTGATAGTGCGGCATTTTATCTTTCGAAAGCTTTACCCAATGCGAATACAAAATTAGAAACAGCAAGATGGGAATATTTGATTGCCCAAATGTATTCCTTGTCTAACCAAGATTCATTGTCAGTTGTTTGGTATGAAAAGGCAATTAGTCATACTACTGATCCACTGATGGATGTGTATGCTCGGCTAAATATTGTTGCGTTGTCTTCCGATAAAAAAGTGAATGCGGTTAATTTTCATTTATCGCAGCTTTTGGCAATGGCAAAAAAGGAAAAATACCAAGGCTTCAGAGACCTAATTTATTATGCAGCAGCCGAATTAGAAATCAGACAAAACAATTTAAAAAATGCTGAAAACTGGTTATATAAAAGCATAAACTATAGCGAGGGTAATAATATTCAGAAATCAAAATCCTATTTTCTTTTAGCTGAAACCCTCTATAAAAATAAAAAATATATACCTGCATCAGCTGCTTATGACAGTTTATCAATCAGCTTACTAAATGCAACAGAAGCTAGCACTGTTAATCAAAAAAAATCCCCTTTAAAAAGAATTGCCCTTTCGCTTAGATCAGTTAACAGAGAGGATAGTCTTCAACGAATTGCTTTACTGCCTGAACCTGAAAGAGAAGCTTTATTAAAAGCAATATTAAAAAAATTAAGAAAAGAAAAAGGATTAAAAGATACAGATTCAGAAACAAGTTTTGGATCAGGTAATGCAATAGCTGCACCAACAGACTTGTTTGCACCTCCATCTGGCAATACAGGATTTTACTTTATGAACAACTCCCTTAAAACCAAGGGACTTTCAGATTTTAAAGCTAAATGGGGCAATAGACCCAATATTGATAACTGGAGAAGACAGTCTGCAATAGATAGAAATGTTGGCGCAATAGCAATTGATAATGACCAAAAGCCCAACAGCTCAAAAGCAACACAAAATACTATTTTGAGCATAGAAACATTGAGAGACAGTATCCCAACTACTACCGAAAAACTAGCCACTTCTAATGATACCATTTTAAAAGCACTTATTTTAACAGCTGGTATTTTCCAATATCAATTAAGAGATGTTTTAGCGGCCACTGAAACTTATGAAGAAATTGCAAAACGTTTTACCGAGAGTAGTGAATTAGAAGAAGTTTGGTTTCAATTACATAATTGTTATCAAAAAGAAAACGAGTTAAAAAAAGCAGATTCTGTAAAGCAACTATTAAATTCATTTTACCCTAAAGGAAAAAACAATCAACTACTTCAATCTGGAGTAGATTTAAAACCAGCAATAACCAACCAACTTTACGAAAATATTTACAACCAATTTATTGAAGGAAAATTTGATGAAGCCATTGCCAACAAAAAGAAAGCAGATGCACAATTAGGTAATTCTTATTGGACACCCCAATTACTCTACATAGAATCGGTTTACTATATTAAACAAAAGCAAGACAGTGTTGCTAAAATCAGACTGAACGAAATTAATCGACTCTTTCCATCTAGCCCAATTGCAGAAAAAGCAAAAACCATGTTAGAAGTGCTAAACAAAAGAGCTGAGATAGAAGCTTATTTAACTAATCTTGTTGTAGAAAGGCCTATTGAAGTAGTTGAAAGAAAAATAGATTTAAACGCCACCAATGCACAAGATTTACCTATTGTTTCAAAAGCGCCAACAGTTGTAAAAGTGCCAGAAAAAGTAACTACTAATTTGCCTATTACCGCAGCACCAATTGAAAAAATAGTTGCTCCTGAAACCTATGAGTTTAATGCATCAGATTCACAATATGTTGCCATTGCATTATATAAAGTAGACCCAATTTTTGTGAGTGAAGCAAGAAACGCTTTTAATAGATTTAACCAAGAGCGGTATTATGGACAGAAACTCCCCATTAATGTAATTAGAGTAACCGAAACAGAACAAATACTCTTAATGGGGCCATTTAAAAATGCTGCGGAAGCAAGCACTTATACCGATAAGAATAAATCTTTAGCAGCATCTAGAATCATGCCTTGGCTAACTACCGATAAATACAGCTTTAGCATTATTAGTCCTAAAAACCTAGCCCTTTTAAGAAAAAAAGGAGAAACAACTACTTATTGGCAACTAGTGAGAAATCTGTTTCCCGATAAGTATTAATTTTACCCTTACAAAAACAGCGCATTAACCATGAGTAAACCGGTTCGTATTTTTTGGCGTATATTTTTTGGAGGCGTTGCCTTTGTAATTATTCTGTTGGCAATGCTCAATTTTGGCTGGATTGGGAGTATGCCCGACTTAGATGATATTGAAAACCCCTCCGCTTCATTGGCTTCACAGGTTTATGCTGAAGACGGCACGCTAATGGGTAAGTACTATATAGAAGACCGAATTAACGTACAATATAAAGACATTAGTAAGCATATTATTGAAGCTTTAATTGCAACCGAGGACGAAAGATTTTATGAGCACAGCGGCATTGATGCAAGATCATTAGGCAGGGCCATATTTTATTTGGGTAGTGAAGGAGGAGCAAGTACCATCACCATGCAAACTGCCAAGAATTTATTTACAGAGAACTGGAGTACAAAGAATTTTATTTTACGGGCATTGCAAAAAATTAAAGAAGGAATCATTGCTGTTAAATTAGAAAGAAATTTTACAAAGGAAGAAATCATCACTTTGTATTTAAATACCGTTGCATATAGTGATAATGTTTATGGAATCAGAAACGCCTCGAAAACATTTTTTCAAAAGGAACCCGATAGAGTAAATGTAGAAGAAGCTGCAGTACTTATAGGAATGCTTAAAGGTGCAACCCTTTACAACCCAAGAAGAAACCCAAAATTATCTTTAGACAGAAGAAATACGGTTCTAAGCCAAATGGTTAGAAACAACTATTTAGATGCACAGCAAGCGGAAATTTTGAAACGCCAGCCCATTGAATTGAATTACAAAAAATTAGATGAAACCACAGGATTAGGGCCTTACTTTAGAATGATTCTTGGAGAAGAAATGAAAAAATGGTGCAAAGAAAACACCAAAAACAATGGCGATCAGTACGACTTATACAGAGACGGTTTAAAAATTTATACCACCATCAATCCTAGAATGCAACTCTATGCAGAAGAAGCAGTAGCAAAACATATGAGCTACATGCAAAAACTCTTCAACACGCAAGAAAACATAAGAACTGGTAGCATTTGGAAAGGTTTTGAAACAAATTTAGATCAAGCAATCAAACAAACCGATCGTTGGAAAAATTTAAAGAGAGAAGGCTTAACCGACGAAGAAAATTTGCGCACTTTCTATCAAAAAGTACCCATGCGTGTATTTGCTTGGAACAATAATAGAGGCATAGATACCACTATGACTCCATTTGATTCGATTAAGTATCACAAACAAATGTTGCAAGCAGGTTTTATGGTGATGGATCCATTAAATGGTCAAATAAAAGCTTGGGTAGGTGGTATTGATTTTAAAACATTTAAATATGACCATGCCAATATCAATACAAAAAGACAAGTGGGAAGTACGATTAAGCCATTGTTATATAGCTTAGCAATTGAAGAAGCCGGATTAAACCCGAATTCGCCTGTTCAAGATATTCAACAAAATTTTGGAGAATATGGCTTGGTTCCTGCAACGTCTAAAACATGCACCGGTGCAACTATTCCAATGGCCATTGCACTAGCCAAATCTAGAAACTGTGCTTCTGCTTATATTATGAAGCAGTTAGATAATACCGCCAATAATGGCGCTAAAAGATTTGTGGAATTCCTAGAGAAATGCGAGTTGAAAACTAAAATTGACCCATATCCTTCTATTGCATTAGGCGCTTGTGAAATTTCTTTATTTGAAATGATGCAAGCATACAGTATGTTTCCTGGAAGAGGCTTTAATGCAAAGCCGATGTATATTACCAGAATTGAAGATAGAAATGGAAATGTATTAGCCACTTTTACGCCTCAAAGAAAAGAAGTAATCAATGATGTTACAGCTTACTCAGTTATTAAAATGATGCAAGGAGTATTGACCAATGGAACAGGTGCAGGAATTTGGGGATATGGTATTCCAGGGGGATTACAAGTTGCTGGAAAAACAGGAACCACCAATAACAACAGTGATGCTTGGTTCATGGGGTATACCCCGCAATACCTTGCAGGAGGTTGGGTTGGTTGTGATGATCGTTTTATTCGGTTCAATAGTAAAAATGGAGAAGGTGGTAGAGCAGCTATGCCAATCTGGGCATATTTCTTTAATAAAGCTGCAGCAGATCCTAATTGTGGTATTGATACTAAACTCAGCTTTATTAAGCCTGAAGTAATGAGTAATGATATTATCATTGATTATATCAATGGTACCAACCCCATTTTAGGGGGTGAAGGAGAAGATATGGGAACAGGCACTTCAGAAGATTATGAAATTCCTAAAAACATTAAACCAGAAGATTTAGGAGCAGAATCAGATATCATTATTGAAAATAAAAAGCCTGTCACACCACCTGTTGTACCGCCAAGTAATGCCCCTAAGACTGCAGAAAAACCCAAAGCAGTGTTACCACCGCCAGTGAAAAAGCCAGGTGGGAATAAATAATTATTGAGTCAACTTAATTAAGCCAAAAGCCGAATTGAGCCCTTTAGAAGATGCATAAATCCATTCAATAATGGATGGTCCATAATTACTGTAAAAAAGGGCAATATTTTCTTGACGCTCTTGCAAACTATTGCTGGGAAACAAGTTTTCTTTCAATACTTGAATTTGATGCTCAGCGGTAGCAAATTTTCTTTTTTCTGCTCTTCTGATTTTAGTTTCGAGCCCTTTAATTTTTTTCGAAGCACTAGCTTCTAATGCGCGAATATGCTCAATTAAAGACGCATCTACTAATGCAGCTTTTTGATGAAGCTTCGTGTAAAATTGAGTCAAGTTTTCCAATTCTACAGAAAGGCTTAATTCTTTATCTGAATGATTTGTTACGTATTCTTTAACCAATTGATGCGTTGGTAAAAACAGTTCTTCATCAGTTAGTGCTAAAGCAGCTTGCTTGGCAGCAATTTTAGGAGACAATATGGCAAAAGAATTGCGCAGCAGAAGAATCGGAAATGCAACGCCAGCAGCTGCAAACACATTCTTAAGTTCAAGCCAATATGCCAGTTCTCCTCCTCCCCCTATGAAAACAATATTGGGAAGTATTGACTCTTGAAATGCTCCACGCAAAATAACGTTGGGACTAAACCTTTCAGGATGATCCTGAAGCTCTTGTAAAAGAGCTTCTTTGGTGAATTGAATGTTTAAATTAACTACGGAATAAACACCATCATTGAATTCAATTCTTTCTCTTTTATCATCAATTAAATAAAACAGATTGATTGGTCTACCTGCAGCCTGTACTTTATAATTTTCTTGCAATTGACCAATGGTTGTTGCAACAATTTGCTGAGAAAATTGCTCGATTAATTCCTTTTCAATAATAGGAGCAAACATACTTTTTAATCGAGCATTATCAGGAACTAATACAAGCAACCCGAAAGACCCAAACATTGCATTAACCAATTCTAAAGTAGCTTGTTGTATGGTTTTTCCAAGAGTATAGCAAGTTGAAAATAATTGTGTCAACTCATTTCCAAATGGCAAAACGCCAATTTGACCTGATATTGAATGGATGAGTGAAATAAAAGCTTTGTCTACCTTCATTCTACCCACTGCCCCTGTTTGAGTAGTGTTCCAAACTAATTTTTCTCCCCCAATAGTTACAAACCCCAGTTCATCTAAGTCGGCATCTTCGCTCCCCATATAATAAACTGGAATAAACTTTTTCTCGGGGAATTTTTCACCAAGCTCCGATGCCAACTTGATGGTATGAATAATCTTATAAATAAAATAGAGCGGCCCGGTAAAAATATTCGGCTGATGCGCGGTAGTAATGGTATATGCATTAGGCAAAAGCAATGATTGAATATGCTCTTGCACTTTGGGGGGAATTGCAATCCCCTGGTATTGTAAAGTCAGTTCTTCTACTAGTACGCTTCTGTTTACCGGATGGAGATCTCTAGCATTCATTGCAGATTGTACACCGTTTAAATCGGTATTATGCAAATAGAATGGCTTTAAATTTTCGTGTTGTTGCAAGTAGTCCTGAACAATCTTAGAAAAAAATCCTGTTTTTTCGTATGGCAAATACTGGGTGCTACAATCCATATAGAATGCAAAAATACAACATCATTGATTTATGTAAGCCTTATATTATAGAAGTTTAGCTTAGTCAAATCTGTTTGGATGAAAAGGAGATATATCCATACTCAATGCCTTTCCTTCAACAATTTCTGCAACTAATTTGCCCGTACCTGCCCCTAAGCTTAAGCCAACCATTGCATGTCCTGTGGCCATAATCAAATTATCCCATTGATTTATTCTCCCAATATAAGGGAGCCCATCTGCAGAACAAGGTCTATACCCATACCAAATTTTCTCATTAGGAGGTAATTCAATATCAAATTGAGTATATACAGTTTTAACAGCATCTACTATGCCTTGAACCCTATTCATTCTTGGGGGAGTTTTAGTTGAAGTGATTTCCATTGTACCCCCAAATCTGATTTTATTCCCATCCATGGGAGTTAAAGCAACTCTTCCTTCCACTAAAACACTTGGATGGTTAATATGATAAGGTGAATTCTCTAAAGTGATTGAATAACCTCTTCCAGGCATTAACAACAAATCCATATTCAGCTTTGCCGCCAATTCTCTGCTCCAAGAGCCAGAAGATAGTACTACTTCATCTGTTGGGTAAATGGTTTTATTTGTTTTTACTCCTGTTATTTTTTTACCTTGTTTTTCAAAGCCAATTACTTCTTCTCCCTTAACCAGATTTACCCCTTTTTTGGCCAGAATGTCTAATAATTGTTGCATTAATTTATTGGGGTATAAATGAGCGTCACATTTAAAAAACAGCGCCCCCAAAGCATCTATCTCGGTTTGTGGCTCTAATGACTGTAACTCATCTTTAGAAAGCATGGTAGTATCTAGTAACCCCAATTGATGCGCCTTATCGCACAAAGCTTTACACTTGTCTCCACCTTTATTGGTCTTAAAAATCTCCAATAATCCTTTGTGTTCATATGAAAAATTAAACTCGGCAGATTGATCCCATTGTTCATACCAATATTGACTCAACAAAGCAATATCTCTTAAAGGGATTGCGGCTTTTTCCACATATTGTTCTGTTGCAACTTGCATGAATTTCCATCCCCACTTTATTAAATTAATATCCAAACGGGGTTGAACATAAAAAGGACTTTTAGGGTTCCACATCCACTTTAATCCTTGTGTAACAATTCCTGGAGTAGCCAAAGGTACAAAATGACTTGGGCAAACATAACCTGCATTGCCATAAGAGCAATTGTTTTGCATATCTGTTTTATCAATCACTGTTACCTCATGCCCTGCATTGTTCAAAAACCAAGCACTACTTAATCCAATGATACCTCCGCCTATGATGGTTATTTTCATTTAATTATACAGTTATTTTGATAATAGCTTATTATCTTTAAGCTAATAATTATGGAAACTTACGGAAAAATTCTACTCATTGCTATGCCAGCTTTCTTGGTATTAATTTTACTGGAAAAATGGTGGGGAATTCGAAAAGGAAATGATACCATTAGAACCATGGATATGGTATCTAGTTTAACATCGGGAATTACCAATTCAACCAAAGATGTTTTGGGATTAAGTATTGCTGTTTTAAGTTATGATTGGATGGTATCCCATTGGGCCATGTTTCAAATTGAAGCTACTGTATTACTTTATATCATTGCTTTTATTGCACTAGACTTAACAGGTTATTTAGTGCACCGAATTGATCATGAATTTAATTTTTTCTGGAACGCACATATCATTCACCATAGCAGTGAAGATTTTAATCTTGCTTGCGCTTTGCGCCAAAGCATTTCCACTTTTGTACGATTATTCACCATTTTCCTTTTACCAGCTGCTCTTTTAGGAATTCCAACACAAGTAATTGCAGTAGTAGCTCCCTTACATTTGTTTGCACAATTTTGGTACCATACCCAACATATTGACAGAATGGGTTGGTTAGAAAAAATTATTGTAACCCCTTCTCATCATAGAGTACATCATGCAATTAATCCAGAATATTTAGATAAAAATTATGGCCAAATTTTTATTTTTTGGGATAAATGGTTTGGCACGTATCAGGAAGAATTACCACATATTAAACCTGTTTATGGTATCACAAGACCTGTAAGAACATGGAATCCAATCAAAATTAATTTCATGCATTTATGGTTACTCATAAAAGACGCATGGCATGCAGAAAATATAAAAGACAAGTTACGTATTTGGTTTATGCCTACTGGATGGAGGCCTGCAGATGTTGCAGAAAAATATCCCGTATTTAAAATTGAAGACCCATATCACTTTGAGAAATATGAAACTAAAGCTGGCCCATTCTTTACTGCTTGGGTTTGGATACAGCTAGGACTGTTACTATTGTTCATTAGCTATTTATTTGGAAATATTGCCACCATCGGAAGCCCTGGTATGTTTTATTATGGCCTATTTATTTTTGTATTTGTTTATGCATTTACTGAATTAATGGATGGCAATCCAAATGCATGGGCTTGGGAAATACTCAAGTTTGGCATTGGCATTTACTTTATAATTGATACCGATGGATGGTTTGGGCTTAGAAAAATTATACCTATAATGCCCTATATCATAAGTGCCTATTTAGTATTATCCTTAATGCTGACTTTTTATTTTAAAAAAGAGAACAATCGATATTCAATAGCTAATCAATAAAGGATTATTTCATATCAGCTGCTGTAAAACTCAGTGGCAAAAGTGCCGAAGCATCTTCTAAAATATATACAACTCCTTCCATCCCACTTAAAATAAGTTTGATGGGTTGATGCTGTCTTATAGTTTGTTCTAAAAGACTTTGTCTACATATTCCACAAGGGCTTACCGGGTTCTTACTTTCTCCTTTTAAATTGTGACAACTAATAGCAATTGTTTTAATTGCTATACCATTGTAAAAAGAAGATACAGCAGATAGCAATACTCTTTCTGCACATATCCCAACCGGATAGCTCGCATTTTCTTGATTGGTCCCTTCAATTGTTTCTCCATTATTTAACATGGCTACTGCTCCAACTTGGAATTGTGAGTATGGAGCATATGCTTTTGAAGTGGCTGCTCTAGCTTTTTGCAATAACTGGGCATCTTCAGAAGAAAGAGCAGATGCATTTTCTAAAACTTGGTATTGGAATACAATTTCTTTCATTCCCTTTATTGAATCACTTTAAATAATCTATCCCATCTTGGCCCTTTATTCCAGCTAAACCAAATTAAAGAAGCTTTACCCACTATATGCGTTTCAGGAACAAAACCCCAGAAACGACTGTCTTGACTTCTATGACGATTATCTCCCATCATCCAATAATAATTGTATAGAGGGGTATAGCTATTAACCACTTTGCCATTAATAATGAATTGCCCGTCTTTCTCTTCCAAAACATTATGCTCGTAAACAGTAATTAACCTGCGATATAATGAAATATTATTTTGATTCAAGGCAATTGCTTTGCCCTTTTGAGGGATGGTAAGCGGTCCATAATTATCTAATGTCCAAGGGAAATTCGCTTCATCATTAGGAAAAAACATGCCCACATTCGTATCAACATACTTGGTTAAAGAAACAACACCTGGGTACTTTTTTACTTTCTCTGCTGCAGCAGCAGTAATATTAAAAATATAAGTTTTACTATCTGGACCAGGAGAAAAATTACCATTGTTATTCTCTAAATCTATTCCCAATTCGTCTTGTAAAAACTCATCAGAAAAGCCCGACCCGCTCGTGGTGGCAATATAATCTGTTTGAGCACCTGCTGGTATTACCGCAGCCTGACCATTGATGAATAAATCTGCATTTTTTATTTCTAATACATCCCCAGGAACACCTACACAACGCTTGATATAATTATCGGTTTTGTCCATTGGATGAACCAATATTGGATACTCCGCTAATAATGCATCTCGATCCCCTTTAAATTGACTACTCCGTAGAACTTCGTAATAAGTAATTTTACTTCCAAACTCAGGTAAATTAATAATGGTATCTCCTGCAGGAAAATTAAAAACAACCGCGTCATTTCTTTTGACAGAAGTTAATGCTGGGAGTCTTTTATAAGGCAACTGAACTTCTTTTATATACGAAGGAGTAGTTAAGCTAAAAGGCATGATATTATGCACAAAAGGAAATGAAACAGGCGTTTGAGGAACACGTGGCCCATAACTCATTTTGCTTACAAACAAAAAGTCATTCACCAACAAGCTCTTCTCCATACTTTCTGTTGGTATTACATAGGCTTCAAACACGAATGTTCTTATGATGGTTGCAGCAACTACCGCAAAAACCCCCGCATCAATCCATTCTCTTGAAGCAGGTTTATGATAATGGTTCAGCGCTTGAGGACCATGCCATTTTTCTTTTTCAGAAAATCCTAAATATGGGAAATAAATAAAGGGAAAGAAAACGACAGCTGCATGCGCAGGAACAGACACTTTCTTAAAGTTCATTACAAAAATGATAGTGATCCATATAGTAATAAACTGACCTGCTATAGGAATCAATTGCAACCAGAACCAAAAACGCTTTATATCTGCTTTCTGCACAATTTCCCATGTATTGTAAAATGGAACAAAGGCTTTCCAAGCATCTATACCTGCTTTCTTAAACATACCATACATTCCAATATGCCAACCTATAGTTCCTATAATAAACAATGCTAAGCCCATAAAACGGTTTTAGTTTAAACAAATGTATCTAATTCAAATACAATGCTCAATAATTAAATATAATGTTTTGCTAAATATAATTTTTAACGTCCTCTGCTAAAATTTCCTTCCCAGAAAGAATAATCAAGCGCTCCACCACATTTCTTAACTCCCGAATATTACCTGTCCAATTATGCTTTTTTAAGAGCTCTAAAGCATTGTTTGCTATAGATTTTGGTGCTTGCCCGTAATCTTTAGCTATTTCAATCAAAAAATGATTGACCAATAGTGGAATATCTTCTCTTCTGTCATTTAAAGATGGAACATGAATTAAAATAACCCCTAAACGATGGTATAAGTCTAAACGAAAATTTTTCTCTTCAACTTCCTTTAATAAATCTTTATTTGTTGCTGCTACCACTCTAACATCTACTGCAATTTCTTTATCTCCACCCACCCTAGTTATTTTACCCTCTTGCAAAGCTCTAAGCACTTTAGCTTGAGCACTCAAACTCATATCACCAATTTCATCTAAAAAAAGGGTGCCCCCATTGGCTTGTTCAAATTTTCCAATTCGCTGTTTAATAGCTGAAGTAAATGAGCCTTTTTCATGCCCAAATAATTCACTTTCGATTAATTCTGCAGGTATAGCAGCACAATTCACTTCAATTAAAGTACCAGCGGATCTATTGCTTTTTTCGTGTAGCCATCTTGCTACCAATTCCTTCCCACTTCCATTTTCACCTGTCACTAAAACCCTGGCATCTGTTGAAGCTACTTTTTCAATCGTTTCTTTAATCTTAATAATGGGAGCAGATTGTCCAATGATTTCCTGAATACCAGCCACTTTTTTCTTTAATACTTTGGTTTCTTTTACCAAACTGTTTTTATCCATGGCATTCCGGATGGTAATCAACAACCGATTTAAATCTGGTGGCTTAGAAATATAATCAAATGCGCCCTTTTTAACTGCGTCTACAGCAGTTTCAATATTGCCATGCCCACTAATGATGATAATAGGAACATCTGCATTAATTTCTTTGGCTTTTTGCAAAAATTCAATGCCATCAATTTTAGGCATTTTAATATCGCAAAGCACTAAATCAAAATTAGCCAATTTGAATTTTTTTAACCCTTCTTCCCCATCTGTTGCTTCATCTGTTGTATATCCTTCATTATTTAAAATGTCTTTTAATACATTCCGAATTGCTCTTTCGTCATCAATAATTAGTATAGAAGCCATATTATGGTTTATTTACGAAGTTAATCATTGCAAATTGATTCTAATACCCATGTAACCGTTACGAGTTGGCGCAGGATTATAGTACCTATTTCCAACTGCATTGATATCATTACCTAAACTGTAAGACTGATTTAATAAATTATCTCCGCCTACAAATAACTGAAAATAAGATTGCTTCCATTTAAATTGCTTAGATAATTTTGCTTGCAACAATTCATATCCTTCAGCATAAACTGTTGCAGCATCATTCAAGGATATCCTACTTGTCAAATTTGCACTAATATTAAATGCCCATCCGTTTGTATGGGAAAGGTTTAAAGTTGATGCCCAAATAAATTTTGGAACCCCAGTAATTGGATTGCCATTAAATACCGTACCCCCCTGCTGATAATTAGTGAAACGATATGGTTGGAAACTGAAAGAATTGGTAAAATCGATATTGTACTTTCTTTCTTTTGAATCTTTAACCAATATATATTTAATCATAACCTCAAGACCATTCTGCTTGGTGGCTCCTGCATTGACAAAATATTCATTTCCATTTAAATCTACTCTTCTTACTATTGCATTTTTTAATTGAAAAGAATAAAATGATACATCTAATAGAACCTGATCATTTAGTAAACTACCTTTAATTCCAATCTCGGCATTCCAACCCTGTTCTGCATTTAATTGAGGATAAAAATTACCATCAGATGGCCTAATTTCGGCTAAACTTGGTGCGGAAAAACCTCTTGCAATAATTCCATATAAATTTAAGTTCGCATTCAAGCTATAGTTCAAAGTAAATCTTGGGCTAATAGGTGATTGTATTTTTCTTTTTAAAAGCGGTTGATTCATTAATAATAAAGATTTGAATTCGTACACTTGCTGATTTAAACTTATCCCGGCATTCAATAATAGCTTTTGAGTAGGTTTAAAACTCCATTGAGTAAATAGGAATCCCTGTCGTGTATAAACAATATCATCCGCTTGAATCATTCCAGCAACCCCTTTGTTATTGGTATAATTCTTTATCGCAGATTCATTAATTAAATATTCTGTTCCTACAACCCATTGCCATTTGTTTTGATTGAATTTGGGTTGAATAACCCATTGGATTCCAGCAGATAAATTCAATTCATTTCTTTTCTCATAATTAGTTATAAATGGATTAGTGAAATTGGTTTGATTTACTGATATAAAGCTTTTAATTATTTGTTGTTGATTAATTTGATAATTGTCTTGCAACCCTAACCAAATGGTATTATTTTGAATGGCCGCTTTTTGCTCAATAGCACTAGGCAAAGTAGGTGTTGCTTGTCGAGACAAACGAGGATTAATCAACATTTGAGCTGCTGTTATACCACCTGGTGTTTGATAATATAACTGTGTAAAAAAAAATCCTGTTTTGATGAAGTGTTTCGCCCTTCTCAATCCAGCACTCCATGAAATTCCTGTTCTATTTAAATTGGATTGCTCTCGGTATCCATCTGATTGCAAACGATGTAATTGTAAACTAGAAGTAAATTGTTTATTGGTATTATTCAATTGAAACTGTTGTTGATTATACCCAAAAGAACCAGCAGTTAATACAATGTTAGCAGATTGCTTTTGTTTATCAGAGAAGGGAATATCCTGATTAAATAAAAACACTCCCCCCGTTCCCGCACCATACATACTAGATGCCGGACCTTTGGCAATCTCCACATGATCAATTAAAGAAGGGTCAATTAGATTTAGGTAAGTATTACCCGTTGCATCTGAAAAAGGGATATTATTCCAATACACTTTTACATTTCTTATACCAAAAGGAGACCGCAACAAACTACCTCTCACAGATAGTCGATAACTTCCTGGAGAACGCTCTTCCATTCTTACTCCAGCAACCAAATTCATTGCGGGTAAAATTGATGCAGGCGAAAACTGCATCAATACTTTTTTATTTAAAATAGACACTGCTGCTGGTGTTTCTTTCCATTTAATTCGAGCATTAAATGCAGTTACAACCACGTCTTTCAAGGACACTTCTTTGTTCAATAAAGTATCTTGTGCTTTTGTATTTATACAAGAAAGCAACAATATTAAAGCAGCAATAAATTTTAATAAATAGGAATGCATAACGAGCTTAAACAGCAAAGCCCGAATTAATTCGGGCTTTGCTAAAATATAATCAAACTTATTTTTTCATGTACATCACTTCCTTCACCAACTTAACCGTTCTTGTAACATCTGGTATAGCTAAGGCAGTTAAATTAGGAGCATAGTGCATAGGCGCATCGGCACTGGTAATTCTTCTGATAGGGGCATCTAAGTAATCAAACCCTTCTTTTTGAATTCGATAACTAATTTCAGATGAAATAGAAGCAAATGGCCACTGCTCTTCAATAATTACTAAACGATTGGTTTTTTTAACGCTTTCTAAAATAGTCATCCAATCTAATGGTCTGATGGTTCTTAAATCGATAACTTCAGCACTAACCCCTTCTTTGGCTAATTCCTCCGCAGCTCCTAGTGCCACTTTCATCATTTTATTAAATGAAACTATGGTAACATCTGTTCCTTGTCTTTTTACATCGGCTTTTCCTAAAGGGATATAATACTCTTCATCAGGAACTTCTGATTTATCACCGTACATCACTTCACTTTCCATGAACATAACAGGATCTTCTTCAAAACGAATCGCTTGCTTTAAAAGCCCTTTTGCATCGTAACCGTTTGAAGGGGAAACTACTTTTAAGCCAGGAATATTGGCATAATAACTTTCAAAAGCAGTAGAGTGCTGAGCACCTAACTGACCTGCACTACCATTAGGCCCTCTAAATACAATTGGACAGCCAATTTGGCCTCCACTCATTGCAAGCATTTTTGAAGCTGTATTCAGAATTTGATCCATTGCTAAAACAGCAAAGTTCCAGGTCATGAATTCAACAACTGGTCGCAAACCATTTTGAGCTGCACCAACAGCTACAGCAGTAAAACCCAATTCGGCAATGGGCGTATCAATCACACGTTTATCACCAAATTCTGCCAGCATTCCCTGACTTACTTTGTATGCCCCATTGTATTGAGCAACTTCTTCACCCATTAAGAAAACCTTTTCATCTCTTCTCATTTCCTCACTCATTGCTTCACGAAGGGC
This sequence comes from Sphingobacteriia bacterium 24-36-13, assembly GCA_002281875.1. Taxonomy (GTDB): domain Bacteria; phylum Bacteroidota; class Bacteroidia; order Chitinophagales; family Chitinophagaceae; genus Sediminibacterium. Next base: position 121,171 of record NCHN01000002.1, on the reverse strand, counting down.
TTCTCTAAACGCTATTGATCGCATAATCAGATATTTTAAAATGAGCACAAAAATAGAAGATAAACCTATATAAAACCAAAAAACCCTCCCGAGTTTTACACGGGAGGGTTTTTTATAAAATATTAGGCTATTCGTTAAAATACATTCCAGCCAAAGCTTACATAGTATAAGCCGCCAATTTGTACGTTACCGAAACCATTTGCATAATATTTATTAAAGATATTGGTTCCACCAACTTTAATTAAAGACTTAATGCTTGGTAATTTGTAACTAACCATTGCATCAACAGTAGTATAAGAAGGAATTTGACCAACAGCAAATGTTCCTTCATATTCGAAAGTATCCACCCACTTATAAGTTACATTAAACCCAAACTTATTGTCTTTACCAAAACCGCTATTAGCGAATCCAGCATTGAAACGATATTTAGGTGTATTGAAGTAAGATACAAATCCTACAGGTAAAGCACCTATCACATCAGAGTACATATTTGCATTAATAGAGAAGTTTCTTGGCATTAAGTACTCTAATGAAGCACCCCATCCTTTTACATCAACTGATCCAGGTGCATTGGTAGAAATGCTGTAAGCAATTCTATTATTTGCACTTAAAACATTCAATGGGCTTGGAGGTAACCCTGCTCTTGCTTGAATTACGGTAACACCACTTAAGAAATCTTTGTTTCTAGCTTGATAAGCATAAATATCAATTAATAAACGCTTTCCAATTAACCCCTTGTAACCAACTTCAAATGAAGTGGTAGACTCAGGCTTAAATTCTCCAAATTGTTGTTGTTGCAACAAACCTGGATTAGGAGCACCTGCTAAAGCACTAGCACCAAATGCTTGAACACTAGCTAAAGTATAGGCAGGGTTGCCATTGAAATTGTAGAAATCTCTTAATTGAGGCAAACCACCCATCAAACGAGTACCACCACCAACTAATAAGTTGATCCACTGGTTTTGAGTGGTTGGGAAACGGTAAGCTGTTTGGTAAGAGAAACGTAAATTATGATCCTGTGCAAGTTTAATTACAGCAGAAACTCTTGGAGTAAAACGACCTTTAAAGTTGGTGTTCTTGTCGTAACGACCAGAAGCAGTGATCTTTAAACGATCTCCAAACATTTTCTGAGAAATTTGCAAATAAGCACCAGTTTCAGTGATATTGATATTACCCGCTGTATCAGCAAATAAAGTACCCTGAGAATTCAAACCATACTGACGAATATTTCCACCAATCATTAAATCGGTTCCTTTCTCAGATAAGCCTAAATCATCAGACAAATTGTATTGTGCTTCTAAACTCTTAAGAGTTGTTCTATCAACAAATAAACCACCACCTTGAGATATAGGTGTACCAGCAATTTGTTGGAATAAAGGATTATTACCAATAAATCCAGTAGGTCTGCCAGCATCAGCAACGTTTCTAGCACCATTCAAAATATTAATTCTGTTTGCAGCAACTACACCAGGAGCAGCTGCCTGAGCAGCAGTTAATGCAGCAGTTGGTGATAAACCAGCACCTAATCCTGCAGCATAACCAGCAGCAAGTGCACCAATATAAGTACCAACAGCACCACTAGAAGCAGTACCAACAGTTGCCCCAACAAACTGAGGGAACCATGCAGTTGCACTAGGCTTCCAAGCTTCATTAAATAAACGAGTAGCAATAGTAGAGTTAAAAGATGCGCCAGAATTTTCACGAGTAGTGAAAGCTCTAACATACCAGTTCTTTGCTTTCAACTCTAATTTATACTGACCCATTTTTAAGTCTTTCAATGAGTAACGGTCACTACCAGTGTAAACGGTATTACCCATACCCCAATAAGCTGCAGCAATTGCTTCAATCTTATCACTTATTTTATAATGCAATGCACCACTCAATTTAACATTCAATGTAGTTGGATCAACTACTTGATTCTCATTGTAACCAGTTCTAGAAACATACAATGGGGAATTTGCAAAAGATCCTAAAACAGCAGAAGAAGGAATTGGAATAGGTGATGTAATGCCAGGGAATGTGCCTGCAGGAAGCAAAGCTAAGAAAGGATTGCCTGCAATAACACCAGCAAAAGCACTGCGTAAATCTGCATTGGTTTCATCTCCATAAAGATTTACACCATCATAGTTAGGATCTGTTAACCGAGTTCCAGGAACTACATTTCCATTAGGACTTGCAGACAGTGGAGATCTTAAATAGTTGCCACTGTTGTTAGCCAACCAGTCTTGAGCTTGTACAAATTGAACATTCATTTTATACGCCCATTTGTCATTGATCTTTTTAGCATAGCGAACACTCCAATCGTAATAAGGAGATCTAGGACGCTGAGAACCATCTACGTGGTTGATACCCGTTTTAATTTGGAAACTCAATCCTTGGTACTTGAATGGATTCTTACTATTAATTAGTAAAGTACCGTTGGTACCACCTGGACCGTATAATGCAGAAGAAGCGCCTTGAAGTAACTCAATATTATCTACATCTAATTCAGTTAATCCAATTACATTACCAACTGAAAAGTTTAAACCTGGAGCTTGGTTATCCATACCATCTACAATTTGATTTAAACGAGTATTACCACTACTGTTAAATCCACGTGTACCAACACTGGTAAAAGTTAAACTAGCAGACACCACGTCAACCCCTTTAAGATTGGCAATCATGTCATAGTAATTGGCAGAAGGTGAATTGCGAATAGCAGCTGTACTAATTCTTTCAATAGAAACAGGAGACTCCAAAATTCTTTCAGGAACTCTTGAAGCAGAAACTACGATTTCGTCACCTAATGTAAATGCAGTTTCTAGTTCAACTACAACATCTTGGTTATTTTGTTTGATAGCTACTTCTTTTGCAGCATATCCAACCGATGAAATCACAAGGGTAAAAGGAAGTTTTTGAACAGTTGAGAACTTGAAATTTCCTTTGTCGTCTGTGTAAGTACCAGCGGTACCTCCTTTAACAGAAATGGAAACTGCAGATAGCAATTCCTTCGTTTTTCCGTTCTTTACACTGCCTGAAACGGTTGTTGTTTGTTGTGCTATTACTGATAAACTCAATAAAAGCGCAACCACAGACAGACCGAAATGGGTTAATAGTCTTCTCATATTGGCAATTTTAGTTTGAATTGTTAAGCAAAATAGGATATGTTAAGTTCACGTAAAAATTTAATTTATACAAGAATTCAGCTATTTGTGGACAAAAATTATGTAGGATAGAAGGTTTTAGACATTGGTGTATTTAATTTTGACGAATGGCACCACATAACTTCCCACAACAGATTGGATTTTACAAAGGAAAAGTAAGAGATGTTTATTCCATAGGAAGCGATTTATTGGTAATGATTGCTAGCGATCGGATTTCAGCTTTTGATGTGATTTTACCCCGTACAATACCCTATAAAGGCCAGGTTTTAAATCAAATAGCCGCTTATATGCTAGGGCAAACAGCAGATATTTGCCCTAATTGGTTAATAAGCTGTCCAGCTCCAAATGTGTCGATTGGTCAAAAATGTGTGCCTTTCAAAATTGAAATGGTTGTTAGGGGAAACCTAGTGGGTCATGCTTGGAGAACCTATCAATCGGGTAAAAGAACCTTATGCGGTGTAGAAATGCCGGAAGGTTTGAAGGAAAATGATTTTTTCCCTACACCGTTAATAACCCCATCCACCAAAGCAGCAGAAGGGCATGATGAAGATATTTCCAAGGAAGAAATTATTATAGGAGGATTAGCAACTGCCGAAGAATGGGCCACCCTAGAAAAATATGCACTCGCTTTATTTGAGAGAGGCAAATCGATAGCTGCTAAAAGAGGATTAATCTTAGCAGACACCAAATATGAATTTGGTAAGTTAGGAGATACCATTTATTTAATGGACGAAATACATACCCCTGATTCATCTAGGTATTTTTATGCAGACAATTTTGAACAACGTCAAGCAACAGGTGAAAGACAAAAACAATTGAGTAAAGAATTTGTAAGAGAATGGTTAATTGCCAATAATTTTATGGGCAAAGAAGGGCAAACAGTTCCTGTTATGACCGATGAATGGATTAATACCATCAGTAAAAGGTATATTGAACTATACGAAAAAGTGATTGGAGAACAATTTATTCCCATTGATTTAACTGAGACTGAAACGGTAGAAGCTGTTAATCAAGCACTGAATAAATTATTAAAATAGCAGGACTAAATTGAAGTCCCCGCTATTTTTTTAGCTTGAATAATTTCATCGAGTCGAGGTCTAATTCTCGCACTGCTTTTGTTGAAAATATTTTGACCTTTATCAATGCCTTTTCTAATTTGAGCTTGTCGTTCAGCAGGCATATGAATAGTGTCTTTGCATTCAGTACTACAACATCCTTCATATTTCTCAGCACATGAATTACATTGTATAAACAATAAGTGACAACCATCATTTTTACAATTGGTATGGGTATCACAAACTTCTCCACATTGATGACAATGCGCAATGATATCGGGTGTAATACGTTCACCTAAACGATCATCAAAAACAAAATTTTTCCCTATAAATTTCGGTGTAAGTTCTTGTCTTTTTATTTCATTGGCATAATGAATAATGCCACCTTCTAAATGGTATACATTCTCAAATCCTTTATGCAACATATATGCGCTTGCTTTTTCACAACGTATACCACCGGTACAGTACATCACCACATTTTTATCTTCTTTCCCATGCAACATATCCACTGCCATGGGCAACTGCTCTCTAAAAGTGTCTGAAGGAATTTCTAAAGCATTGGCAAAATGACCTACTTCATATTCATAATGATTGCGCATATCAATGACGATGGTGTTGGGGTCGTTCAACATTTCATTCATTTGAGCCGCATTCAAATACTTACCTTTTTTTTCCATTGAAAATTCAGGGTCGTCAATTCCGTCTGCTACAATTTTCTCTCTTACTTTAATTTTAAGTACCCAAAAACTTTTCCCTTGTAGCAAAGGATCATTTAAACCCATAGGATCTTCTACTGCAATATTTAATCGCAAGTTTTCTAACCCAGGAATTGAATGCATAATTTGCTTAAAATCATCCATGAAATGCTCAGGAACACTTATTTGTGCGTTAATTCCCTCTTTAGCAATGTATATTCTTCCAAATACCTGAATAGCATTTAACTGCTTATACAAAGCATCCCTAAACTCCTGTGGATTTTGTACTGGGAAATACCGATAAAAACTGATGGTTGTTCTCTTGAACGTCTCTTTCATTAAACGTTCTTTCAGCTCCTGATTGGAGACACGATTGTGTAATACTGCCATAAAATAAATTTTAGACATAGCAACTGCTATGTTCCGATTAATAATGGAGCTGCTTGCAGGGCAGCCAAAATTCATAGCAAAATTACGAATTATCTCACAAATGGCAAGGCAAGCCGAATGCCACTATTCGGTGCTCCTCCTTTTTCTATAGAACGGATATAATCTACTCTGATGACTTTGAATATATTCTCTAGCCCAACAAAATATTCAACATAATAATTGCCTTTCTCTTGTAATAAAGTATTGGCTCCTGTAACCAAAAACCAATTCAATTTTTTAAACCCAGGAATCTTATTGGTTAATAATCCATTAAAATGATATTCAATATGGCCAGTTCCATACAAAGAAGCGGTATTACTAAACCGGTAATAAGGAGCCAATTGAAAAGATCGTGTAAATGGACCAGCAAATAAAACTTGATTGCCTAAAAAATGAATTTGGTCTGGTTCGAACACTTTGTCTTTTTGCAAAAAACCACCTGCCGAAAAAGAATACTTCAACTCTCCTGCTAATTTTAAATCTAATTCGTCAGAAATATTGATTCTCCACTTTGTATAATTTGCATCAGCACCTAGTATACCAGCAAAAGCCTTTGTAACAGAGAGCGTAAATGTAGGATAACCCGATCCAATATTTACTTTCCTGTCTGGATATTCAACGTATTTAGCTCCGGGCAACCAAGATATTCCAGCACTTACTAAAAATGCTTGATGGTTTTGCATAGGAGCAGGTCCTAATTCTGTTGGATGATTAAGACTGAAACTGCGATTAGGGAAATTCTTCCAAAATGCAATATCTCCTAAATTTTCCAGCGGCTTTCTATTTTGAAATTGAATGGATCCAGAAAAATTGAGCCCATTACCGATACCTGAATTGTAATTCAATCTAAAAAAATCAGCTTCATAAATTTTCATGAAATTTTGCTCACGCATCAATGTATAATAGCTATTTATAAATTCAGAAATGGGTGCAGCATTATTAAATTGAAATACTTTCTTGCCTCCAGCAATACTAAAAGACTGAATATATTTTTTACCAAAAGTATAATTAGCAGTGATAGACGGATTAAAATGTCTATTTGCAAACCCGTAACGCAATTCAGGAATAATGGTCAACGATTTTCTTCCTTCCATTTGCTTGCGCCACTGAGGAGATAAATTAATTACGCCTCCTTCAACCGTATTAAAATTCACCGTATTAATTAAGGGTTCAATATTAAAGCTCGTTTTAGTTTTTCGCTTACTGAAATTTTTACCCGTAAGCAATAAGTTTGTAAAATTAAATTTGTTCCGAATCTTATCTAATGAATCTAAATAACCAGGGGATTCTCTTACTTTTTCTAGACTATCTTTTTTCTGATAATCTTTTATTTCTTCTAGCAATAATGGTAAAGGTCTAATACTATCCCAATAAGCCATCGACTTTTTATTGGAGCTATCATAAAATTTAAGTACCGTACTATTAAAATATTTAGGCTGAAACTTGGGGCTTAAATCAAATTGATCATACACCTGTAAAAAACTTCCAAAGAAATCAAAGCCGAAAAACTTTCCATAAGGATAAATCACCTGCTGCTTTATTACCCAATAAGGTCCCGCAGGAATATATTGTTGTTGAAGTATTAAAGAATCAAGTAACTGCATTTGTTGCTCGCGTAATAATTTCAAATCAATACTTTGTATATGCCAATCATTTTCAGTGATATGTATATACCCTGTAAATAAAGGCTCGTAAGCTCTTTTGGGAATCACTTTAATCCTACTAATCTCTTTTCCGAATTCAAAAAACGTACCTTCAAACTTATACTTATAAAAATTTAAAGCATTATCTGAAATGGGAGAAATAAAACCTCTTGGATTTAATCCACTACCTAATGATATAATATTTTCATAAAAGGAAATAATTTGCGGACTACTAAATCCAAATCCATTGCTTCGTCCACTTACTTTAGTGGATACTACTTCAATTTTTCTTTGATTGGGTTCACTTACTGAATATTTTGCAATGGTTTCAGACAAGAGCAACATTTTCTGTTTACTGGTATCGCCATCTTCAAAATCTACTTTTTGCCCCATGAACTTTTTGGGATAATCACGCAATTGCATTTGCCCTTTTATGTATACCTCTGTAGTAAATTGCTTTATTTCTTTTAAATGTTCTACTCTGGCTGCGATGGCTTTTCGAATAATACCATATGCGGGATCTTCTCCCCCAGTTTTAACAATCACTTCATTCAATTGATAATCTTGTGGAGGTAATTCTATATTAATGATCTGATTTACTTTTCCTACCGTTACTTTTTTTTCGATTGTTTGATAACCAATGTATTGAAATACTAAAATATATTCACCTGGCTCCAATGTAATACTATAAAATCCAATATTATTGGCAGAAGCACCTTTTGTAGTTCCCTTTACTAAAACAGAAGAAAAAGCCAAAGGAGCAGTTTTACCTGCCGATAGTATAACACCTGATATCACTGCAGCAAATGCACCCAACTTCATACTCATTACAATCAACAGTAATAGGCCTTTTTTAAACATAGCAATAAATTTGAATACAAAAAAAGCCCCAATACTTGGTAATCCAAGTTGGGGCATTGTAAATTGATGTTAAATTATTTTAATCTTTAATTCGATCTTGCCAAGCAAGCATTCCACCAGTTACATTGATTAAATTACTGAAACCAGCAGTTTCTAAAATTAAACAAGCTTGTCCACTCCTATTTCCACTTCTGCAATAAATATAGATGGGTTCATTTTTCCATTCTTCTAATTCATCAATTTGCATTGTTTGAATATTTCCTAAAGGTAAATGTAGTCCACCGATATTAAAATCTGCTCTCTCGTGTGATTCTCTCACATCTACTAAATGGATGTTTTCGCCCGCTGTTAATTTGGCTTTCAATTCTTCCACAGTTATTGTTTGCATAATCATTCAGTTTTAAAAGTTATTACTGGTTGTATCTTTTATTGGAGCTTGTTCACTAATATACAAGTCCATAATTTGTCCTTGTCTAATTTTATTTTTAACCGGCAAGCCATCCGCTCCTGGTACATCACTCACTAAAGGAGGATTTTGCTTGATAACAAATGCAGCCGCAGAATCTTTAATCATTCCGGAAGCCACAATTGAACCTATATTAATATTTAAAGAAGATAACGTAGACCTAGCTTGATCCAAAGTTAAGCCAACCAAATCAGGCACGTCTGTTTCATCCCCTCCAACACCACTTCCAAGTACCAAATTAATTACACTACCAATCGCAATTTTTTCACCTGGCTTAACTGGTGTGCCGTTCAATAATTGCTCCAATACAGCATTGCGGGCAATATCAGGTTTGTAAGTAACAAATCCCAATTTCAGCCCCAAACTCTGTAAATACATTTCAGCACTTCTGATGGAGAAGCCAGTCAAATTGGGCATTTCAACTTGTGGAGGAATAGTCCTATTCAAAGTAAGATAAACAGTTCTTCCTGTTTTTACAACTGCATCCGCTTCAGGAGCTTGTTTAATAACAGCTTGTTTAGCGATGGTATCTATATATACTGAATCTAGAATCACCACTTCAAATCCTTTGTCTTCTAATATTTTTTGAGCGGCTAAAATATGCTGCCCAGCTACATTGGGCACTTTTTCAAATTTACCATACCCTGTAATCCAATCAAGTGAGCCAAAGAATAGTAAAATGAGCATAAGAATCAATCCTATGCCAGTTACTATATTTACCCAAAGTGGCTTTTCTGTTATGAATTTAAACACGATAATAATTTAATGAAAATGAAGGACCTTAATTGGATATTAAAATTAATGAAATGCTTGTTCAATTACTGCAGAATAAAAATCAGTCAACCGCATTCCCATCGCTCTTACCTGTTGAGGTATTACAGAAGCTTCACTTTGCCCAGGCACTGTATTTACTTCTAACATAAACGGTTTTTGTTGAAGGGTATCGTAAATGAAATCAATTCTAACCACCCCTCTACAATTAAAAATTTCATATACTTTTTTAGCAGCATCAGAAAGATGTTGCTTCATTGTATCATCAATGATTGCTGGGGTTGTTTCAATACTTTTGCCTTGATACTTTGCCTCAAAATCAAAGAATTCATTTTGCGTACTTATTTCAGTTATAGGCAGAACAGAAATCGTATTGCCTTGCTTAAATACACCAATGGTAAATTCTCTTCCACTTATGAATTCTTCCACTAAAATTTGATGATCTTCTTTAAAGGCTTTAGACAAAGCTGGGGCTAATTCTTCAGCAGTATTTACTTTACTCATCCCTATACTGCTACCACCGTTATTTGGCTTAACAAATAGAGGCAATCGAAGCTGCGCTAAAATCAGTTCAACACCCACTGGTGTATGACTAAATAAGTGCATTGACTTAGCAACATTAATTCCTCCAAATGCTGCAACAGCAACCGTGTATCGCTTATTCATGGTTAAGGCAGATGTTGCCGCATCACAGCTGGTATAAGGAATGCCCAACATATCAAAATAACCTTGCAATTTTCCATCTTCTCCAGGAGTTCCATGAATACACATTAATGCTACATCAAAATGAATGGTGTTGCCATTGTCTACTATTGAAAAGTCGTCTCTATTTACCAAGGATTTTTCCCCTACTGCATTTTCATACCACCATCCTGTTGCATTAATGTCAATTTTATACAAATCATATTTAGTACGATCCACATTATTCCCAACCGTAATGGCACTCTTATAACTAATTTGAGCTTCCCCACTTAGTCCGCCGGTAACCAATGCTACTTTGCGCTTCATGTAAATAGTTGAGCTAGTTAAATATGCATTTTTGCTTTCTTAGCCATCAGTTCATCTACTGTTTCTTGGTATAATTCATCTGGAACACAACAATCTACAGGACAAACCGCAGCACATTGTGGTTCTTCATGAAAGCCTTGGCACTCAGTACATTTATTTGGAGTAATATAGTATGTATCTAAACTGATGGGCTCAAAACGCTTGTCTGCGTCTACAGTGCTGCCATCCATTAACTGAAAACTGCCTTTGATGGTGGTTCCGTCGGCAATTGACCATTCTACTCCACCTTCATAAATAGCGTTATTAGGACATTCTGGCTCACATGCGCCACAATTAATACATTCTTCTGTTATTTTGATTGCCATACAAAATGGGTTTGTTGAGTTAGTGAAATTACATTTGCAGTACCAAAAATACGGTTGACAAATGATTTTACAAGAACGAATTGAATTATTATGCCGTTTAGGCCAATATATCAACAGTAATAACGAAGAATGGTTAGACACTAAAGAACGGGCTTTTAACCAAAATCAGTGGTTTGTGCCTGAGTTTATTGAGTCAGCCACCCAGAATATTGCCCAACATTTTCTGCAAGAACAGCTTTTAAAAGACTGGGCGGCAAAATACAAAGTGTCGGAGGCCCTGATCCACCCACTACAAATAGGCATCGTAATGGCAGGGAATATACCGTTAGTAGGCTTTCACGATTTGCTCTGTGTGTTTGTTTCCGGGCATTATGCTGTAGTAAAAGTTTCTTCTAAAGACGAAGTCTTAATAAAACACTTGGTCAAAAAAATGTACGAATGGGATGTAAGGGTACAGAACTGGATTTCGTTTGCAGATCGACTAAATGGGTTAGATGCGTATATAGCTACAGGAAGCAATAATTCTAGCAGATATTTTGAGTATTATTTTGGAAAATACCCACATATTATTCGAAGAAATAGAACTTCTGTAGCTGTATTAGATGGCTCTGAAAGTGCAGAAACATTGAGTTTATTAGCCGATGATGTATTGCAGTATTTTGGTTTGGGGTGCAGAAATGTTACCCAAGTTTATGTACCCAAAGACTATGATTTCGTTCCATTATTGAACGCACTAAAAAAATACCCAGATTTCATTGATTACCATAAATACAAACACAATTTCGACTACCATTTGGCTTTGTTAATTATGGGAGGCAAATATTATATGAACAACGACACCGTAATTCTAACCGAAAATTCTTCCCCATTTTCACCTGTTAGTCAATTGCATTATTGTTTTTATAACGATCGTACCCAAATTTTAAACCAATTACAAAAGGATGAGTCTATTCAATGTATTGTGGGATCAGGGCTAGTGCCTTTTGGAGCGGCTCAGCAACCACAGCTAACCGACTATGCAGATGGAGTAGATACCATGGCATTCTTGAAGGAACTTACAAAATGACATTTTTTACCAAAACATTTGTTAAATGGTATTGTTGGAGAACTGTCAATTAAACAGCTTTGTTTATTTGCTAAAGAAAGGCATGTAAATTGAGTAATTATTAAAAAACAATTGAGCATATGAATTGGAAAAATGGTTTAGTGATTGTGGGCATCAGCGCCACTACCGCCCTCGCCAGTGTGTGGGGCTACGGTAAATTCGTAGAGAACCAGCAAGATGGTGTTCAGGAACAAGGAAAACTTCCTGTTAATTATGCAGGATTTTTTGGTAGTCCTAATAACGCTGCAGTCGGTTCTATAGATTTTACTGCTGCAGCAACAACAGGAACGCCTGCAGTAGTACATATTAAAACAAGAACAAAAGCCAAACAAATCAGCAGCAACCAACGTCAACAAAGAAATCCCTTTGCAGACATGTTTGGAGACGATTTTGGTGATTTTTTTGGTGGTGGACCAAGAGTACAACCAGAACAACGAGCCAGTGGTAGTGGTGTCATCATTACCGAAGACGGCTATATCGTAACCAACAACCACGTTATTGATGGTGCTGACGAAATTAATGTGACCCTTGCGAATAAAAAATCTTACAAAGCCACTTTAGTAGGACAAGACCCTAACAGTGATTTGGCGGTAATTAAAATTGAAGGAAAAGCATTCCCTTATATTGTTTATGGCAATAGCGATGAAGCTAAATTGGGCCAATGGGTATTGGCTATTGGATATCCATTTAGTTTAGACGTAACAGTTACTGCAGGTATCATCAGTGCTAAAGCAAGATCGATTGACATCAACGGAAGACAGGGCGCCAATCCGGTTGAATCATTTATACAAACTGATGCAGCAGTTAATCCGGGCAATAGTGGCGGGGCTTTAATTAATACCAATGGAGAATTGGTAGGGATTAATTCTGCAATTGCATCTCCGACTGGCTCTTATGCAGGTTATTCTTATGCAATACCTGTGAACATGGTCAAGAAAATTGTAACCGATATCGTAAAATTTGGCACTGTGCAACGCGCATTTATTGGAATTAGTTATCCAAAAGAAAACTTATCCGACGAAGCCAAACGTGAATTAGAAAAAGAATTAGGCACCGCATATAAAGAAGGAGAAGGTGTTTTAATTACTGATACGCCTGCAGGTGGTGCAGCTGCCAGCGCGGGCTTAAAGAAAGGAGATATTATCACTAAAATTCAAGGAGTAGCTATAGCTACAGGACCAGAACTGCAAGAGCAGGTAGCACGTTACAAACCAGGTGATAAAGTAACCGTACAATATAAGCGTGCTGGAAAGGAAAATTCGGTTACCATTACGTTGAAAAATAAAGCTGGCAACACCGATATTGTTAGAAATAGTAGCATCATTGAAAAGTTAGGAGGTGAATTAGTGAACCTAGATAAAAAAATTGCAACTGCCAATGATGTACCAGGTGGCGTAGTAGTTAAAAAAGTAGGAACAGGATTACTAAGTAAGAGTAGAATGGAAGATGGTTTTGTAATTACAGGAATCAACGGTAAAGAAATCATCAATTTAGATGAATTGAAAATTGCTTTAGCTAATATTAAATCTGGCACCATCAGAATTGATGGATTCTATCCAGGATTTGAAGGTAGATATACCTATCCACTTCAGGTTACGGAAGATTGATATTAAAGACGGAATATTTAATTAAAAACCTTGCAACTAAATGTTGCAAGGTTTTTTTGTGCTGATCTTTATAATACCATTTTTATACTTTCTCATAAACCAAATACTCCCCTGCTTGCAATTCAAATTCTTCTTTCTCCTGAAAATGAAAAGTTAAGCCAGAAAATATATTCTTGAATTCACCTTTCAGCCAATCGTGGTGTACATGAATTTTTAGTCTACTATGAGCTGAAACATTTAGTAATACCATCACGATATGATTGCCACTTCTTCTAAAAAATGCCATTAATTCGTTGTCTTTATCTGAAGGGAGAATAAATGATTCTCCTTTAAAAATAGCAGGGTTATTAACACGTAAATTCGAAAGTTTCTGATAAAACCCGTGAAGTTGGTTGGGATTGTTCCACTCAATTAAATCTTTATCAAAAAATTTCAACCGTTTTTTACTAGGACTTTCTTGACCACTATACACCATTGGCATACCATGCCAGGTAAATGCAAAAACAGCCCATGCTAATGCAGCCGTTCCATATTTTTCATATTCCGTTCCATTCCAACTATTTTCATCATGATTAGAAGTGAAAAACAATTTGATAGCACCACGAGGATATTGCGAATAAGCATGTAATACATTTCTTACTTCATGCAATGTAGTAAGCGCTTTTGCATACCTATCAGTTTCATGCATCCACCACCAAGAATAAGTAGCATCAAAAACCTGGTGATAATCTTGCACTTCACATTCTGCCAACCAAAATAAGGGTTTAGTTAATTCACAACTTAATCTGGCTTGTTGCCAAAAATCAAGTGGAACCAAATGTGCCATATCGCACCTAAATCCATCAATATCAAAATCATTCACCCAATATCGCATCGCTTTAATTAGCTCGTGACGCATTTCAGGCACTTCAAAATTTAGATCAATTACATCATGCCACCCATTTTTTTCAGTGAAATTTCCATCAGCATCTGTCATCATCCAATCGGGGTGATCTACTGTCCAATGATGGTCCCAACCTGTATGATTGGCCACCCAATCAATAATGACTTTAAAACCCAATTCATGAGCACGTTGAATCAGTTGTTTAAAATCTTCTTTAGTGCCGTACTCTGGATTAATATCTATGTAACTACTGCATGCATAATAACTGCCTAAGCTTCCCTGCATCTTAAGTTTACTTATAGGCGTAATTGGCATTAACCACAATAAGTTTACTCCCATTTCTTTTAATCGTGGCAAATGCTTTGCAAATGCATTAAAAGTACCTTCGGGTGTATATTGACGAATATTTACTTCGTACATGGTAGCTGTATGTGCCCAAGGCACAACATGAAAAGACGACTTCATTTTGTATTTATCTAAGTAGGAAGATAAGCGTTTATCTTTTGAAAAAAGAAAAACAAGCGCTTAACAATACAACAATCAAAGCACCAGCTACATTCAGCCATAAAAATCCAAGCCCAATGATATTGTATTTATCTAAAAGGAATAATAGGATAACCAATAATTCACCTATAACTGCTGCTCTAAATACAGCAGTTCCCCCAATCTTTTTCATATAAAATGCAACCAGAAAAATACCTAGAATTACTCCATAAAATAAAGAGCCCAACACGTTTACTGCCTCAATTAAACTTCCCATACCAGTTGCAAATTGTGCCGTGATAATACAAAACACGCCCCAATAAAAAGTATACCATTTAGACAACCGATATTCTTTTAGGTCTTGCGCTACTGTATCGGCTAGTTTTTCTTTTTTAGTAAACCGTTGATGAAAATCTACCATGGTACAAGAAGCCAATGAATTGAGTGCAGCAGCAATTGACCCCCATGCTGCTAAGAAAATAATCGCAATTAATAATCCCACCAAACCACTAGGCAAAAAGTCTACTACGAAACGTAAGAATATATAGTTGGTATCATTGGTATCTGAACCGGGTACCGCTTTTTTAATAACAGCCTTATACTCATTTTTAATGACTGTTAATTTAGCTGCTCCTTTTGCAACACTATCTTTAATTGCAGCAGTTGGTTGCAAAACGAAAAGCTTACTATGTGCTTGTTGTGTAGCTTGTTGTTCATCAAACTGATTCTTTATTTGCAGCAATGAATCTTTGTAAGGTGTTAATAATGCCTTGTCTTCGGCTGCCTTATTAAAGAATACTGGAGATGGATTAAATTGATAAAAAGTAAATAACAATGCCCCTAATAAAAGAATGAAAAATTGCATAGGCACTTTAACCAACCCATTCATCAACAATCCAATTTTACTTTCTTGTTCAGACTTAGCAGTTAAATATCTTCCAACTTGAGACTGATCAGTGCCAAAATACGAGAGTGCCAAAAAGAAACCACCAATAATACCACTGATTAAATTATATCTGTCTTTCCAATCAAACCCATTTTCAGTAAACCCTGTGGTGATCACATTCATTTTCCCAGCAGCTCCACTCACCGCCAATGCTTCACTAAACCCAACATTCTCGGGCAAATTTGAAACAATTAAATATCCCGCAATAAACATCCCAATAAAAATGATGATCAATTGTAATTGTTGGGTATATGCCACTGCTTTGGCGCCCCCCGAAACAGTGTAAACAATCAACATACCTCCCATTACAATATTCGTATAAAAAATATCCCACCCCATTAAAGAAGATAGAATAATGGAAGGAGCATAGATGCTGATACCAGTTGAAAGTCCTCTAGATAAAAGAAATAATGATGAAGTAAATACCCTAGTTTTTAAATCGAAACGTTGTTCTAAAAACTCATAAGCTGTAATTACTTTTAACTTGCTAAATAATGGAACGAAAGTGATGCATAACACCACCATGGCTATGGGAATTCCAAAATAATATTGAACAAATCGCATTCCATCGGTAAACGCTTGGCCTGGTGCAGAAAGAAAAGTAATTGCACTGGCCTGGGTACCCATTATACTTAATAATACAATATACCAAGGCATATTTCGATTACTCAAAAAATACCCTTCCATATCTTTACTGGTTCGGCTTTTGTATACGCCATAGGCTATTATGCCTGTAAGAGTAAGAATCAAAATAACCCAATCAGCTGTTCTCATTTAAAAAGATTTGTAAACCAATCAAAAAAAAGTATTTGAACCAATAATATCAGTAGTACAAAAATGTACCAGCTTTTCCACGACTTAAATAAAGGTATTTTCTCTTTCATCTTTTAGATTTAGAACTAAGTAATCCACCTCCTAGTAACCCCAACGCTAACCCTATTAGCAACCCTGCTTTAACGTTTTTTAAAAATAAGCCAATGACCACTCCAATGATCACTAACATAAAAAAACTTATTTTTTTCCTTGGTTGCATAAATTACTTATTGGGAGTCAATGATACCAAATTTGCAAGTAATTTGTAGCTACCTGTAACACCCGCAGGTAATTGTCTGAATAAAACTAAACTAACGTAAGTAAAATGCCCTTTACCATATTTTGTGGTTATTAAACTACCAGTTGTAGGTTTATCATTGGTATCATTCATTTGTAACAAAGTTTCATAGGGTGCTTTTACCGGCTCCATTTGATAAGTACTCCTTTCTTGTACCCAATTATCAAAATCTTTTTCTTCAATTTTATTGGGAAAACTTAACAAAGAGTGATTTGGTTGTAACATTTTAACGGGTGCTTTTTCTTCGGTCACACGAATATTAGACATGGCAAATTCATAAGGTCCTACTTTCACTCTTTTATTACCCACCAAGTTACTTTTCAAATACTGCACAATTAAATGCCCTCCATTTTGAATGTATCGATTTAATATTTCATTTTTATTGGTCAACCATTCATGAATATTGTAAGCCCTTATCCCAACTACAATCACATCATAAGTTGCCAACTTAGCTTCCACAATATCCGACTCAGATAAAATATTAACCGAATGTCCTAGTTGTTGCAACGCCTCAGGCACTTTGTCTCCAGCACCAACAATATATCCTACCCGCTTTGGAATAGACAAAATAGGCTCGTCAATTACCCTTGCTTGATCTTTATCCAAGTAATTAATTGATGGTATATGGTCGTATTTTATGGTTTTAAGTAGTTGATCGAAAGCATATGCTTTTCCATTTAGTTGAAACTTTAATTCAGCATATATTGTTGCGGGCTTTTGCCTTCCTAAAGCATCTTTTAATTGGATCATGTAAGGGTAAATACTACCTGTGCCAAAACTCAGAATGGTATCTTTTGAATACAAGTATTTTCCAGCTTCTTTCAAACTAATAGTAACTGGAAGTTCTGTAGCAGTAAAATTGGCTTTAAACTGTAATAACAATCCAGTTGAAGAAAGATTTTTTTTGTTGGGAGTTTGAACATTTGTCAACAATACATTTTTATCTAATGCTACAACCACTCGAGGAATAACATTCAATGGTTGAAAAATTTCACCCCGAACTAAATCAATATATTTGTATTGTATGGTCTTATTTACTACTAACTCCATTCCATTTAAAGTAAAAGTGAATTGTGCAGTAAAAGGTGGCGGTGAATTCGCTCCTCCAATGAATTGGTAATTGGTTACATCAAAAGTACCCATATCCTTCATTGGAGCTGCCAACCAATATGGCTGAGAAACAGGCTGATCTAAAGAAACCTGACCAACATAATTAATGGTATAATTAATATTGTTTTGCAACAGCTTATTAATGCTGGTGTCGTATTCAACGCTATTGGTTGTGTACACTTGTATTTTGTTCAACTGTACAGGAGCTTCACTTCTTTTGTTTACTAAAAATTGGATTCCCAACTTTTCACCTGGAACAGCATATTCTGCTTCCGTTGTTGCTTCAACTACTATTCCAGCACAGGCTAGTAAAAGCGATTCTATTTCTTTCAGTTTTTGTTCTTTCCAAATTCCACCATAAGAAAGTGCTTTTATTTGTTTGTATAACTTAATTAAATCATTAATTGATTGCGAAGGTTGAATAAAATTATATTGATGTATTATTTGCTGGATTGATTGCTCAATGGCTTTACCAGCAAAAGGAATACGACTCCAATCAGTTGTAATCCCATCCATTAAACTTGTTTTTGCAGTATCGCCAGCAATTGTAGTGAAGTATTCAAACACTGGCCCCTTTCTTCTTGGTCTGCCTTCGCCTTGACTTTTATGCATGCTTCTAGCTTCCCCTCCAACTTCGCCGTAACTTTGTCCTAAGAATGGGTTGTAAACACCCGCATCTATTTTCAGTTGATTTTCGCTGGTAGTATTGGCACCTCCGAAATTAAACGTATTCCAAACTAACCTTTTGGCTTGCCAAACAAACACTCCTTGTTTTAATTGTTCAGGAAATTGGTTGGGGTCTGCAGCTGCAGTAAAAGCTTCAATAGATAGAACTGCTGAAGAAGTATGGTGTCCATGACCAGCTCTTGCATCAGGTGGGAATCGATTTACAATAATATCAGGTTGAAATTTTCGAATAACCCAAACCATATCTGCTAATACTTTTCTTCTATCCCAATATTGAAGTGTTTCATTGGCTGTTTTACTAAATCCAAATTCATAGGCACTGGTGAAATATTGTTCAGCGCCATCAATTTGTCGGGCAGCTAATAATTCTTGTGTTCTAATCAACCCCAATTCAACACCTTGCTCAGGGCCAATTAAATTTTGGCCACCATCTCCTCTTGTTAAACTCAAATAAGCTGTTCTATATTTTTTCTCTCTTGCCAAATAAGGAAGTAAACTATTGTTTTCGTCGTCAGGATGAGCAGCAATGTATAGTACACTTCCTAATACTTGCAGTTTTTGCAACTGTTGAAAAATGGCAGCACTTCCATTTAGTTCTGGATTTTGCGCTTTTAATTGTGTTGGAACTAGAACCATAAGTTCAAGAAAAAAGAGCGCAATTAATGAACGCATTGCAGTATTAATTAGCATATTCAAGCATTTATCGTTTTAACGAAGATAGCTATAGTTGGCGTTGTCGGTTTTACCATTCAAAAAAAACATGATGAGTATCATACCCAGCAATATATCTACTCATATTTAACAAAAAATGGCGGAAATAACTTTGCTTAAAATTTAAAGAAATATGAAAAAGATTATTGCAGTCACCTTGTTTGCAGCATTGAGTTTTTCAGCTAATGCACAGAAAAAAGGATTACAAGGCACCACATTTGCCACTTCTCAATTTGGATACACCCAAACTAAAACGGGCACTACTAAGAGTACAAATTTCACCTTATTGCCAATTATTGGAACATTTGTTTCTCCGTCGGTTGCTATTGGTGCAGGAATTGGAACCGTCAATATCAAATCGGTGAATGGCGCAACAACGACGGCTAATACTGGATTATTCGTATTCCAACCATTGGTTAGAAAATATTGGAATGTAGCAGGCAGTATGTACTTTTTTGGTCAATTGGCTGCTCCCATTATCAGTGGAAAAGAAAAACAAAGTGAATTAAAAGTAAGTCAGTTTGGCTTGGCAGCTTCTGGGGGTTTAGATATGATTTTAGGCAAACATTTTAGTGTTGAGTTTTCTTATAATCTGGCCAACTTCTCAATAACCACTTTAACGCCTAAAACTGGAAATAAAACAACTATTACCGACTTCTCATTAGCACATGTTGCCAATGTAGAGAATGTGTATAACAGCGCATTAGGCGGTAGTAATCCAACCCTAACTACTCCTTTGTCTTTTGGCTTCAAATTTTTGTTTTAGTTTATTTGCAATCAATAACACCAGACCGGTCAATTTTTATTGGCCGGTTTTTTTATTTTAAAAGGTCTTGCCAATATGCAACAACCCATCAACAAAATGGCTCTTCTATCTGTAAACATGGTTAATTTGCACAAGAACCCAATAACTTATACTTAATGATGTACCACATTGGTAATTGGAATACAAAAATAATATTGAATATATGGGCTACTGTTTTTCTACTTTCAGTGGGCATATTCGAATCAATTGGACAAAACAGACAGAAAATACCCATTGATGGCAATAGATGGTACCAATTAACCAATGTAGAGAAAGGGTTACAACAATTATTTGATGGTGACCTTTTTACTGCAGTGGATGCACAATTTGATAAAATCATTCCATTACACGAATCCTATTATCCGCTTTTAAAGGGAGAATCGATGGTCATTGATAGTATTCGTTTTTATGATTGGAATGGAATCAGTACCAAGCCCTTTACACTTTACATTATAGACAGCAATTGGAATAGAAAAGCAATTGCTTCTTTTGATGGATCAAAATATGATCGTTGGGTTGGCCCTTACCCTGAGCGTCCTGATATTATTAAATTAGATATTGCTGCTAGAAATATTATGTATTTGATGATAGTTGCGGAAAATGATTTCCCTTCTGAAATTGAATGTTACGGATATTATACACCACCTTCTGCAACAACACCTGTTTTAAAGCGAAAAATTCCTTTATCCAATTTGTTTGGGGTAAATGGATATGAGTGGAATTTTTCAGATCCGCTTACAGATCCGTTTATTATTGATTCCAAAAGATTGAATGCAGTAAAATCGTTCAGCGGATTTAGACATTATTTAGACTGGCAAAAATTAGAATACAAGCAAGGGAGTTATACCTATAGTCCTACAAGAAGTGGTAGTTGGAATTACGATGCCATTTACGAGACATGTTTAAAAGAAGGCATCACCGTTTTGGCTTGTTTGAAAACCCTTCCAGACTGGATGCTTGATTCATATCCAGATAGTTTAAAAGACTTAGAAAATAATCCAGTTTTTTATGGTAAAAATTTAAATGACCCTGCGTCTTATATAGAACAAGCTAGAGTTGCTTTTCAATTTGCTGCCAGATATGGGAAAAATAAAATGGTAGACCAACGATTGTTGAATGTATATGATACCGCTCGTTGGACGGGTGATGAAATCAATCAGGTAAAAGTGGGGCTTGGTTTAATAGAATTCATTGAATGTGAGAATGAAAGAGATAAATGGTGGAAGGGCAGAAAAGCATATCAAACCGGTAGAGAATATGCAGCGAATTTATCGGCCTTTTACGATGGTCACAAAAACACGTTAGGGTCAGGTGTTGGCGTAAAAAATGCAGACAGCAGTATGAAAGTTGTAATGGCAGGAGTTGCGTTGGCCACTACCGATTATTTCAGGGGAATGATTGATTGGTGCAAAGAATTCAGAGGATTTAAACCAGATGGATCAGTAAATATTTGTTGGGATATCATTAATTATCATTTGTACACCAATAGCAGCAACTTAAATAGAGCCATTGCGCCAGAATTAAAGTCTAATAATACCAATGCAGATTCCATAGCAAAAGCTTTTATTCAATCGTCCGCTGTCTATTTGAATAATATGCCTGTATGGGTAACCGAAACTGGATTTGATATCAATCAAAAAAGCCCCAACAAAGCCATTCCAATTGGAAATAAGTCGGTATTACAAACACAAGCTGATTGGATATTAAGAACCGCACTTTTATATTCCAGAAATGGTATCATGAAACAATTTTTTTATCAATTGGAAGATGACACTCCAGATTCTGAGCAATTGTATGCAACCAGTGGCTTATATGGAGACAAACTAAACCCAAGACCAGCTGCGGATTTCGTGAAACAAACAAACAAATTATTTGGCGCTTACTATTTCAATAAAACCTTAAATGCCGATCCCTTGGTAGATGAATATGTATTGAATGATACCAGTAAAATGTATGTAGTATATATACCAGATGAGAAAGGAAGAACTGGGTTGTACACCCTTGATTTGGACAATGCAGACTCCGCTTACTTGTATAGCCCCGTTGCTGGGATGGAGAATATGCAATTGAATAAGTTGAAAACGAATAACGGAAAAGTAATTGTAACTGCCACCGAAACGCCTTTGTTTGTTAAAGGGGTTGGTTATATAAGCCAAGTTCCAAGTACCTCAACTGCCATTAGGGTTTTCCCCAATCCTGTAAAAAACACACTTACCATTCAAGGATTGAACAATGGAATTAATCAGCAAATAACCATTTTTAATACATCGGGTAAAACCATCACCCAAGGAACAACAATAAGCAATACTTATCAGGTAAATACGGGTTCATTTGCTGCTGGCATTTATTATGTAGAAATCAGGAATAACGATCAAAAACTTACTATTCCGTTTATCAAATCAAACTAGAAAAGTCCTAAAATGCAAAATGCCACATTGAAGTGGCATTTGCGGACTGGGCGGGGTCACAATCGAACCCCTAATTCCATTTTTGACATTTTTAGATAGTTTGAAAATTGCTTAACTATTCATTATCAACGGAAAATTGCTTACAAGTCACTCTGGATGAAAAATCAGATAATAAATATATCAATTATGCCGCAGCCTGTTGTCCCAAAGCGGAGATATCGGGGATGTGACTGGGGAACCCGGTTTGGGACAAGTGGCTGCACCGCTTCCAGCGCATGGGCTTTCCGCCTACGGGGAAAGGAATGCCCATGCGCCGCCCGGGAAGGGTTTCAGGCGACCTTAATTGGGTGGGTATTAAAGTCCTTAAGGTTGTGGAAAAAGCCCCTATATTGGGTCAATCCGTTACGGAATAAGCTCCACAATAAGGAGCAACCCATTTGGGTCAGTGAGGAATTAATATACAAGTCCTGTTTTTCCAGTGCTTCTGCTAAACTGCAACTTGGCGTGTCGTCCGTTGCTTCGGAGTGTTTCAATAAATCGCCAAATTCATCTGTAACAAATGGCAGGCTTGCCACCGTTTCGTACATTTCAGATTTGGGTTGGCTTATCTTTCCAATAGTAGATAATATAACCTGTCCTGTATGCTGGCTGTTGCCGAAATCAAGCCAATACTTAGGTTCATTACCGTAATTCCTGCTATTGCTCAACGCTTTTAAAATCCCTGCAATTTCAAACCTTGCTTGTACGCTGTCTACGCAAGAGATATAAATGCTTGCAGGTGCGTATTGGGGCAATCTCCCCAAATGGTCTTTTCCGAATTTTACTGTTTCGGCTTTCCAGTTTGTCCCTTCCCATCTATTGGAACGGTTTATCAAGGCTAAGGACTTGTACAGTCCTATTTCACATGCTGCAAAACGTTGTCTACCTAAATTTGGTTCAGTTACCCTATCATCATCCCAAAGACGAACGGATAATCCTGCGTGTCCCAATTCGACCAGACTGTGCTCCATCTCAATTAAAGCAGTCAAAACCTTTGAACCTGTACCACCTGCACCAAAAACGTTTACTTGTATTGGATTGGTGGCATTTATCAGGGAGTTATCCGTAAAATGGACTTTCGTTTTTTCCGTGTTCATCATAATAAGTTTTTAAGTGTCCTGTTATTCTTTTTCAAAACCTCTTTAGGAAAGGCATTGCCTGTTTTAATAAGCTCTTTCCAAAGGCTTACACAATTCCCTTTAACCGGGTTGTGGTTCTGCATCAGATGGCTGAAATAGCTGTTAAAAAAATAGTTTTCCCATGCTTCGATAAATTCTTCCAGCGATGTCGATTTTTTGATATTCACATTTACTGTTCCCATGCATACATTTCCGTTTTCATATACATTGAAAAATGGAGCATGGAACAACGGCGTCTTTTCATGTGGTCGCCTGTCTGAACTAAGGGCAAAAACAAAAATGCTGTTTTTACTGGCAAACCAAATCATGGGCGGTACATATGCCTTCCCATTGAGTATTTCCAAATCTTTGACAAAGAATAACGGACGTTGCTGTGCTTTGGTGTACCATAATACCGTACCGTTGTCGCTTGGATTGATAACCAGTATATTGGTTGGCAAAATTCCCCTTGGTTTTAAAAAAGCTTTGTTCTTTTCCTTTCCTGTATTCAATGCCTTTGCCAATAGCTGTGCTTCCCTCACGGTCAAAGGGTGGGCATTGATTGGGTTGCCGTTTCTGTCCATGTCAAAATGCTCTACATACATATCCGTGTTTGTGCCTTTGGTTTCATAGAACACCAAAGCCGATTTGGGATGGTAAAGCATTCCAAAATCATTGGTTATGTCTGTTGTATTATTCATCGTCTTGTCGCTTTATAGTTGTTTAGTAAGTAGCATATATCTTCCAATAAAGTAAACAGTCGGGCTTCAAAATCGAGGTTGTTACGTGTTATCGGGTTTCCGTCAAAACATTTGCGGATGGTCGGTTCTTCCAGATTGCCATATTCGTTAAACTCGTTGTTAATACTATCCGAAAGGCTTTCATATAGCCAGCCTTTTCCATTCGCCATGAAGGATATGTACTTTTCCATACCAATAGTTTCCCGGTCATAGTCTTCGCACTCATCGTCAGGGCCCTCATCAGTTTTAGGAGCATTACGAAAGATATTCGTATGAGGATATTCCACGTAAAGTGCAAGCGCATCGCAAGCTAACTGCAAACATTCCTTATCAAACTCATCTGTCGGCTTAAATATCTTTACACGCTGTTCAAAAAAACTTAAATTGGTACGGTTAAACAGTTTTTGTTCGACACGCTCACCAACCCATTCGGCTTGCCGTAACTCATTTTTATATAGTTCTGTTTCGCTGGTTTCCTCGTCTTGCTCCACCCAATCGGTTAGCATTTCGTACATCCAATAGAGGTAGCTGTTTTCCTGCCGGTAATACGGAATACTCACAATATGGTACAGGTAACTGCAAACTGACACAAGCAATTGGGCGGTCTTTTTACGCATTGGGTCATTCAGCATTTCAAAGAGTGGTATAACGGGGATGTAATAAAGCGTAGCCCCTGCGCTGTACCGTTCTTCGCTGATAAAAAAGGCTTTTTTCCTGTCCTGTACAAATTGTAAACTGTTCCAATTGTAAACTATTTGTTTTAACTTCTCCTGTGTATCCCATAATGCCAAACTGATATTGTACGGATAACCATAGCTTTTTGTCTGCATTGGCTTAAATCCGTAATCTTCCGCCAGTAGGGAAAGGGAATGGTAAAAATCCCTTTCCGTTTTTTCATTTTCTGTACAAGCCTGTGCAGAATGCGCCGTTTTTAGTTTTGGCAGGAACGTAGACTTTAGAAAATTATTGGCAACATCGAAAGGGGTACGGACTTCCGTTTGTCCTTTCGGATTTCGTTTGCCTCTTTGGGTCTTTGCATCCAATTGGCAAACTCGCCCAACTGTTGGTGCAGTTCCCGTTGTTTTGGCTGTTGCGGTTTGCGGATAATCCCGGATATAATATTGCGTTGCATCGTTCATTTCTTTTAATTTTGATTAACCTTTTGTTCCCATTACGCTCTCAAATCTGTACTGTACGGTATCATCACGAATAACAGGTGCAGATACTTTTGCCGTTGTTAATATGGGATATGTATTGGCATAAAAATTCAATACCGCCTCAACACTCCATTTGGGTTCGGGGTCGGTCAATTTGATTTCCTGCCCTTTATCTTTCAGTAAGAACACTCGTTCTAATTGTGTTGCTAATAACATGGTTGTTGTTTTTTGATGTTGGTAAATTATTCTGTTTCGCTATCGTCTTCCCAATTATCCTCCACTTCATCGAGATTTTTCTCATTGTCGGGGCCTTCATGGAAAAGCGTATTTTCTTCCTGTGGTTCTGTTGTCTCTACCCCTGTTTCAGGTGCGCCGAACAAGTCGGGCGCAAACTTGGCTGACAATGCAGTCTTGCGCTTGCGTATTACTTCTGCCTGTTCGGGGAATTGTGCAGGGTCGGGTACTTTCATCCAGGCATCCCTGTAATTGCCCTCTTTCTCCAGTTCGTCCACTTTAGCCATAGCTTCCTTAAATTTCTTTTCCTTTTCTTCCTTAGCCTTTTTTTCTTTGTCGGCTTTCTCCTTTTCCATAGCCGATTGTGTTTTGGCTTCTTCCAATTGCTTCATAAAGGCTTCCATATTATCTAATAAGCCTGAAGCGGATTGCAAAGGCGTGGTTATCCTTTCAAAAAATCCCTCGTCCAATTCGTTTACCGTTCCCTTTAGATTAAGGGGCGGAATTAGTTTTCTTGCATCATCTCCACATTGTTCATTATTGAGCATAACCGATACTATCCAATTGTTTTCTGCTCCTTTGCGTATAGTCAATTGCAGGTCGCCTGTAATATTCAATGCCGCTACTTCGCTAAAAAAATTTGTCGTTTCCATCTTTTAAATAATTTATTTTTCAAATATTCTGTATAGTCCTACTACCGTTTTGTTCCACACCGTCCTACTTAAAAAGCAAGCCCCATACACCCCAAAGCATCACAAAAAAGGCTACCCATTTCAGTATCCATTCTATGGAAAGGGTAATCAGCCCGATGAAATAGTTGCTGAAATGCTGCAATCCTCCTAAGCCTCTGCGGTTAAACTGTCGCATACCGACGATGAGCCTGATGCCCAACCCTGCAAAAAACAGGGTTGGGTAAGAAATGCCTTGCAATAGTTTTATTAATGCCTCCATAAATTCACGTTTAAGGGTTGAACAATAAATCTACTGCCAGTACGAATTTGTGATTGCTGTGCTTGCGTGTGGTGGTATATAAAGTCAGGCAATGCACCATGTATAATGCGAGGTAGCCATCAAACAACTGGTCGGCAAATACTCGGCTATGTGTATGCAGGTAATTGCCGTATCGCTTAATTTTTTTTTCCACTTCGTCCACAAAGGACAGCCATGCCTCAATGGTCAGCAAACCATTTTCCCACTTCCCATGTAAATGCTCATCCTCTTTTATGGTTGCACATAAATTGCCGGCATATTCCAGTAAAGCAGGTATTTCCTGCGGGAACAGTTCATGCAGCAACTTGGCTTTCTCTACGTTTATCAATTTCTCTAAAGGTTTCATCATCCATTTTTTTGAGTAAATAAATGAGGGCAGGCAGGACTACTGCCCGCCCTGCTGTCTTAGTTCAGTGCAAATGCGTCAGCCCCGTTCATAGCAAATTCATTGCAGAGGTTAAAGGCTGACTGTGCTTTTAGTTGTGCCGTACCGCCCATCACGATAGATTGCAGTTTGGCTTCATCATCTTTGTAATTGCGGACATTCTGATAATAGCCCGTGATGCCGTTATACGCTCCGAACACTGTTCCTTTGGTAGTATCCATTTGTTGTGTATCCGCTATCATTGCATAGGCAAAGGCATCGTTAACGGTGTTTTTGAACACGGTAGACAATTCATCTTCTGCACCTTTTTTAAGTGCTGCAAATGTTTCCTTATTCGGGCATAGTGCCAGTTGAATAAGCTTTTTCACTTCCGTATCAGTGATACGTACCTTTGCCCATTGGTTGAATATTTCTTCCAGTTTGGTACTTAACTGGTTAGCCAGTCCCATTACTTTGTGCGCCTCTTCCAAACGCTGTTTTGCACCTGATGTATGACGAATGCGCACCACGTTGGACATATTACGAAGCGATGCATTCAGCGTGTTCTGGCAAACTATCCTTATGGGTGTAAAGGCTGCGGTTATGCTGCCTGTTCCATCGTGAGAGGTGGTCAGGAAAATGTATTTTTCGGTTACGTCATCACCATTGCCCACACGAATATAATCGGGTAGTTTGGCGGTTATAAATATGCGTTCCCCATTACCCAATGCCCCTGCGGTTTCATACAGTATGCCTTCGCCACCGCCTACAATCGCATCGAAAAAAGCGAAGGCATCTGCATTTTGTACAATTTGGTAATCCTTGCCCACTACCCCGAAAACCTGATTGGTATCGGTGCGCATGGTGGCGAAGTTTTCGGGCAGTAAAATATTACCACCCTCTTTTATTTCACCATCGTTGCCAATGGTTACCCCTGTACCATGCGTGTACAGCGGTGATTTGATGACCTCGAAGTCAAGCCCTGCGCATTTAACTGCTTCGGCACTGGTGGGATATTGCTCTACTACCTGCCCTAAATTATGCCATGCCTTGTGTTGTACGCTAAAGAAACTGTATTTGCCTGTACGTTCGTTGAAATTGAGATTATGTGCCATGATTATAATTTTTAAAAATTGATAAATGAAAAATGATTGTTTAGAAAGGCAGGTCGTCTTTTTCTGCTGTATTACCGCTTTTGCGTTTGTTAGCGGATGCCACGGTATTGTCTTCCCTATCGTCTGCTACGGTTTCCGTTCTCCTGCCACCTCCGTACAGTTTAATTTGTGAAGTATGGAAATTGAGTGCTGCATGCGCTTCTCCATCGCCCCCAATCCATGCCCTTGCACTTACCCGCCCCCTAAGCTCCACCAATGTACCTTTGGTCAGTGCCTTTGCCACGTTCGTTGAAATCCAGTAGGCGCAGTTGAAGTATTCGGTTAGTTCCACCTGTTCGCCCTGTTTGTTGCGGTAGCCATCATTGACCGCAATAGAAAAGTTAACCACTTGTTTGTCGCTCGGCAGGGTGCTGATTTCCGCATCCCTTGTCAGTCTTCCGATAATGTTCATAACGTTTGAATTTTAATTGTTAAACCATTTTGTTCATTCATCTTTTTTCACGCCGTCTGCCCCAAAGAGCATTTTTCCAAAAGAAAAAACGGAAAAAAAGAAAGCAGGTAAACAGTGCGGGTAAAGCGGAAAACCAAAAGGAAACGGAATAAGTCCCGAAGGGTGGATTTGTGAGGAACGAGCAAAGCCATTATGCCGTAGTCTTTTGGTTTTCCAGCCAGCTTTGCCCGCAATACATTAGCTGCCTTTTTATCCGTTTCGCATTGGAAAATGCGGAGCAGGCTGGCCGTCATCCCTTGTCATGAGGCATGGAAGTGACTTAAATAATAAAGCATGAGGGGGATGGAAGGCGGCGAGAAACGAGCCGGTGTGATCACACGGAAGCGAAGCGAACCCTGGAATGACCCGGTCCGAAGGGACATGCCCAAAGAATAAAATTATTTCATTCAAAGTCCTTTTCAATTTACACTATATCCCCTTGACGGCGATTAACGCCGTAATTTGACATTTTTATAAATTAGTTTATGTATCTTTGTTCTGACGGCGATAAACGCCGTCTAATACAAATAATGTAAACATGGCACTCAATCCTGAGAGACGTAAAATGCTGGAACAGCTTCTTCCTGAAGGAGTGATCGCTACCAGGAAATGGCTGATGGAGCAGGCAGGGCTGAATAAACATGCAATTGACAACCTGATCAAGAGCGAACAATTAAAACTCTTGCAGAAAGGCATTTATGCCAGGGGAAGTGTGCGGCTATCCTGGCAAAGTATTGTCCATGTCCTGCAATTCATTATGAAGACGGATTTTGTCGTGGGCGGACTGTCGGCACTGGAATTAAAAGGCTTTTCGCATTATTTACCAACGTCAAAGAAAGAGATAATACAGGTTTATGGCAACGACAAATTGCCCGCCTGGGTAAATGAGGTATCAGAAAACACGGTCATTATCCGCCATTCAAGAAAGGAACTTTTTGAAGATATGACACCGGCAATAGCTAATGATTATACAGCCACTGTACCCTGGAAAGAAGGAATGGCAGAACTGAAAATATCCTGCCCGGAAAAAGCTTGTCTTGAAATGTTGAATGAAGTGCCCGAAAAAATATCGTTTGAGCATGCCGATCAATTGATACAGGGTATGACTACGTTATCGCCCCGGACCTTGCAAAAACTCTTGGAACATTGCACCAATGTAAAGGTAAAACGGCTTTTCCTCTGGTTCGGTTCTAAACACAATTATGCCTGGTATAGCAAACTAAAACAGGAAAGTATAAACCTGGGGTCTGGCAACCGAATGATTGTGAAGGGTGGCGAACTGGACAAAACCTATAAAATAACCGTACCTAAAGATTTCCAACATTAAAACATGAAGAGAGACAGCATATATTACCGTCAGGTGCAATTACTTGTGCGCATACTTCCGTTATTAGACACCGAGAAATGCTTTGCACTGAAAGGAGGAACGGCCATCAATTTATTTTACCGGTCATTGCCACGTCTTTCGGTGGATATTGACCTGTTATACCTGCCTTCAGAAGACCGTGAGGAAGCGCTGGTCAATATCCGGGCGGCCTTGTCCCGGCTGAGCGAACTGATCAGGAAGACTATTCCTGGCATCCATATACAGAATACGCATGAACAGAGCAATGCACTCCGATTGATACTCCAGGTAGAGGACATACGTGTCAAAGTAGAGCTGTCCCCTGTGATCAGGGGAACGGTATTTCCCGAAGTGCGCATGGAAGTGAACGAATTAGTGGAAAAGGAATTTGGCTATGCGGAAATACAAGTGGCTTCACTGCCGGATTTATATGCAGGCAAAATCTGTGCGGCCTTAGACCGCCAGCACCCACGCGACCTCTTTGACGTAAAATTCCTGCTGGAAAATGAAGGCTTTACAGAAGATTTACGGAAGACATTTCTGGTATTTTTAATCAGCCACCAACGTCCTATGTCCGAATTGTTGGCTCCGCACCGCAAAGACATCCGCGAGATTTACGCAACGGAATTCACACAGATGGCAGAAGTAGATATTCCGGTAGAGGAATTGGAACAAACACGGGAAGATTTAATCGCCATTATCCATCAAAACATGACCGATGACGAACGGAATTTTTTGCAATCCTTCAAAGAAAGACGGCCACAGTGGGATTTATTGGGACTACCCAAAATGGAAGAAGTTTCCAGGCTTCCTTCGGTACAATGGAAGTTATTGAACCTTTCCAGAATGGATGAAACCAAACATCAACAGGCCGCAGAGAAACTGAAAAAAGTACTTTTCCCTAATAATGGATAAGAATATATGAAGAAGCAGTTAACCGATGTTTTGCCTATTCCTTGTTGGCTGGTTATAAGGGCAAACATTTAACCCTTATTAATGACCAGATGTGCCTGCCCCGGATCATTCAGCAACCGTTCCATTTCAGACTGTATAATGTCCTGGATGTCTTGCTTAATCTGTAAATAATTGCGTTGTACCATGCTATTGTCGAGCTTACGGATTACCTCTATATTTTTATAGTTTTCTTCCTCTCTTTTTAGTGCTTCATGGTCATTTATAATTTCACAATGGAAAGATTTCAGCTCTATTTTATTATCCGGATCGTCAGCTATCATACCCACAAATTCCCCGGAACTTAAACCGGATATTTTTGAGGGTGGTATAGCGGCTTCCAGTTGTTTGGAGCGACTGATGGAAGTGTCGCCGCTGTTAATGGAATAACTTTCCCTGTCTTGCATGATCTTTCCGAAGCGTTCGGAAAGCTGTTTGGCGGTATCACCTGTTACCTGTCCGGAAACAATATTGCCGGTAATATTCATGATTACATCGGCCTGTTCACGGCCATAATCTTTGCGTAGCTGGCTGAAATCCTGGATGCCTAAACAGGTGGAAACTTTGTTACTCCTTGCAGTGGCTATTAGGCTATCCATATTGTTCAGATAAATAGTAGGAAACTCATCGAAAATGAGACTGCTTTTCAATTTCCCCTTCTTATTTACTTGTTTTACCAAACGGGTTACATACAAGGAGAGAACTGCCCCATAGATCTGAATCTTTTGCGGGTTGTTCCCCATGCAAACGATCTTCGGATCGTCCGGGTTATTAATGTCAAGATTGAAGTCATTGCCCGATAAAACGTAATACAATTGCGGGGAAGAAAGCCTCGCCATGGCTACCTTTGCGGCTGCTATCTGGCCTTCCAGCTGTTCCATCACATCATTTAGATAAGCGTTCACAAAAGGGTTGATCAGCACTTCAATTTCCTTTTCTGTCCTGAGGAGGGTAAACAAACTATCGTAGTCCGCCTGCATCAGCTCGATAACATGGGGCAGGGTGCAAAATTCGCCGTCCTTGTATTTCTTTAGATACCATATTACCGCAGACAGAAAGTTGATTGGCGATTCCACAAAGAAGTCGCCCTGGCGTTTGATCCATTCCCTGTTCAAACCCATCAGGATGGTGCGGGCGCTTTCAGCAGCATCGGTAATATCGGTCATCGCAGAAGGCTCCAAGGGATTACACCGGTGGCTGCGGGTCAGGTCGTCAAAGTTGATCACATAAAAAGCAGGTGGTTTGGGGTACCGGTGCCTGTTCTTCAGCCAAGTGTTGTAGGCAATTTTAGAAAGGTCGTCAAACTTGAAATCGTACACGAACATGGTAAATCCCTTACGGATATGCTGCGTGATCACATGGCGAATGACGAAGTAGGATTTGCCCGAACCCGGTGTTCCCAAAACCATTATGGAACGGAAGGGGTTAATGATATTGATCCAGCTATTGCGTACCTTATTCTTTAGCTGGTAACGAGCCGGCAAATTGATCGAGTACTCATTTTCCAGCAGGCGTTCCTCCTGTGGAAAAGTTTCGTTTTCTTTATTGAAAATGTCCTTATTATTGAGCCTGTTTTTAATGATGCGGGAAAGCAAAGTACTCCCTGAAAGGACTAATAGAAAACCGATAGCAGTAATGCCAATATAAATAGCTGCTTTCTCCTGCACAGGCATTCTCAGCAGCATCGAAAGATAACTTGAAAAGTAAAGAAGCAAGCCTGTAATGATATAGGCGAATGCTGTTTTATAACTCAGCTTTTCATCTTTACGGCCTTTGGCCCCAAGTAGCGAAATCGTTAAGAAACCTAAAGCAATGAGTTTGCTTTTTACAAAATAGCTGAATAGTCCAGTCCTGTAGATATTGTTTAAAATTCGGTCGCTAAACGTACTGCTAAGCCCCCAAGCTTGAAATGCCTCATAGCAGTAGTAATAAAAATGCAACACTAAAATTACGATGCTGATCAGCCTGGTCATATCCAGAATTTTCCTCAGCGCCTGTTCGTTTTCACCTGTCTGCATAGCCATAGTCGTAAGTTTTATTGATTATTTGAAATATTACTTTTCTTTTTCTTCTTTTTACCCTTTTTCTTTAATTGGCCGGGTACATAATCCGCCATTTGCTCAGGTTGCATCAGGACGTCCAAAAGGCTTGTTCTATCTGCTGTAACCGGAGTGTTATTCGGCTCGTGGTAGGTTCCCGGCATGGGTGGTGTTTTAGCCTGTGAAAGCGGCCCTGTTTCAGCCGGTTTTAACTTTACTTGTGGTAGCAAAGCAGGATGGATTGTTTCTGTGGCTTGGCATCTTTCCTGAATGGCTTTGGCACTATACTGCTTGCCTAAAACGCTGCCGTTGAAAACACATTTAGTCTGATGATCTACGTAAGTTATCCCGTATAATAAACCGCTATCACTTTTGCGCAGGGCAGTATGTATCCCTTGCCTTTCCAGTTTTTTCATCAATTCATCAAGTGTTGGCGGCTTGCCGATGAGGGCCTTGTCTATTTCGTTTTTCACGCGGACTTTAAAGGGTATTCGTTTTGCATGGTTAGGGCCACATTTATCTTCCAAAAATTTAAGGGTTGGTTTGTTGTAAAAGTCGCTCGCTTTTATGGGTACGCCGATGGGATTTCCGATGTCATCCAGAATGCGATATACTAACCCTCCACCTTTAAAAATCCTCGAATTTTCACTCCCCCGGTCAGCCATTACGTTGTATTGGCGAAGCACAGCATTAAGCTCTGGCAGGCTGGTAAATTTGTAGGTATTTAAGACACCTTCCAGCACATTCCTGATGGCCTTTTTCGACTGTAATTTCCCATAGTGGATCTTACTCATTACGATTGGTTCCAACTCGTATGGTTGCTTTGTTTGCCTGCCCTGCGCAACCACTAATCCAAATTGCTTTTCAATTTCCTTCCTTGCCGGTTCCGACTTGCGGATGCCTAAATGATGAAGGTCTATACGCCTTCCGTCGGCTTGTATGTTCGTGGTTACTAAATGGATGTGGGGATGCCCCGCATCGCGGTGCTGGTAAACCAAATATGGCTGGTCGCCAAAGCCTAATTTTTGCATATAAGTTTTAGCAATCTCTGTTAATTTTTCCTTCGGCAAACCGATTTCCGAAGGATCGAAATTGAGCGAAATATGTACGCTGTTACGCTTCACATTTTCATTAAGTGCCATGCGCTTCAGCAGGTAATTGAGCTTTATGCTAAGACTCATTTCACCTGCATTCAGCGGATAATTCTCTGCGCCGATGCACTCTGCAACGCCTTCTTTTACTTTGTTCTCATTGTAGTTGAAAATGCGGTGCATGGAATGTCCGGCCTTGATCACTGCAACCATATTTCCAACATTTTTTTGATGTTATTCCTAACCTCATCCACCTTGTTATTCAGGATTTTTCTCTCCACTTCATAAGCAATCAGCCAACTCTTAAATTCAGCAATTTGGCTGAGTGTATGCAGTTTTTTAACCGCTTGGTTGAAATTGTTTCCAACTGCGTTAAGTTCGCTGCGAAGGCGTGTAAGTTCTGCCATTAAGTCATCCTGCGAGCTGTTGCGGTATGTTGTAACAATAGGCTTTTCAAATACACTGCGGCGTACATACTCGCTTAGCTTACGGCAGGTAGAAGCCTTCCATTTCTTTTCGATTTTGGCATACTCAACGGGAGTTAAGCGCAGCCCGATGATGCGTGTCCTGTTTGAATTTTCTCTTTCCATCACTTTTCATTTTCACGTTTTCAAACTCATTTTCACATTTTAGTAGCCCTGCCCACGAGTTCCGAGTAAAGGGCAGCCAGATCCGGTTGTTTAACAACCGTTCATCTGGCCGATTGCAGGAACGTTACAATCTGACAGCCTTCTATAAGATTTTATGACCTTAGAAGCAGTTGAAGACATCCTTTAAGGCGGCAAGAAGCTACAGCGTTGCTGATATACCTATAAGGCCACGATTATATCAGCGTAACCACCTCCTAAATACTTTTGGATGGCTTGCCGAAATTCACTATCCAGTCGTTAAGGTCTTTATGATTTTTGTAAAGACTGCTTTCATCTGAATATTTATCACTAATGGAAAGTGCAAGCTGACTGTAATTTCGTCCGGTAGCATCCCTGTCCAGATAAAGCCGGATAACTTCATGCTCTTCCATAAACAGGCGGGCTTTTTCAAAAAAGGAAACAGAATTTAAAACTACAAAATCATGGCTGTTTGATGGAAGGTGTTTATGGATGGCCATGAAAGATAAAAAATCTGTAAAGCCCTCAAAAACGATGGCCTCCTTAGCTCCGTTTTTATAGGTGGTAATATCTTTAGGCGAGCTGCTCGCCTTAAAATATGGGTTCCGTATTTCAAAACCGCCCGCATCATTTTTAAACCCTATGCCATAATACGTTTTACCGTTTAGCTGATACCTGATTTCCCGGCAGTATTTCTCGGCAATTTCAATGGGGATAAGTCTTTGCTTGAGGTAGCGTAATAACGGGTAAGAAGTAAGCGAGAAATCTCCCAACACTTTGATTTTATGATCGGATGCGTTCTCCACTTTGGTAGGATAAATAACAGGCTGCTGAAGGGAAAAATTAACACTAATCTTGTCCAGTAATTCACCGATAGTACAGCGATGGTATTCGATACCGAAATCAATAAGATTACCACCTTTTGCCAGGCCATGATCGTACCATCTGTTCAGCTTACGATTAATCTTAAAAGAAGCTGTCTTTTCTTTCCGCAAAGGAGACAGATACCAATAATCGCTATTCCTGATTTTTGAAGGCTCATGGCCTAATAAGGACAAGTAATTAACCATGTCCATTTCCTTGCCTTCCTCGATGGAAAGCCTTTGCTTTCTGAAATCCATAACTACACATTTTCAACTTCACTATTCAGTTTGATGAAGTAAAGTTAAACAGGTGTTATGGATTATACCTATCCTCATCATATTTTGATGAGGATGTTAAACGATGTACTTATTATTTTTGTACTTCAAGATTTTAAAAAATAAAACGTGTGATTATGTTAACAACAAATGATGTGGCCAAGGTTTATGATACCATTCTGAGTATCCCTGGCATGAACGAAACAGTGAAGATTGATTTAAGAATCTCACGCAAAAATGTATTGCTTCTAAACAGTGTTATAGAACGTGGACTGGCAGTGGAAAATGATGATAAATCATCGAACTTGTTGAACAGTGTTCCTCAGGAAACCTTACAAGAGCTGAAAGCGTTGGCTGGTGATTGTCTGCAAAAAGCGGGACTGATAGAGCTTAGTGAAAAATTGACTTCTTTAGGCAGTGGAAAATAATATTGATCATTATTTATGATGTGACCCAACCTTTCTCAGTTCTCATATCTATCACTTTATTCAATAGCAGCCAGTGGCGAAAAGAATTAGCATCATCTGGTTTAAAGTGGATAATACTTCCATCTTT
The DNA here is from genome assembly GCA_002281875.1 of Sphingobacteriia bacterium 24-36-13. Taxonomy (GTDB): domain Bacteria; phylum Bacteroidota; class Bacteroidia; order Chitinophagales; family Chitinophagaceae; genus Sediminibacterium. Next base: position 84,904 of record NCHN01000002.1, on the reverse strand, counting down.
TAGCATAATGGTAAAGAAATCAAGAACGCCTAAAAATTTAGATAGATTTTGAGCTGGATAATCAAATCCTGGATATTGGCTGTTTGCGGTCATAACATATTATTTTAGATTAGACATTGACCGTTGTCGCCTGCAAAAATAAGCGCAGGCAACAACTTACAGCACTGAGGTCTTAGGAAACCCAACAACAATAAGTGCGCCCACGCTATAGCATGAGCGTTCTTCACTTATGTCCTGCTGTTGGTGAAATTCCTAAGTTTCAGTGCCGGACTTAAAGCAAAAACGCTTCAAGAATATTTTGTACAAATGTACTATTTCAGTTAAACATAAGGGAATAAAATGAGCAGTTTTGCAGTTGCCTCTTGAAGATATGAACGTATGGAAAGTAATGTATTGTCCTGGAACCAGGCATTGGTAAAAGGATATGAGCCGAAACTATATCCTTATCAAACAGATCAAATACCTTTAGGAAGGTATTATGCTAAACTGGATTTCAAAATCTGGGCGAGGAAAATAGCGGGCATCTGCTGTTACTTTACTCAGCAGGATACCGGTATCAAATTTCAATTAACCGTGTATCGCAGAAAATCCGATGAACTATACCAATTAGAAGGATGTGATATAGACTTCAAAGTTTGTCCAATTCCGGTCTTTTACGAGATTAAGATCGGGCTAAATAATAGGGGAAATATTAGCTTTAAAGAAGCGACCATTTCAGGAGATCGATAAATCAAATTCATTGTTTTTTTTCCAATCTCCAGCCATCATCATACAGAGCAAAAGTAGCCTGATGGATATTTTCTTTTTGAAAATCGGTATTGACTAAGGCGGAGAATGGAGTAACGTTTTTGTATGTTGTAGTGTACTCTGCAACCGCACCTTTTCCGTCCTCGGTCATTTTTATACCGGTAACTTCTTTCAGTTCTTCTTCAGCCAATTTCACCTTTTGTATATTTATTGATTTGTCCTTTTCGGGAGTTGGTAATAGATAAGGCTCGGCTTTGCCAGAAAGCTGGATAATAGGCTTCCCTACATCACTTAATTTCTGAGTACGTTGCACAGTCAAGAGGCCCTGTGTTTCCAAGCCGGCATCAAGCACTTTTTTTGCAAATTCGGGATCTCCGCAAAACAGGTCATACTCAACAACCTTAGGGTATGCGGTTTCCTGTTTGATGAGATTCATAGCTTCGTCTCTGCTTAAATCTTTATTATCATTGGAGCAAGCTGTCATTAGGATACATGCGGCAAAAAAGACAAATAGTACATTCTTCATAGCAATAAAAAATTAGTTATTATAAAATTACGAATAATCTCTTTTTTTAGAAATGATTTTGAGAAAAAAGGGAGTTTACATCTCCCCTTCATCTGCTAATGAGCAATATCCTTCTGTAGTTACAATGATATGATCAAGTACCGAAATGTCCAGTAGCTTGCCTACTTCCTTTATCTTTCTGGTCAAGTACTTATCAGCTTCACTTGGTTTGATATTTCCAGAAGGATGATTATGTGCCAGGATCAGAGAACTTGCATTCGCTTTTAAGGCCGCTGAGAAAATCACTTTCGGGTCAGCAACAGTCCCTGCGATGCCACCGGTTGAAACCTCAACTATGCCTAAAATTCTTCCACATCTGTTTAATAGCAATATTTTAAACTGCTCCACAAATTCGATTTTATTTTCATCCCAGCTTTGCAGCAAAACATTATATACTTCTTTGGAAGATGTTACTTTGGGACGTTGCGATGCTTTAATTTTAGTTTTGTAAACCAGTTCAATTTCTGCAACATTGTACATTTCTGAAACACTCATTACGCTTTCCATAATTCAATCATTTAAAAGTTTAAAAATTAATTATGGTGCGTTTTCAGGCACAGGGCAATCAAGTCCAAAAAGCAAAGGAATAAATGAGGGATATGTGCGAGGGGCATGTGTTTATGCCGGAAGTTTTTGGGCGCTCCAGCAGCCCTGTGCCTAACTTTGCATATAATTAATGCGATAAACTCTTTAAATCCCTATATATAGCTGTGAAAGGAAGAATTAGCTGATGTCTGAATTGGTGTGGTTCAGTCTGTTATAAGGGCATAATTATTGAAGATTAGAAAACATGAACAAATATCTTTAAGAACTGTAGTCTTAATGATCCACCAAGATGCAATTGAGAAATACAGCCATAGTGAGTATTGCCGCACTTTATCTGTTGATAGCAACAGGTATGTTTGTGTGTATTGTTCATTGTGCAGGTGATTATTTACTTGGTAAGGTTCAAATAGCGCATCACGATCAGCCTCATAAAGACAATGAAAAAAGTGCTCACAATGACAAAGACAAGGATTGCGATGGAGATAAGGACTGTTCCTGTTGTAATAAGCATGGAAATTATGTAGTTACCGAAAATATTAAAGTAAACTTTGATATTAAAATTCCTGCTGTTCCTGAGTTACTTACCTATTCGAATTACCAGTTTGCTGCATATTATAAATACATATCATTAGAAGAATCGTGGCCTGAAATTCATGGTCCCCCTGGAATTTCAGGTAAAGATATTTCCATTAAATTTCGTTCCCTTCTTATATGATTCAAGCCATAATGCTGTAACCTCTTTCAGCAATGAATTCCTATTGCCCCAAAGAGCTTGAATTTAATAATCGTTTTACATCCTACGCGAATCTTTATTACCACGGCACATGTTTGTTGTGAGTTGGAAAATCAAGATAATGTGTAACACAAATACATTTCTATGAGAATACAATTCGTTGTCATAGTGACATTGCTAATATGTAATGCACTTATGGTCCGGGCTCAGCATCATATGCCAGGAATGACAGATAGCACTAAAAATAAGAGAATGATGCAGGATTCATCTATGATGGGCATAGATATACCCCCAATGAGTCATTCTTATTCTTTAAACCTTCCTATGAGCCGAAATGGTTCAGGAACAGCATGGCTCCCGGACGCATCACCCATGTATGGCATTATGGTACATTCCAAAAAATGGATGTACATGTTTCATGGTAATATTGCTCCCAGATATACCAAGCAGGATTTAGGAAACAAAGGCTCACGTGGCGATGAAGCCTTTGATGCGCCTAACTGGTTTATGGCAATGGGTCAACGAAAAGTTGGACAAAAAGGGTTATTCCATTTCAGTGCGATGCTTTCTTTAGACCGGTTAACCGAAGGTGGAGGCGGATATCCTCTGCTGTTCCAATCAGGGGAAAGCTGGCAAAACGAGCCTTTAGTAGATCATCAGCATCCGCATGACTTGTTTTCTGAACTTTCAGTTGGTTATACTTATGCCTTTTCCAAACAATCAGATCTGTCTATCTATGTCGGCTATCCGGGAGAACCTGCTTTGGGATCAGTGGCATTTATGCACCGCCCTTCGGCCCTGTCTAACCCGGATGCGCCAATAAGCCATCACTGGAACGACGGAACACATATTACGTTTGGCGTAGCAACTATTGGCTATAGGTATGATAAGTTCAAGATTGAAGCATCATCATTTACCGGCAGGGAACCCAATGAAAACCGTTATAATTTTGATAAGCCCCGGTTTGATTCCTACAGTGGCCGGTTATCTTTTAATCCATCTAAAAACTGGTCTCTTCAGGTATCGCAAGGCTGGATCAAAAGTCCGGAAGCCCTGCACTCAGAGGAGGATATCACCCGTACAACAGCATCCGCTATTTATAGCCTGTCATTTGGGGAAGAAAAATCGCTGAACGCAACGGCTCTTTGGGGATTAAATAAAAGTAAGGGGGCTGATGGAGAAAATGCAGCACTTCTTGAAGCTACTTTGCGTTTACAACGCCTGGCACTTTATACTCGTTATGAATGGACACAAAAATCTGCTGAAGAGTTGGATTTAAACCCGGTAACGTATGGTGATCGTTCTGTATTTCCGGTAAACGCATTGACACTTGGACTGAATTATGATCTGTTTTCCATCGGTAAGTTCCGTGTAGCTGGAGGCGGCCAGTTAATCGGTTACTATGCTGATAACCGTTTAGACAATTTGTATGGCAAAAATCCTATGTCAGGACAAGTTTTCCTAAGAATATATCCTTCATTGATGAAAATGAATATGTAAACATTCACAATTAAATAAACACTACAATTATGAAAAATACAATTAAACTTTTAGCAATCTCTCTCTTTACAATTTCAGTTGCTTCTTGCAGTAAAGATGATGATACCATCAAAATCCAAAAACATGATGATAACCAGATGATGTCCATTATGCATAATATGATGGATACAATGATGGGTATGCAAAAAACAAATGACCCTGATAATGATTTTGCGATGATGATGCGAATGCATCACCAGGGAGCTATAGACATGTCTAATGCCGAACTGAAAAGTGGCGATGATGCACAAATGAAGGAAATGGCACAAATGATTATTGACGCTCAAACAGCAGAAATCGAACAGTTAACCACTTTCTTAAATTCCCATTCCCCACACGGAAATGTCCCTGAATTCAGTATGCAGCAAATGGCTAATATGGAAAGGTCAGGAAAAGTTACTGACCTCCAGATCATCAATGGAGACATAGATCATGATTTTGCCATGCTCATGATACAGCATCATCAAAGTGCTATTGAAAATGCAAGACTGGAATTAATCTACGGTCATGAGGATGCCATGAAAACAATGGCAAAGAATATCATTGAAGCGCAGGATCAAGAGATCAAAGAATTGCAGCAATGGATTTTATCAGACGGAAAATAACAATAACAATAATTCATCTAACTAAAAAAGTAACATTATGTCACATCAACAATTCAAAGATTGCATCGATGTCTGTGTAGCATGTGCAGTAACTTGTAGCCATTGTGCTACCGAATGTCTTAAAGAAGAAGACGTAAAAATGCTATCGAAATGTATTCAACTTGATCTGGAATGCGCAGCAATCTGCCGTTCAGCAGCAGAGGTAATGAGTTTAGGGAGTGAGTACAGTAATCATCTTTGCCGGGTTTGTGCAGATGTCTGTAATGCCTGCGCCGAAGAATGCGAAAAACATGCGCAAATGGGTATGGAGCATTGCAAAGAATGTGCAGAAGCTTGCCGCAAATGTGCTGCCGCCTGTGAACAAATGGCTACAGCAGCTTAATTTAATTTTCCTGCCTGGAAGACTCCAGGCAGGAATTATATAACAATTTGCCGTAATTGTGTAAGTTCCTGACTACTTAAAAAAGTACCTTTGTTGCTAAAGATGCAGGTATTTGTATAAATAGTTTTATTTTTGTATTGATTAATGAAAAAAAACCCATCCATACAACTAAAAGCAGTTTTTCTATTGATCGTATTTTCTTTAAATACGGTTGTAGGTTTTGCTTGCTCTGTTGGGTTAGATATGGGTTTTAATGGTTCACATCATCAGGAAGAAAAAACCGTCTTGGCTCATAAGGATGCGCCTGCTCATCAGCACTCTAAAGCACATTTACATGACGAACAGAATGGTTTGGCTAAGGATCACCATTCATCGAAAAAGACTAAAGACAACTGTTGCACAGACGAGGCAGCAAAATTTGCAAAGGTTGATAAGCTAACACCGCAATCTTTCGATTTTAGTATCCACCCTGTATTCTTCACAGCATTTGTTTCCTCTTTTTATCGTTTTGATGTTTTTGCATCAAATTCGCATATACCCAACAATAAATTTTTTGTCCGAACCCATCATCCACCTATATCGGACATACGAGTAGCTATTCAGAGTTTCCAGATTTGATTTAATGTTTTTTGCCTGTGGTATGGGTGTTGCACATCCATGCCCGTAATTATTTAGCTTAAAACATTAAAATCAATAAAGATGAAAAAGATATTTTTCTTAGTTGCTTTCATAGCAACTGCATTTGGTCAATATAGCTTTGCCCAAAACAATACAAATAATACCCAGTCCTCTCAATTACTCACTCAATACTATGCTATTAAGGATGCTTTAGTGAGCGGCAATGCCAGTACAGCGGCAGCAAAGGCTTCTGAGTTTGTAAAAACTGCTAACTCGATTGACGACAAAATCCTTCCCGAAGCAAGCCGTACCGCTTTGTTAAAAGATGCAGGTGATATTGTAAAAACAAAAGACATCAAAAAACAGCGGGAATATTTTACCGGTTTCTCAGACCATATGTTTGCTTTGGCCAAAACAACAGAGCTTAGTACAGAGCCTATCTACAAGGCTTATTGTCCCATGAAAAAGGCAAGCTGGCTCAGCAGCAGCACAGCAATTAAAAATCCTTATTTCGGTAGCTCCATGCTTACCTGCGGGAAAGTCGTTGAAACTTTAAAGTAACAGTAATTTGTTTGTGCCATAGTTGTTCTGCGACTATGGTTTTTACACTTTAATTTTTCAATTATGGCTAAGATAATCGCAGTCCTTAAAAGGATTTTTAAGAGCATTTTTATAAAAAAATGCTGCCGGTAATTTAACACTTCTCAATTCACAGTTTAAAATTAAAATAATGAAAACACTAATTTTTAGCATAGTTCTTTCTACGATGTTTTTCGCTGCCTGCAATAATGGTACACCTAAAAACCAAACGGCTGACAATACTACCCCTGCAACGGCAGAGGGATTAGATACAAAGGATGGATCTGTAGAAACAGGGTCATCAATAAAAGACTTATTAAACAGTTATTTGAAAATCAAAAACGCTTTAACAAAAGATAACGATAAAGATGCTGCCGATGCCGGAAATGAAATGGTAAAAGCATTTGACAGTTTTGATAAAGCTTCTTTAACCGCTGACCAGGCCAAAGTCTATAATGATATAGTAGATGATGCCAAAGAACATGCAGAGCATATCGGGGCCAATGCAGGTAACATCGAACATCAGCGTGAGCACTTTGAAACATTAAGTCAGGAAACGTACGAACTGGTCAAAGTAGTTGGTGCAGGACAGAAATTGTATGTTGACCATTGCCCTATGTACAATAAAAATAAAGGGGCTAATTGGTTGAGCGAGACTAAAGACATCGAAAATCCTTATTTAGGAAAATCTATGCCTACCTGCGGTACGGTAAAAGAAGAATTAAATTAATAACCACAATGAGCCGGATTAAAATAGGATTGTTAGTCTTGTCGGTTATAATCATTGCCATTCAGTTTGTACAACCTGCCCGAAATCAAAACCGACAGGTTTTGGATGCGGACATAACAAGGCTCTACATGGTGCCGGAGAACGTAGAAGCGGTTTTAAAAACTTCATGTTATGATTGCCACAGCAATAACACCAATTACCCTTGGTATGTAAACGTCCAACCGGGTGGCTGGTGGCTGGCCTCGCATATAAAAAAGGGGAAGGCAGAATTGAATTTCGATGAATTTGGGAATTATTCCAAACGAAGGCGGCAAAGCAAATTAAAATCCATCGCCAGCAGCATAGAAGATGGAACAATGCCTTTGCCTTCTTATACCTTAATCCATAAAAACGCGAAACTTTCAAAAGAAGATAAAACCCTTTTACTGAATTGGGTTAAAAAAACGAGAGACAGTCTTTTACTAAAAAATTAAATGATGAAGAGAATATTAATAGTGGTGTTTATACTTTGTTTCGGTCAATTAGCATTCGCTCAGCATCAAGGGCATAACACACCTACAGGGCAAAAAGAACAGCCCGTTACCTACACCTGCCCAATGCATCCTGAAATTCATGCATCAAAGCCGGGTAATTGTCCTAAATGCGGAATGAAACTGGTTAAGGAAAACCCTAAAGCTACAGCCCCTAAAGCAGTATCTCAAAAAGAGGCAAAAATGAAGATGCCTGCTAAGGTGCCAGCAAAGGCGCAGTCCGCAACATACACCTGTGTAATGCACCCTGAAATACATGCTTCTAAACCCGGCAATTGCCCTAAATGCGGAATGAAACTGGTAAAAGAAACTCCCAAGACAGCTCCTACTAAGCATGATGGAATGGATATGCCAATGAAAGAGGACGCTAAAAAGACGGGCAATATGGAAGACATGACCGGAATGCAGATGGGAGATGACAATCCTAATATGGAAAATATCAAACAGGCAAAGGCAAATTTAGGGCCCATAAAAACCATTACCAGCAGTACACCTCCCCGTACAGTGCGTTACGATTTATACATAGCCGATACCACGGTAACATATGGCAAAAAATCAAAAAGAGCTATTGCGGTAAACGGCCAAATCCCTATGCCTACGTTGACTTTTACAGAAGGCGACACGGCATTGATTTATGTGCATAATAATCTTGATGAAGTAACATCGCTGCATTGGCATGGATTATTTTTACCCAACCGGATGGATGGAGTTCCCTTTTTAACTCAAATGCCGATTAAACCGGGGGAAACTTACCTCTATAAATTTCCGATTGTCCAACATGGCACCCATTGGTATCATAGCCATAGTAAATTGCAGGAGCAGATCGGTATGTACGGTGCATTCATCATGAATAAAAGAAAAGAATGGGATATTCCTACCATTCCGGTAGTATTAAGTGAATGGACGGATATGAAACCCGAAGAAGTTCACCGCAGCCTAAAGAACGCTACTGATTGGTTCGCCATACAAAAAGGCACTACCCAAAGCTATGCCGAAGCAATCCGAACAGGTCATTTCAAAACCAAAGTTAACAATGAATGGAAGCGTATGAATGCAATGGACGTTAGCGATGTGTATTATGATGCATTTTTAATCAATGGAAAAAACCAAAATGAGCAACCACAATTTAAGGCTGGTGACAAAGTACGATTACGTATAGCTAATGGCGGTGCATCTGATTATTTCTGGCTTACCTATTCTGGCGGTAAAATAACGGTAGTAGCTACGGACGGTAATGATGTTGAACCTGTAGAGGTGGACAGGTTAATTATAGCTGTATCTGAAACATACGATGTAGTGGTGACTATTCCTGATAATAAGAGTTACGAATTTTTGGTAACACCTGAAGACCGTACTAAATCGGCTTCGCTGTGGCTGGGAAAAGGAGAAAAAGTACCTGCTAAGAAGTTGCCAAAACTGAAATATTTTGCCGGAATGAAAATGATGAATGACATGATGGACATGCAAGGCAACATGATCGAAATGGAAGGTATGAAAATGCAGAACCAGGTTATGGATATGAATACGGTAATGTACCCGGAAATAACCGGCCCGGAAAATCCGGCTGATACTGCAAAAGCAGATCAAATGCAGATGAATGGCGGCATGCACAACATGGCAGAGATGGAGAACTCCAGCTCCGATATCGTAACCCTCAATTACAACATGCTCCGTGATCCCAAGAAAACAACATTGCCTAAAGGGCCGTGGAAGGAATTGAAGTTCGAGCTTACCGGCAACATGAACCGTTATGTATGGTCATTGGACAATAAAACCGTTTCTGAAAGTGACAAGATCCTGATCAAAAAAGGGGAAAATGTACGGATCATCATGTTCAATAACAGCATGATGCGGCATCCTATGCACCTTCATGGCCATGATTTCAGGGTGCTGAACGAACAAGGCGAAAATGCCCCGATGAAAAATGTGCTGGACATTATGCCTATGGAACGGGATACCATCGAATTTGCTGCATCCGAACCCGGCGGGGACTGGTTTTTCCACTGTCATATTCTATATCACATGATGAGCGGAATGGGCAGGGTTTTCAGCTACCAGGATACGCTGGTTGACAAAACCGATATTAAGGACCCCAAAGTAGCTAAGCGTGGGTTAAATTCCGATGACAGGGCATTTCATCCAATGGCGACCATAGGACTGGAAAGCAACGGAAGTGATGGTGAATTTATGCTGGCTAATACCCGCTACCGCTTTTCAACAGAATGGCGACTTGGCTTAAAGGCACATCACGGCAATGAAAGTGAAACCTATTTCGGGCGGTATATCGGCAGAATGCAATGGCTGTTTCCTTCATTGGATTTGATTATCACTACAACAGTATGAACAATGAGAGAGAAAACAATCTGTTCGGGCAAGTCAGCAACCAAAAGAACCGGAAAGCTGCTGTGATAGGGGTTCAATATATCCTTCCGATGCTGGTCACTGCTGAAGCACGGCTGGACAGTAAGGGAAAGCTGCGTTTTCAGTTGATGCGTGAAGATGTTCCCCTAACCAGCAGGTTAAGAATGAACTTTATGGCTAATACCGATAAGGAATACATGGCTGGCTTCCGATATATTGTTACCAAATACTTCTCATTATCCACACATTACGACAGTGATATGGGTTATGGAGGAGGGATTACGTTAACTTATTAATTGATAGCATCATGAAACATACCTATAAAATAACCGGAATGAGTTGCGACGGATGCCGCACAAAAGTTGAAAAAGCACTGAATGCCATAGAGGGAATTTCTGCGGTAGTTACATTAGAGCCGCCACAGGCTACTATTAACATGCAAAAGCATGTTTCAACCGAAAAGCTGCAGGAAGCATTATCCGCTACGGGAAATTATACAATTGTGATGTCAAATCAACATCATTCAGATGCGTCTAACCATCATGATGTGAAGTCACATGAAACCCATCAAAATCCTGATCCTCATCACGGAACAATGGTCTCGAAACCTCTAACTACAAACAGTGGAGGTAAATATTATTGTCCAATGCACTGTGAAGGTGACAAAACCTACGATAAGCCGGGAAACTGCCCGGTTTGTGGAATGGACCTTGTCCAACAGCCATCAGTAAAAAAAGCCACAAAATATACTTGTCCAATGCATCCCGAGATTATCCGGGATGAACCGGGTTCCTGCCCAATATGTGGAATGGATCTGGTGCCAATGGATGCTGATGCGGAGGAAGAGGATCAAACTTATAGCAAGCTCTTACGCAAATTTAAAATAGCCACTGTTTTTACAATTCCCATTTTCATCATCTCCATGTCGGAGATGATCCCGAATAATCCATTGTTTAAAATCATGGATCTGCAATATTGGAACTGGGTGCAATTTGCTTTGTCAATTCCTGTGGTATTTTATGCGACCTGGATGTTTTTTGAGCGGGCATGGCGCTCTATCGCTACATGGAAGCTGAATATGTTTACGCTTATCGGCATCGGGGCTGGTGTGGCTTGGTTGTTCAGTGTTGTTGCCTTATTGTTTCCCAATGTTTTTCCAGACCAATTTAAAACGCATATGGGAACCGTTTACGTGTATTTTGAAGCAGCTACTGTTATCCTGACACTGGTTTTGCTCGGACAGCTCTTAGAGGCAAGAGCACATGGAAAAACGAACAGTGCCATTAAAGAACTGCTTAAGCTGGCACCCAATAAGGCTACGAAGATCGTAGGGGAAAAGGAATTGCTTGTTGCCATCGATGACATTCAAAAAGGAGATCTCCTGCGTGTGAAGCCAGGTGAAAAAGTACCTGTCGATGGAAGTATTAAAATAGGAGAAGTAACGATTGATGAGTCTATGATTTCCGGTGAGCCAATCCCTGTTGATAAAAAGCCAGGAGACAAAGTAAGTTCTGGTACCATAAACGGAAATAAAACTTTCACAATGCTTGCCGAAAAGGTAGGTTCGGAAACCTTGCTTTCTCAGATTATTGAAATGGTCAATTCTGCAAGCCGTTCAAAAGCGCCCATTCAAAAGCTGGCCGATAAAATTTCCGGCTACTTTGTGCCTATTGTAGTTCTGATAGCGATAGCCACCTTTATTGTCTGGGCGATTTACGGTCCTGAACCTTCCTACGTGTATGCATTTGTAAATGCGATAGCAGTGCTGATCATTGCCTGCCCATGTGCGCTTGGCCTTGCCACCCCGATGTCTGTGATGGTTGGTGTTGGAAAAGGCGCAAAATCCGGTGTGCTCATCAAAAATGCCGAATCTTTGGAAAAAATGAATGTCATTGATATCGTAATCATTGATAAAACGGGAACGGTTACCGAAGGAAAGCCATCCGTTGAAAAGGTTATCAGCACAAATCCCGGTCTAAACGAAAATGATATCCTTCAAAGGATCATATCATTGAACAGCAGCAGTGAACATCCTTTGGCACAGGCAACGCTTCGATATGGACAAGAAAAAAATATAAACGTTCAGCCTATTTCAAATTTTGAAGCCATTACCGGGAAAGGGGTTATCGGGATGCTGGAAGGCAAGAAACTGGCTTTGGGCAACAAGAAACTGATGGAACAAGTGGAAGCGGAAGTTTCCTCTGAATTGCATGAACAGATCAAAGCGGAGCAAAGACAAGGAAAAACGGTTTCTTATTTAGCTGTCGGAAGTAAAGCCGTTGGGTTTGTGGTTATTTCTGATAAGATTAAGCCATCGAGTGCTATCGCTATCAAAAAACTTCAGGAAGAAGGCTTGGAGGTAATGATGTTTACCGGAGATAATGAAGATACGGCAAGAGCAGTAAGCGAAACCTTAAATCTGGATGGTTTCAAAGCTGGGATGCTACCGGAAGATAAACTGAACGAGATAAAACATTTGCAGGCAGAAGGAAAGAAAGTAGCAATGGCGGGCGATGGCATCAATGATGCCCCTGCGTTGTCACAGGCGGATATTGGTATTGCAATGGGTACGGGAACCGATGTCGCTATTGAAAGTGCGGCAATTACGCTGGTAAAAGGCGATCTTAATGGAATTGCAAAAGCACGGCAATTGAGCCACAAAGTGATGCGGAACATTAAAGAGAACCTGTTTTTCGCTCTGGGTTATAATGTTCTGGGAATTCCTATTGCAGCCGGGGTTTTATATCCGTTTTTTGGCATCCTACTTTCGCCAATGATCGCGGCACTGGCCATGAGTTTTAGCTCGGTATCCGTTATCCTGAATTCATTAAGGCTGAGGAGCACAAAGCTGGATTAAATAAATATAATGTTTAGGTACTAAGGACAAGTTAAATGAAAATAAAAAAATTAGACCATGAAAAACGAAAATCACAAAAACATAAACGGAACAATGGGACATGGTAGCCATCCATACAGAAAGTTATTGATCATGCTGGTGCTGTCTTTTATTTCAATGTATATTCTCATGTATGCCATGGTAAATCGCCTGGAAAATGTGTATCCGAATATTAACCAGTTTTACATGGCCTCTTTGATGACCATGCCTATGATAATTATTGAACTGGTTTTAATGGGTAAAATGTATATGAACAAAAGACTGAATGCGGTTCTTATTTCTTTAAGTTCTGTAGCATTAATAGCATTTTTTTTACTGATCCAGTTTCAGACAGCGGTTTCTGATAAACAATTTTTGAAAGGAATGATCCCGCACCATGCAGCAGCCATCCTGATGAGCGAACAATCGAAGTCACAAGATCCGGAAATAAAAAAATTACAGGAAGAAATTATAACAAGTCAGCGGGAAGAAATAAAAATCATGAAAGCCAAATTGAAAGAATTCCAAAAATAATAATGGATTGCCGAGTAACATGATACCCCATACGAGAATTAGTAATTTCAGATAGAATGAAATCAAAACCAATGTCACGTTTTAAGCGGAGATTAGCGCAACATATCATTTTAGGTTTGACGAGCAGTGTTTCACTTTTCATCATTTATTTTACGCTGGAATCTCCAATGCCAAATTCAAATGGAGTATGAGTACTGCTTATGTATCTCTTTTACTTTTAGGATTAACATTAGTTACCGGTCCGGTAAACTTGCTGCTTAGGCGGCGCAACCCTGTTTCTACAGATTTACGCAGGGATATCGGTATATGGGGCGGAATTATTGGCCTGGCTCATGTTGCAATTGGCTGGCAAGTGCACATGGGAAACATGTTGTTGTATTTTTTCAAAGAAGATAAGATTGCTAAGGAATTAATACTTCGTTCGGATCTGTTTGGCTTTGCCAATTATACGGGTTTAATCGGAGCAATAATTTTGGTTATGTTATTGGCGCTATCAAATGATTTGACGCTGCGAAAGTTCAAAGCGCCCCGTTGGAAGTATTGGCAAAGATGGAATTATGTGTTTTACTTATTGGTAATCATTCACGCCATAGCTTACCAAGTTATTGAAAAGAGAGAAATTCCATACACTGCATTATTAGCAGTGCTCATACTACCCGTTTTAATTATTCAACTGATAGAATATTTTAAATATAAAAAGAGAAGTGCTATATAATTCTATCATCATTTGGAAATAAAGCCAGAACACTAAATGACCCTACGATCAAAATAAATTTATAAATGAAATCAATTATACCGTTCGTTTCCAAATTTTTTGAAAGAAATATTTCGCCGAACTGCATGGGATTGCAGCGGCATCCTCCCCAAAAGGGAGATATAGCGAACAGGTACTGTCTTAAAAAGCAAGAAAAATTTGACAAAAAAATCCGACACTTTTGATGTCGGATTTGAGAGGTGATTAAAACTCTCAGTATTTCATGAAGCTGTAAAACAGGGTCAGTTATACCGTCCGATTACAAATTTTTTTCAATAAAAATTTTATGAAAGCAGTTGTCTCTCGCGCCGGGGATAGCAGCGTAAATCCTTTTTATTAAAGAAAAGATTGCAGTACATAGCTCGATCCCAAGGAGGCGCCCAATTTTTTATATTTAAGCATTTGCTTAAATAGTTAAAATGCTATATTTTTGCTTGAAACGAATGGTATGGAAAATTTGAATAGCTGCATCCGGGAGAAAGCGAATCAAATGCAAATACAGGATTGCAGAAGTATAATATACGGTGGTAAAGATTCATTTCTTCAATTGTCGGCGCTGCTTTCATTAGCTGGAAATGAAGTAAGGTTAAAGATCCTTTACCTACTGGACCGGGAAAAGGAATTGTGTCCCTGTGACCTAAGCGATATACTGGGCATGACGGTCCCGGCTATCTCCCAACATTTAAGAAAGATGAAAGATGGGCACCTTATAGAATTTAGAAAGGAAGGACAAACAATCTTTTATTTCTTAAAATCAGACAGCCTGAGCCTGCTAACACCTTTTTTCAGCATCATTAACCAGGAAAACCTAATCCCGCAAACCTAATGAGCAGCACTAAACAAATCAGGAAGTTATTGGGATCAGGATTACTGCTGGCCCTGGCCTCATCGTTGTGCTGCATTGTGCCGATACTTGCCCTGTTCGGTGCAGCGGGCAGTGCGGTATCCATGTTTAGCTGGATAGCACCTTTGCGGCCCTATTTACTTACCCTTACAGTAGTAGTTTTGGGAATTGCATTTTACCGGGCCTACCGACCTGCAAGAAAAGATGAATGCGGCTGTGCGGATAAGAAAACAGGAATGCAGTCAAAACAATTTTTATGGATAATTGCATTTCTTTCTGTCGGATTATCTGCCTTTCCTTACTACGCAGATTATTTTTATCCAAAGAACCCTGCTCAACCTGCGGCTACGACCGGGCATTTCAGCCAGACAGTGATCCGGATCAAAGGCATGAGCTGCGAAGCCTGTGAGGGGCATGTAAACCATGCCTTGCAGCAGCAAAAAGGTGTGCAGCAGGTAAGTACCTCTTATGCTAAAGGGGAATCACTGGTCAAATTCGACAGCAGCCAGGTATCGCTCCAGCAACTGGCTGCGGCCGTAGAAAAAGAGACTGGCTATACTGTAACTAACATTAAAAATGATGTCAACTAATATGATACTTCAATCAGTAATTACCTGTCCGCTCTGTAAACACCAGAAAGAAGAAACTATGCCTACTGATGCCTGTCAGTATTTTTATGAATGTGAAAGCTGCCACGAGCGGTTAAAGCCACTTCCAGGAGACTGCTGCGTGTATTGCAGTTACGGAACAGTGCCATGCCCACCCATCCAGCAGGGTAAATCCTGTTGTTCCAAAACCTAAGCACTTTAAAAAACAAGAAATGGTCAACTTCAAAAGCAGTATTCCGGCATTACCGGTTGTGGAAATTCGAAAGCAATCGCGTTCTACCAAAAGAGATTCCATGCACGTCACCAGGAGCCTTCTTTTGCCATTCTGGTTAGGGATGAAGTGGAAATACATCTTTGGCAGGCTTGTGACAGGGGCTGGAAATTCAGAAGTCTATTTCTTTTCCTGAGACCAATATGGAGCGGTGCTGAGACCTTCCTTGCCGGAACAGCAAGCTGCCGGGTCAAAGTGGAAGGGATTGATGAACTCTACCAGGAATACAAATCCCAAAGTGTCCTGCATGGTGAACATTCGGTTGTGGAGCAACAGCATTTGGGCCACAGGGATTTTGCAACCTTGGACCTGTATGGTAACCTGATCACGTTTTACCAGGAATATTAGCTTACCCTTTCAGAAAGTTATCGGAAACCAGTATCGGGCAGTTTTCTTCCGGGTTTGCAGGATTACAGCAATCCACACATTTTTTTACGCCATTGATCAGTTGATTGCGCAAAGCAAGCATATCCATAATCTTGGCATCCAATAGCTGCACCTTTTTATCAATCATTTCGCTGACGTTGTTGCAGGTGGCTTCCTTCACTTCTATCATATCTAATACTTCTGCGGATTCATTCAGGGTAAAGCCAAAATTCTTTAACCGCTTTATGGTTTGCAACCTCTCCAGCACATCATCAGAATACTCTTTATAGTTGTTATCCCGGCGCTGTTTTCTCCTTACAGCAATCAATCCCTGCTTCTCGTAAAAGCGGATGGCGTCCCTGGAAAGACCTGTTTTTGCTGACAATTCTCCTATTAACATAAAAATATTAAGTTTTTTCTTGACAGTGGACTATACTCCACGGTTTATATTTGCTAAAATATACTTATTTACATGATATGACAATCGTAAAATCAATACTGACCTTCTTGCTTGCGGGAATTTGTGAAATAGGCGGCGGCTACCTGGTGTGGCTGTGGCTGAAAGAAGATAAACCATTCTGGTACGGCATCCTCGGCGCAGTGATCCTTGTGTTCTACGGGGTAGTTGCCACATGGCAAACCAATAGCTTTGGCCGTGTTTACGCTACATATGGCGGGATCTTCATTGCACTCTCCCTGTTGTGGGCCTGGAAGGTTGACGGCTTCAAGCCTGATCGTTACGATATTATCGGGGCGCTAATCGCGCTGGTCGGCGTCTGCATTATTTTTTACGCACCACGTTCAATCCAACAATAATATGAAATACATCCTCATTATTCCGTTACTGACCCATTCGCTCGCCGGATGCTGCCAGAGTAAGCAAACAAAAGATACGGTTATGAAAAAGAAAACGGCAGCAGCCATCTGCACAGATCAATGTACCGACAACTGCGGAGAAACAACCGGGAAAACCCTTAGCTGCAAACTGACCAGCCCTGAAATGCAGCAGCGGAAAGCAACCGTGATTGCAAGCCTTAAAAAGCAGGTGATCGAAAAAAAGGAGCTTACAAATGGCTATTCCTATAAATTCAAAGGCACAGACAGTGTAGTAAATGAACTGGCAGACTTTGTAAAAACAGAACGCTTATGCTGCGATTTTTTTGACTTTGAGCTGAAGATCGCAGGTGACGCATCAACCGCCTGGCTGACGATCACCGGCCAAAAAGGGGCAAAAGATTTTATAAAGACTGAACTGGAGTTATAACCAGTTCAGTCGTTTATTTTGCTTGTCGTAACATCTCAGCAAATTCATTAGGCAAAGGACTATCTTCAATAGCTTTCGCTGCCTTTTCTATGTCATAGTCTAAGCGAATGAACTCAACAGACAAAGGATCACTGTTGCCATTAGGCTCAATCGTTAGTAAAACATAACATCCTTTAGAATTGCCATCCTTCGGCTTTCCAACCGAACCTGTATTGACGACGTGCTTTTTGTTACCTTTTTCATCAACGATCACTCTATGGTAAGGTTTATGGGAATGACCCACGCAAAGTACATCTGCGTTTGTCTCCTGCATTAGCTCCAACACATAGTCTTCATCAGTATCAATAAGTACATATTCATCAATGCTCCGGGTACTCCCGTGCGCAAGTACAATATTCAATGGTTTCCCATCTAACGAATATTCCAGACGTATATATGCAGGTAGCGTTGAAAGATACTTGCGGCCTGGTCCTTCAATGATGTGGTAGGCGTGTTTCTTACCGGGTTCTTTCAGGCTGGCATCTGTAGTAACCAAACCATTTACCTTTACATCGTGGTTTCCGGCAATACAGGGAACCTTGCGGCGTTGCATCTCGGCGATAATTTCGTTCGGCCAGACATTATAGCCTACAAGATCACCTAAGCAATAAACAGCATCGATGGGGCGGCTATCGAGATCTGTCAGCATTTCTTCAAAGGCCGGAAGATTTGCATGTATATCAGAGAATAAAGCAATTTTCATAGGTTATCCGTTTCGTAACATATCAGCATATTCATTAGGAAGGGGACTGTCTTCAACAGCTTTGGCCGCTTTCTCGACATCATACTCAAAGCGGATAAATTCTACACTGATGCTGTCTTTCACAATGACCGTGTTGTCCGGGTTTATGGTAAGGATCACATAACCACCCCTGGGGTCCTTATCCTTTGGCTTACCCACAGAGCCGATGTTGATCGCATGCCTGAAATGATCATTGCCCTCTGTTCCGGAGTTCAAAATTCGGTGATAAGGCTGATGGGTATGTCCAAAGCACATGATATCAGCATCGGCCTGTTCCATGATCCTGATAATACTTTTCTCATCCCGGTCTTCAAACAAGTATTCATTTACTTTGCGAGGGCTTCCATGCACAAACAGAATATTCCGTTTGTCATGGTTTAACTGATATTCCAGACGGATATGTGCTGGCAATGTTCTCAGGTAAGCACGCTGCTCGTCCTTAACAACCTCATTGGTATAGGCTATGGAAACCTTGCCCATCGCTTTTTCTTCGTCCGTCTTGTAAGCACATCCGCAATCATCACTGCTTCTACCAATGCCCCAATCGTAATTTCCTGCAATGGTTGGTATTCCGCGCTTGCGGATTTCATCAATGACTTCATTGGGCCAAATGTTATAGCCGACCAGATCGCCAAGGCAGTAGATGGCATCTGTGTTGCGTGTTTCCACGTCTTTAAAAAAGGCTTCCAGCGCCGGAAGGTTGGCGTGGATATCGGAAAAAAGGGCGATTTTCATCTTATATTTGAGTTTGTGGTACAGGATAGTATTTATTACGGAGCCAGAAGGCCAAATTTACCAGTGCAATTAATGCGGGTACTTCAACCAGTGGGCCGATGACGCCTACAAATGCCTGTCCTGAGTTGATGCCGAACACACCAATTGCTACAGCGATAGCCAGTTCAAAGTTGTTTCCGGCGGCAGTGAAAGCTATGGAGGCGCTTTGCGAATAATCTGCGCCCATTTTCTTACCTGCAAAAAAGCTGACCAGGAACATAATGGCAAAATAGATCACCAGCGGAATTGCAATCCGAACTACGTCCATTGGGATCTGTACGATCAATTCACCTTTCAGGCTAAACATCACTACAATGGTAAACAGCAGGGCTATCAAGGTTATCGGAGAGATAACGGGAATAAACTTTTTCTGGAACCATTCTTCACCTTTGGCTCTGATCAGCACGTAACGGCTGACCACACCCGCTGCAAATGGAATCCCTAAGTAGATACCTACACTTTTAGCAATCTCCGCAATGGTAATATTAACCTCCAGCCCTTTGATCCCAAAAAGTGGTGGTAGCACCGTAATGAACAGGTAGGCATACACACTGTAAAGCAACACTTGGAAGATACTGTTGAGGGCAATAAGCCCGGCAGCATACTCCCGGTTGCCTTCGGCCAGTTCATTCCAAACCACTACCATTGCAATACAGCGGGCAAGTCCGATCAGGATCAGCCCGATCATGTATTCTGGATAACCATGCAAAAAAGTAATAGCAAGAACAAACATTAAAATCGGGCCGATGACCCAGTTCAGGAAAAGGGATGTTCCCAGAACCTTCGTGTTCTTGAATACCTCGCCCATTTTTTCATACTTCACTTTTGCCAGGGGCGGGTACATCATCAGAATCAGGCCAATTGCCAGAGGAACATTGGTTGTTCCGCTGGAAAAGGAATTGATAAAACCTGAAGATGATGGCAGGAAATAGCCGATGCCAACGCCAATGGCCATAGCAAGGAATATCCAAAGGGTTAAGTAACGGTCAAGGAAGCTGAGCTTCTTCCGCTCATGTGCAGGAGCACAATTGTTTGCTGTCATAATAGTTTATCAGATTAAAGATTAATTGCAACATCCCGGAGCACAGCAGGCTTCGGCTGTTTCCAATGGTTTTTCCGCGTAAACGGTGATGCTGTAGACGCCCGTTCCACTGGCTTTGAAAGCTGCTATTTCCGCTTCATTCAGGTAATCTTTCAGGATATCATCCGGAATGGTAATGGCCTTTTCTTTTTGCAGTACTACGTTCTTAAAGCCCGTGGTATCAATCAGCTTCAGGTATTCATCTTTTTGTATTGCACCAGATACACAGCCCGCGTACATTTCTGCTGCTGATTTCAGGTTTTCCGGCAGGTCACCTGCCAGTACCACATCTGAAATGCTAAAGTGTCCACCTGGCTTTAACACACGGTAGATGTCTTTAAATACACCTGCCTTATTCGGCACCAGGTTGAGGACGCAATTGCTCACGATCACGTCAGCTACATTAGCGGTAACCGGCATATTCTCAATATCCCCCTGACGGAATTCTACATTGTGGAAAGACAGCTTTTCAGCGTTTATCCTTGCTTTGTCGATCATAGCCGGTGTGAAGTCGATACCAATCACCTTACCGGTTTCACCTGCCTCTGTACGTGCAATAAAAGCATCGTTACCAGCGCCACTGCCCAGGTCAATTACCACATCACCTTTCTTGATCTTGGCGAATTGAGTTGGCAGTCCGCAACCTAAACCCAGGTCGGCATCTGCGTTATATCCCTCCAGCTTGGTGTAATCTTCGTTCATGATGTTATATACATCGGTGGAGCAGCCGCCAGAGCCACAGCAAGAGGCTGCATTGGTTTCTTTGTCTTGTAAAGCGATCTCACCGTATTTCTGCTTTACCAGTTCTTTGAGTTGTTCATCAGTTTT
Organism: Sphingobacteriia bacterium 24-36-13; assembly: GCA_002281875.1. GTDB lineage: Bacteria > Bacteroidota > Bacteroidia > Chitinophagales > Chitinophagaceae > Sediminibacterium. Next base: position 63,989 of record NCHN01000002.1, on the reverse strand, counting down.
CATAACATTTGATTTTTATCGTACTATTGCAATATTGCGATTATTTTAAACAAAAAAATATTTAGCAGCAGCCACCGCTCAAGTCAACTTCTTTGAAGAAGCTGCTGAACAGGGAATGGTACTGGTTCCAGACTTTAGGATCAATGCAGTAACAAACGCTTGCACCTTCAATATTGCCCTGTATGATCCCGGCATTCTTCAATTCCTTTAAATGCTGTGAAGTCGTAGCCTGGGCTAGCCCCAGTTCTTCTACCAGGTCACCACATACACAAGCATTCTTCTTTACCAGATATTGCAGGATTGCAATACGGGCCGGATGCGCAATGGCTTTAGCCATCACTGCCATATCGTTCTGCGCTTTGGTAAATAATGTTGTTTTCGTTGCACCCATCGTCTTTGTTATAGTTATCGCAATATTACGATAACTATTTTTGACCGGCAAATGTTTCTGAAAAAAACTTCGAGGTGCCGGCGGTTATGACTTTAGCTTGATGAAATGCCCGAGGCATCTTCCAGTTTCCTTCGGGCGCTGGACATTCTTACGCGATATCGGAGCAGTTGTAAACACCAGCATAAAAGCCTTCGTTGATGGTATCACTGCTTCAGTGATCGGAGCCCTGGTTGGAGCAGTAATAGTTATTGGAATACGTTCTATTGTTGATATTCCGACGGCATTAATTGCTATATTGAGCGTGCTAACGCTTATATATATAAAGAAAGTACAAGAACCGGCAATCATTGCTATAGCCGCCGTAGCTGGAATTATAATTAAATTGATGCAGTAGGGCTAATAAACTATTTACAACTTGAATATTTATATTATGCAGCTCTATTTACTCAGATAGAGATAGATAGGCATCCAAAATATCTCCAATTTTAAAGCTTAACTTAGTACCAATTTCGGTAATATGAAAATTTTAGTGATAGAAGATGAATTAAGCCTGCTGAGTAGCATTCAAGAATATTTTAAGCAGGAAGAGTTCTATTGCGAGGGAGTAGCTACTTACAAAGATGCTATTTACAGAATTGAAGATTTTAGTTACGATTGCATTATTCTTGATATTAATCTGCCGGATGGGAATGGGCTTAAACTTCTACAATTCTTACGTGAAAATAAACAAGCTGACGGAGTAATTATAATTTCCGCAAGAGATTCAGTTGATGACAGAATTAATGGTCTTGAACTGGGGGCTGATGATTATCTAACAAAACCTTTTCATCTTTCAGAACTGAATGCAAGAGTAAAGGCATTATTACGAAGAAAGTATGCTAAAGGGAACGATATACTTGAAATTGAAGGATTGTGTATTGATTTATTTTCCAGATCTGTGTTTTATCGATCAAAAAGGATTATGTTGACCAAAAATGAATTTAACCTCCTAGCGTATTTAATTAATAACAAAAATCGAGTAGTAAGCAGACAGGCTATTGCGGAGCATATATACGGTAACGAAACTGAAAGCATGCCCTCTTTTGATTTCGTTTATTACCAAATGAAAAATTTAAAAAGGAAGTTAAAAGAAAATGGATGTAAGGATGTGATAGAAACTGTTTATGGGTTGGGTTATAAATTCACGGTATGAGTAAACCACTATTACAGAAAAATACTCGTTTATTATTGACCTGGCTACCGCTGGTTCTTCTAATTTGTTCCCTGCTATTTTATTTCCTGATGCAAATGCAGGCGCATCATATGCAGGAAAAACAATTGATGCTCAAACAAAAAAATATTTGGAAGGCCTTTCTGAATAAATCCGGAAATCTTGAAAGATATATACAAGGTGAGTATGATATTAGTACTGATATAAATCCCCAAATCAAATTAAACAGACCAAAAGATACTATTATTTATTTTAAGGAAAGCAATCAGTTCCTGCCTTTCGAAATGAGTACAAGCAAGGCCAAGTGGGCTAATCATGATTATTACATAACCACTTACGTTTCCTCAACAGAAATACATCATTTCATCATTAAGGTATTTATTATCGAAGCAATAATTTTACTGTTATTATTAGGGGTCATTGTTAGGTTAAATACCAAGAATTCCGCTTCATTATGGAAACCTTTCTTCAAATCTCTGGATAAAATAAGAGATTACGACATAACTAATAATTCATCTTTACAATTACCAACTCAAACCGCAACAGCCGAATTTGATGAATTAAATAAAGTACTTAATAATCTTATATACAACATTCATACAGCTTACATCAATCAGAAACAATTTGTTGAGAATGCTTCCCATGAAATACAAACTCCTTTGTCCATTATTCGGTCTAAACTGGAATTACTGATTAATCAACCCTCATTAACAGAACAAGAGGCTCTCATTTTAGCAGATATTACAGAGGCAAATAATCGGTTAAGCCAGATGAACAGAACATTATTATTGCTGGCGAAGATTGAAAATAAACAGTTCCCCGCTATTGAGACAGTAAATCTCACAAAAATGGTTAATGATACAGTAGCAAATCTAAAAGAGCACTACGAAGATAAATTTCCTGGATTAACATTATATGTTGCTGAAGACGTTGTAATACAGGCCAATAAATCTTTAATTGAAATTCTGTTGACAAACATTTTAAAGAATGCAATCGTCCATAATGAAACGAATGGGAAAATAGAAATAGAATTACGGCCATCAGTACTGATCATAAAGAATACAGGATTTGCGCCCGAAGTTGACACACAGATGCTGTTTGAACGTTTTAAAAAAGGTTCTCATCAATCTAAAACAACAGGATTAGGCTTAGCTTTAGTAAAGCAGATTTGTCAGCTATATCAGTACTCCATTGACTATTCCTATAAAGATGGATGGCATCAAATAAAAATAGTGCTTACATAAGCCCAGCCTAAATTTCTCCAAAATCTCTTATTAGGTTTGTTGTTGCTATTGTTAGCGTGAGGATATCATGTATGCAGGTAGCATGAGCATCCAAAACCCGGACTTTCTTAATAATATTATTCATTTTAAATATAAACTTATGAAGACCCAAAAATTTCTTTCAAACTTTTCACGCCGCAGCTGGCTAAAAGGCAGTGCCCTTGTTTTAGGCGCTAGTCTGATAGATATAAAAAATGCCACAGCCTTTACTTTGGCGGGTGCTAAAACACCCGCTTTAACTCAGGCAGAAATTGAGGCAATCGAAGCGGCAATGGGTAAAAAAGGGATGTATAAAGAAGCGGAAGCTGTTCACACAACACCTCTTCCGAGAAATGATCTGAAAGTAACTGTTAAGGGAGAAGCTGTCCCTATTTCATTTGGCTTTGGCGGCTGGGCTGCCATCAAAAAAACTATTGACGGAAAATCAGCGGTATTAATGAGTGATTGTGTGCTCCTCCAGGAAGAAGTTAACCCGCTTATATCCGCAGCTCATGCTAATGGTTTAGAAGTCAGCGCTATTCATAACCACTTCTTTTACGAAGAGCCAAGAATATTTTATATGCACATTCATGGAATGGGATCTCCCGAGGAACTTGCAAAAAAATATGCAAAGGCTATTGCAGAAACTAAAATTTCTCCGGCAAACCAACCTCCTGTAGGCGCTCCGCCAACTAAAACAGGGAAAGATATTTTTGATATGCCGAAACTGAATGGAATAGTTAAATATGAAGCTGCTGTCAATGGGCCAACAATTAAGTATACGATTGGAAGGGATGACCTAACTATCACAGCAATGGGTGCGGAAATGACCTCCTCGATTGGACTCAATACCTGGGCGTCTTTTACCGGATCGATGGACAACGCAATGGTAGCGGGGGATATAGCGATGCTGGAACATGAAGTAAATTCGGTAATCAAAGTGCTAAGAACTAATAACATCGAAGTGGTAGCGGTGCATAACCATATGCTGGGAGACAAGCCTCATATGATTTTCCTGCATTACCTCGGTAGAGGCCCTGCTTTGCAACTTGCTAAAGGATTTAGAGCGGCTCTGGATCAGTTAGGAAAAGGAAAGAAAATGATGCATTAACCCTTCGATCTGTAATTTCATATATACTTTGTTTGTTGGACTTGTCCTATTGATAAAAAATTATGTAGTCTTAGCATCCGTAATTTGTTCATTTTTAAATTGCTTCGCTGTTTTTCCAAATACGCCTTTAAACATTTTATTCAAATGGCTTTCATCCGTAAAGTTCATTTCATCAGCAATTTCCGAGATAGTAAGATCACTGAATTTTAACCGTGTTTGGATCAGATTAAGTTTATAACGGGTAATATAGTCCTTAATAGTATTACCCGTCTCGCTTTTAAAATACCGGTTCAAATAGTCCGGAGATTTGTTGAACCAGGCAGCCAGATTTTCTAACTTAATCAGTTCCTTGTCGTAAATATGCTCCTGAATATATGCCGTTATTTCATAGATTTTACTCTTCGGATTTTGCTTTTTTGAAAAAGTGGTCATACTCTCCTGTATGTTTCTGGCAATAAGGTGAAGAAGTAAAAAAACGATATTTTGAAGAATGATCTCTCCGAAGATCCGGTTCTTCTCTTTTTCTTTTATCAACTGAAAAATCAAAACCTTAAACAGGTTCCGGTCGGTGTTTGCTATAATATTGCCTTTGACATTGTGATGGTTATGAAATACATATTCCAGTCTCTTGAAAAACTCACTGACATCCATTTTTTCCTCATCCCTGTGGACACTTTTAGAGAAGAAACTTTTTGTAAAGTCAACAATACAAAATTTGGTTGGAGTAACAATCTGAAAAGTATGGGCATCTTCCGGGGTTAGCAAAAATACGTCGCCCTTTGAAAAATCGAAATGGTTATTGTTGATATTATGAACGCCCGAGCCATCAAGAACGTAAATCAATTCAAAAAAATGATGTTTGTGAAGGCCAGATTTATTTGCAGTAACCTCTTTAATTGTCACTTCTACGTCCTTGAAAAGCTGTACTGATTTCATAATACAAAGCTACCGAAAAATGTCGGTTTTTTACCTGTTTTACCTCTGCCGACTTAGTTAATTTTGTAGATATATGTATATGGAAAATCGAGAGGAAACAGGAAGCGATATTATCATTTATCAGTGCGTTGGACAGAATTGTAGAAAGAAAAAAGGTAAACTTTTAGAAAACTATATTAAAAAATACCGGCTTAAAGACCGAATTGATATTGAAAAAATGGACTGTAGTGACAGGTGTACTAATGCACCTGTTTTACACCTGCATCCGAATGACCTGTGGTTCTCGGAGAAGGATTTAGGAAGTGTTATTAAGAAGTTTATTCTACCCAAATAAGGAATTATGGATCAAGCAATGATATTATCAAAACCAAACAAAGGATTGTCTTTCGGTGCTTGGGAGCGACACGGGGCGGCTATCGTTACCGGTTTATGCCTCTTGTTTATTGGCCTTGCCTGGTGGGCGGGAAAGAATGAAATGAGCGTCTTAGAAATTACGCTATACATTTTCGCATATGTAATTGGGGGTTATCAAAAAGCGATAGAAGGATTAGAAACTCTTTTTAAAGAAAAAGACCTGGACGTAGATTTATTAATGGTTGTAGCTGCGATTGGTGCAGCTGCGATTGGCTATTGGATGGATGGCGCTATTCTGATTTTCATTTTCTCATTAAGCGGTGCCTTAGAAGGCTACACAATGGAAAGAACAAATAAGGCTATCCAATCTATTATGAAATTACGACCTGAGGTGGCCGTATTGTTTCAGAACGGTGTCGAAAAAAAGGTAAAAGTAGAAGATCTTAAAAAGGGAGATATTATAATAGTTCGCCCAGGCGACCGGATTGCCGCTGATGGAGTTATTGTGGACGGGTTTTCAGCTGTCAATCAGGCTTCTATCACAGGTGAAGCTATACCTGTAGACAAAAAGGAAGGCGATGAAGTTTTTTCAGGAACGATTAATGGACAGGGAGCATTGCAAATTGAAGTATCCAAGCCGGCTGAAGAAACCATGCTGGCGAAGATTATTCACCTTGTTCAGGAGGCACAGAATGAAAAACCACCAACACAGCTTTTTGTAGAACGGTTTGAAGGTGTTTATGCAAAGATTGTAGTGGCAGTTGCGATATTACTGATGACCCTGCCACCATTTTTAATTAACTGGACCTGGAGTGAAACGATTTACCGGGCAATGATTTTTCTGGTAGTTGCTTCTCCCTGTGCGCTGGTCTCTTCTATTATGCCTGCTTTTTTATCAGCTATCTCCAATGCAGCAAGAAAAGGGGTTTTATTCAAAGGAGGAGTTCACCTTGAGAATGTGAGCGGTGTTAAAGTGGTTGCCTTTGATAAAACCGGAACGCTTACCAGCGGTAAACCGAAGGTAATTGATATTGTTGCCTTAAAAAATATTACGGATATGGAATTGTTGCGTGTGGCAGCATCCATCGAAACGCTATCACAGCACCCTATTGCCAAAGCCATTGTACAAGCAGCCAATGAAAAGAATATATCCTTAGAAAGGCCAAAGGAATTACAAGCCATACATGGTTTGGGAGTTCATGGATCTTTAAATGGTGTAGCGTATAAAATAGGCAAACTTGAGATGCTGAAAGATCTAACCATCGAAAAAAAGCATTTACAAAAGATTGATGAGCTGGAAGAGCAAGGAAAGACTGTAATTTTTGTTGCAGCGGACGAACAACTAATCGGCTTGCTTTCTATTCAGGATACCATTCGTCCACAGGCAAAAAAAGTAGTGGATGAATTAAAAGCGATGGGCATAAAAGTAGCTTTATTAACGGGAGACAGCGAAACCACAGGTAAGGCCGTTGGAAAACAAGCCGGAATTGACGAAGTATATGCCGAACTTTTACCAGAACAAAAGGTAGAAGCGGTTAAAAAACTCGAAAGTAAATATGGCAAGGTAGCAATGGTTGGTGATGGCGTTAACGATGCACCGGCTTTAGCAACCGCTTCGGTTGGCATAGCAATGGGTAGCGGAGGAACGGATGTGGCGATGGAAACCGCAGATATTATTTTAATGGCAGACAATATAGAAAATATTCCGTTTGCTATTTCATTAGGAAAGCGCACCAACAGGGTTGTGAAACAAAATATAGTTTTTGCAATAGCCGTGGTGCTTACACTGGTAACCTTGAATTTTATTGGTGGAGTGGTTAATCTGCCTGAAGGAGTAGTTGGACATGAAGGAAGTACGGTGTTGGTAATATTAAGCGGATTGAGATTATTGAGATAATTATAATGCTACTAAACTCCATAATGGGAAACACATAATAAAATGTTTTCAAAGAAAACATTCAAATTTATTAAACAGCTCATGCAAGTATATCGTAATATAACACCTGATGAAATAAAGCGGCTCATATTGAGACCAGGCAAGAACACCGTTGAATTAGAACAAATTGTTCAGCCTATACTGAATGCTGTAAAAGAGGAAAAAGACATAGCTGTTCATAGATACACCTCTGAGCATGATGGTGTATTACTTGATACGCTGGAAGTGACACCTGACGAAAAAAGTCAGTGCTTCCACCAACTAAGTGATAATCTGAAATCAGCAATAAATCAAGCAAAAGAAAACATTCAAAAATTTCATGAGGCGCAACGAGATCCAATTCTCGAAATGGAAACAATGCCCGGCGTTCATTGCTGGAGAAAGTCGTTACCTATTCAAAAGGTAGGACTTTATGTTCCTGGTGGTACAGCTCCTCTGTTTTCAACAGTTTTAATGTTGGCTGTTCCTGCAAAGGTTGCGGGGTGTTCTGAAATAGTGATATGCACACCGCCGCAAAAAGATCAAACCATCCATCCTGCCATAATTTACGCAGCAGAACTTTCAGGTGTTCATCGGATTTTTAAAATAGGTGGTGCACAGGCAATTGCAGCAATGGCATACGGTACTGAAACAGTTCCACAGGTTTTTAAGATTTTTGGGCCAGGTAATCAATATGTAGCAGTTGCAAAACAATTAGTAAATAAGGATGGGGTAGCCATTGATTTGTTTGCCGGCCCTTCCGAGGTTTTAATACTTGCAGACCATACCGCCACCCCTGTTTATGTTGCAAGTGATCTGCTCGCCCAGGCAGAACATGGTAAGGATAGCCATTGTCTGTTAGTAACCACATCAAAAGATTTACTTGATAAAGTCCAAATTCACTTAAAAAAGCAAATTGAGACTAATTCAAGATCTGAAATAGTTCAAGCTTCAGTTAAGAATTTTAGATTGATCTTGGTTAAAGACATGAATAAAGGAATTGCTTTCAGTAATCTATATGCACCTGAACATTTGATCATCGCTACCCAAAACGCAAGAGATATTTCAGAAAAGATTGAAAACGCTGGCTCAGTATTTATAGGACATCATACTCCGGTTTCCGTGGGCGATTATGCTTCTGGCACAAACCATACACTGCCAACAAATGGATCAGCGATTGCATATAGCGGAGTATCATTAGATAGTTTTATCAAGAAAGTAACCTTTCAGGAATTAACTATTGAAGGCTTAAAAAATATAGGCCCAATTGTAAAAGAAATGGCAAAGGCCGAAAAATTACCTGCACATAGTAATGCAATATCTGTAAGACTTAATGAGAATGGCTGATATTATTTCCCTATTGAATTAAGTATTTACAAGAAAAATTACGCAAATAAACGATGAAAGAAAAATATAATGTTGAAGAATTAAATAAAATCATGCTGCACAGGCGCAGTATTTATCCTTATCAATATGAAAAAGGAAAACCGATACCTGATGAGATCATCTGGCAAATTCTGGAGAATGCTAATCGTGCCCCAAATCATAAACAGACCGAACCCTGGAGATTTACTGTATTTACAGGTGAGGGATTACTGTACTTTGGAGAACTGCAAGCTGCAATTTATAAGCAATATTCGGGAGATCTTTTCAATGAAGATAGGCATAAAAAATTGATAGCATACCCATTAATGTCATCACATGTAATAGCTATTGGAATGAAAAGAAATGAAACGAATAAGCTTCCTGAAATAGAAGAAATAGAAGCTGTTGCTTGCGCTGTCCAGAATATGTTCTTAACAGTTACTGCTTATGGGTTAGGCTCGTATTGGACGACTGCAGGAATTACTTACTTTGAAGATGCTAAGCTATATTTTGATTTGGATAAAAAAGATAAGTTATTAGGATTTTTTTATATAGGCTACGTAGCCAAACCATTAATTTCTCCATCTAAAAGAAACCCGATTCATGAAAAAGTTAAGTGGATCAACCAACATAAATATTGAAAAAGTATTTTTTTTCTCACTTTAAAACTAATTTTAAGATAAAATAACTATTTTAGCCACGTATAAATAGCATATTTTTGCTTTTAGTTCAATGAAAATAATAAAGTACATAACATTTATTCTATCACTGCTGGTTATGGCGGGACACGATGTTGTTCCCCATCTCCATGATGATGAACATGCTATGGCTGAACATTCGGCGGCAGTGCCCCATTCCTTAAATAACGGGCTGACGGATCTTCAAAACGCTTTTTCACATTTTCAGCATAGTGCGGACGGAAAGCACCTAGTTTATTTAGGAGCGGTTGAAAAGAAAGTAAGTCCCCAAATAAATAAATTTTATTCCCAATCATTTTTTAGTGTTTCAGCGTATTCTTTTGGTCGGCATTCCCATTTTAAGAAACGACCGTTTTGGGAGCATATCGCTATATCATCCAGTTATATTTCCAGCTCCTTCTTCCTCCGGGGCCCCCCTTCCTGTTAATTTCTTTAAATATTGATGCATGATTAAGCACTGAATTATTCGGTGGCTTTAATTGCCTTTGTTGCTATTACTGTATCGTAATGCACCAATTCTGTATTGATACCCCCATTCGATAAAGTATCTATAATAATCCTTCAAAAGACGAATAATCTTTCTGCATTTAATGTGCAAAAAGTTAGGGTTTGTTGCTATTAACGTCTTTTAAATACCATTTAACTAATACATTGTAATGTTAGATAAAATCATACAATTTTCGATAAAAAATAAATTAATTATCGGATTATTCACCCTCGCTTTAATAGCCTGGGGCAGTTATTCCCTCACAAAGCTTCCCATTGACGCTGTTCCTGATATTACAGACAACCAGGTAATGGTGATCACGGTATCTCCAACTTTAGCAGCGCAGGAAGTCGAGCAATTGGTCACCTTTCCCGTAGAACAGACAATGGTCAGTATTCCGGGTATAAAAGATATGCGTTCCTTTTCGCGGTTTGGACTTTCCATCGTTACCATCGTTTTTAAAGAAAACGTGGATCTATACTGGGGCAGGCAACAAGTACAGGAACGTCTTACCCTTGCGGCAAATAATATCCCCGAGGGCGTCGGAAAGCCGGAAATGGCTCCTGTAACGACTGGTTTGGGTGAAATTTACCAGTACGTTATCCACCCGAAAAAAGGATACGAGGATAAATATGATGCGACCGAATTGCGCACCATACAAGACTGGATCATTAAAAGACAGTTATTAGGTACGCCGGGAGTTGCTGAAGTAAGCGGATTTGGAGGTTTTGTAAAACAGTACGAAGTAGCCGTTGATCCAGATAAGCTGCGGAGCATGGATATTACCATTGCAGATATTTTTAGCGCATTGGATAAAAATAACCAGAACACAGGCGGGGCCTACATTGATAAAAATCCAAATGCTTATTTCATCCGTAGTGAAGGTCTTGTTAAAAGCCTTGATGAGATCAACAAAATTGTTGTAAAAGCCAGGGAAAACGGAATGCCGGTACTTATTAGGGATGTGGCCAAAGTTCAGTTTGGTCATAGTGTCCGATATGGAGCCGCTACCCGTAATGGACAGGGCGAGGTGGTAACCGGAATCGTGATGATGTTGAAAGGGGCTAATTCCTCTCAGGTAATATCAGATGTAAAAGAAAAGATCGAGCAGATAAAAAAGACATTGCCAGAGGGCGTAACTATAGAACCTTATCTTGACCGGAAAAAACTCGTTGACAGTGCTATTTCAACCGTAGTAACCAATCTTGCAGAGGGTGCCCTGATCGTAATTTTCGTTTTGATCTTATTTTTAGGGAATCTTCGAGGCGGTTTAGTGGTTGCTTCTGTTATCCCGCTTTCTATGCTGTTTGCCATAGCCATGATGAACCTGTTTGGGGTTTCCGGAAACCTGATGAGCCTGGGAGCCATCGATTTTGGATTGATCGTAGATGGGGCGGTGATTATCGTGGAGACGGTCATGCACCGGATAACACAGAGTAAACATCATCACGAGGGAATTACTAAGCTAACATCGGATCAAATGGATGAAGAAGTGCGGGAATCAGCGGGGAAAATGATGAGCTCTGCTGCCTTCGGCCAGATCATTATCCTTATCGTATATCTTCCCCTTTTAGCATTGGTAGGTGTTGAAGGTAAAATGTTTGGGCCAATGGCGCAAACAGTATCCTTTGCAATTCTGGGAGCTTTCTTATTATCACTTACCTATGTTCCCATGATGTCGGCGCTCGCATTGAGCCGCAGAACACAACATAAGCGTAATTTTTCTGACCGGATGATGGATTTTTTCCAGCGTGTATACCGTCCGGTTATCGAAAGGGCGATGTTCAAAAAGTCATTGGTAGTAGTTATTGCTATAGTTTTGTTTGTTGTTACTGTATTTACCTTCACCCGTATGGGCGGTGAATTTATTCCCCAATTGGATGAAGGCGATTTTGCAGTTGAAACAAGGGTTCCCGTTGGAAGTTCCATCCAGCAAATGATCGAGGTTTCTCAAAAAGCGCAAACGATCATATTAAAGAATTATCCTGAAGTAAAACAGGTTGTAAATAAAATTGGTTCGGGCGAAATTCCAACAGACCCCATGCCAATAGATGCAGGTGACATGATGGTTATCTTAAAACCAAAGAAAGAATGGACAAGTGCCGACTCAAGGGAAGAATTGGTTCAAAAAATGCAGAAATCTCTTTCTGTGATTCCAAATGCCACGTTCAGTTTCCAGCAACCTATCCAGATGCGCTTTAACGAGCTGCTTACCGGAGCAAAGCAGGATGTAGTGATCAAGATCTATGGCGAAGATTTGAATATGCTATCTGACCTGGCAAATGGTGTTGGAAAGAATATTAGATCAGTTGAAGGCGTAGAGGATTTATATATAGAAGAAGTAACCGGATTGCCGCAGATACAGATTCAGCTTAACCGGGATAAATTGGCACAGTATGCCATGAATGTCGAAGACATCAACAATGCTATTGAAACTGCTTTTGCAGGTAAATCGGCCGGGCTTGTTTATGAGGGAGAGCGCCGCTTTGATTTGGTTGTACGGTTGGACAGTGCTTATCGTACAGATATTACAGATGTGCGGAACTTATATGTAACTACCCCATCGGGCCAGCAGGTTCCCCTGGGTGAAGTGGCCAATATATCCTACAAACCAGGGCCTGTCCAGATCCAGCGTGATAACGCAAAACGTAGAATAACCATAGGTTTTAATGTTCGTAATCGTGATGTACAAAGTATCGTAAACGATATTCAGAAAATTATAGATTCAAAAGTGAACATGCCCGCGGGTTATTACGTTAGTTATGGCGGTCAGTTCCAAAATTTAAAAGAAGCTACCCAGCGTCTTTCCATTGCTGTACCGGTAGCCATGCTACTTATTTTGCTGCTGTTATACTTTACTTTTGGTTCGATGAAGCAAAGCCTTCTGATCTTTACCGCAATTCCATTATCTGCAATCGGGGGTGTTTTTGCCCTGTTGATAAGAGGCATGCCGTTCAGTATTTCTGCGGGTGTAGGTTTTATTGCCTTATTTGGCGTTGCCGTGTTGAATGGTATTGTACTTATAGCCGAATTTAACCGCTTGGCTAAAGAAGGGATTGATGATGTTTACGAAAGGGTACGCAAAGGTACACGTGTACGGTTAAGACCGGTATTAATGACGGCCACCGTAGCTTCCTTGGGATTTTTACCTATGGCTATCTCTTCATCTTCGGGTGCGGAAGTACAACGTCCTTTGGCAACGGTTGTGATCGGCGGATTGCTTACTGCAACGTTGCTTACCCTGATCGTGTTGCCGGTTTTATACATTTATTTCACCAAGAAAGTAAAAATAAATCCTAAAGCAGTAACTATAGTTACAGTGTTTGTTTTATTAGTAAGCCTATTCCCTACCTCTTCACTTAGGGCACAGGAGATTACACAAGCTCCCGTTAGGCAGTTAACGCTTCAGCAAGCTATTGATGAAGCCTTAAAAAACAACAATAGTATAAAGATAGCCCAGTATCAGACTGATCTGCAAAAAGCCCTTAAACGGGGGTCGGTAACCATTCCAAAAACCGATCTATTCTACACCCAGGGAGTCGTGAGCAATCCTACCGTACAGGATAATATTTTAAATGTTACTCAACGGTTAGATTTTCCTACTCTTTACAGCAGTCAGTCCAAATTGGCTGGTGAAAGGGTTGCCAGTAGTGAAAAATACAAGGTTATCAAAGAAAATGATCTGGTAAATGATGTGAAATCTGCTTACCTGCAATATGTTTATGTAGCGGAAAAAAGGAGATCATTACTTCACCAGGATAGCATTTACAAAAATCTGGATAGATCAAGCAGTCTACGATATAGGGCAGGGGAATCTACAAAACTGGAAAGTGTTACTTCCTCCGTCCAATCCATGCAGATAAAAAACAGGATTGAACAAAACAATGCGGATATCGAGATTGCGAAAAAGCAGCTACAAACGTTGTTGAATACACAGGATAACATTTCAATCGCTGATTCCCTGCTGGTACAGAGAAGACCCGTTTTACCTGATAGTAGTTCAGTAGCACAAAGCCCGCTCATTCAATATCTACAACAGGAGCTCAAAGTAAATGAGCAGCAGACCAAAGTTGAAAAAAACAGGATGCTGCCTGATATTATATTGGGTTACAGCAGCCAGACTTACAAGGGGCTTCAAAATATAAATGGGGCAAATCGTGAATTTACCGGTAGTGACCGCTTTTCCTTTTATCAGTTAGGGCTGGCTATTCCAATTTTCCCAGGCGGATACCGTTCAAAAATAAATGCGGCTAAAATAAATGAAAATATTGCCCAATCTCAGATAGCCCTAACCAAGACTACCCAGCAGGGTGAATTGCAAAGACTGGTGCAACAGTATAACAAACTTCAAAACACATTAACTTATTATCAAAAACAGGCTTTGCCACAGGCAGAACTGATAATTGATAATTCCAACAAGGGCTTTAAAAGTGGTGATATTTCTTACATACAGCATCTGCAAAATCTGACATTGGCAATTAATATCCAATCAGAATATCTGGATAACCTTTACCGGTACAATCAGTCCGTGATTTCAATTGAAACCTTGTTAGGCACCAAATAATTAACGATTAAATAAACATAAAGCAATGAACTTATCATTAAATAAAAATATTTCGCTAGCAATGTTGGCTCTTTTGTTCCTGGCAGCTTGCAGCAACAAACAGGAATCAGCAGATAACGATACTACGGTAGACACAGCCGGAAACCCGAAAGATACTGCGGCTACTACAGCAAAGCAGATCATATTTACATCTGAGCAATACCGACTGGCAGGGATAGCAACAGGGGCTGTTGAAATGCGGAATTTGAGTAATATCATCAAGTTAAATGGAGTGATCGACGTGGAACCTCAAAGTTCTGCCATCGTTTCCGCCCCGTTGGGAGGCTATTTAAAAACTGCGGGGCTACTTCCCGGACAGGCAGTAAGAAAGGGGGAGGTTTTAGCGACTATCGAAAATCCTCAATTCGTCAACATGCAACAGGATTATCTGGAGAGCAAAGGTCGCCTGCAATATCTCGAACAGGAATACAAACGTCAACAAAAATTAAGGGAAGAAGATGTGAATTCTGCAAAAACATTTCAGCAGGTAGCATCTGAATACAAGGTTATGCAAGCACGCATAAGCGGGCTTGAACAAAATTTAGCCTTGGCTGGCATTAGCAGGTCTTCCTTACGATCAGGGAAGATAACACGAACGGCTAATCTGTATGCCCCTATCAGCGGATATATAAAAACCAGTAACGTGAGTATCGGTAAATATGCAAACCCCACGGATGTTTTATTCGAGCTGATCAATAAAGATGATATCCATCTGGCATTAGACGCTTTGGAAAAGGATCTGGGAAAAATACAGGTAGGGCAAACCGTAAAGTTCTCTTCGGCTAATGAAAACAATTTTAACCGTACAGCCAAGATATTTTTAGTAGGAAAATCTACCGGAGATGATCGGATTATACCAGTGCATTGCCATATCGAAAAGCAACACGAAAATGGTCTTTTGCCGGGTATGTATGTCAAAGCCTGGATTGAAACGGGTACAGAAAAGCAGTATGCGGTGCCCTCTGAAGCAATTGTCCAGTTAGAAGGAAAGGACTATCTGATTGTGCAAACAGGCCAGTCTTCCACCGGATACACGTTCCAGTTAGAAGAAATTAAAAAAGGCACGGAACAGGAAGGCTATACTGCTGTAACGCTGCCACAGGATATGAATATTGAAAAAACTAAAGTGGTGGTAAAGAATGCTTATGCCATCCTGTCTGCCTTAAAAAATTCTGAGGAAGAATAAATATAACCACGTTCTACTTATCATTTACTTATGAACATCACAAAAGTATTTTTCGCCCGACAGTTTCTTTGGGAGATTGTCCGCATTCTGACTGTCGGAATAGCCAGTTTATTGTTTTATTTCCAGGTTATTCCCCTGCCTGTTTTACTGGCAGCAATGGCCTTCGGGCTTTACTCCCTGGTCAAGACCGCCGGGCGTGATCTTATTAAGGAACGAAAGGTCGGTACGGAGATTTTTATATCTATTGCAGTTATCATTTCGGTTTTGGGGAAAGAATACCTTGCCGGCGCGGTTGTACTAATGATCATCCTGATTGCCGAGTATATTGCCAGCGCCAGCGGCGAACGGGCAAGGGCTTCTATTAAGGAATTGATTGGTTCTGTGCCAAAAACCGCTATCGTTAAGAGAAATGATAAAGAAGAAACCGTTCAAATAGACAGCCTAAAGATCGGAGATATTGTTTTAGTCAGAGCGGGTGAGAAAATTCCGGTGGACGGAAAAGTCACAGGGGGATCTGGTTCAGTGAACCAGGCTCCCATTACAGGCGAAAGCGTTCCGCAGGAAAAAAATGTTGGAAGTGATGCCTTTGCGGGAACCATTGTTGAATTGGGAGCACTCGATATTCAAATGACAAAAGCTGGAAAAGATACGGTTTTTTCCCGCATTATAACTTTAGTAGAAGAAGCAGAAAATGAACAGGCTCCAATTGAAAAACTTACCGATAAAGTGGCTTCGTGGCTGATACCGGTTGTGTTTGTTTTTGTGGGTACGGTCTATTATTTTACCCGTGACGTTAAGCTTGTAATTGCGTTATTGATTTTTACATCTCCCGCAGAATTAGGATTAGCAACCCCTCTGGTTACCATAGCCGCTATTGCCCGTGCAGCAAGAGAAGGGATTCTTGTTAAAGGCGGTAAGTTTTTGGAAGAACTCGCCAAGGTCACTACAATTGTCTTTGATAAAACAGGAACATTAACTGCGGGTACTCCGGCTGTTAACCGTGTTGAAATAATTGATAAAAACTTTAATGAAAATAGTTTAGTGCAGTTAGCCGCTGCCGTAGACAGGCGTTCAAGCCATCCATTAGCAAAATCAATTCTTAGCTATGCAGATAAATTGAAAATTACGTACGGCGAACCAGAAAACTTTGAAGTAATAAAAGGTCGTGGCGTTTCAGCAAAAGTAGAAGGCAAGCAGGTTTTATTTGGTAATAAATCTTACATGGAAGAAAGTAAAGTTTCCATGTCTTCTACTTCAGAAAACCTTACCGATACGGCTATCTACCTATCTGTGGATAATACATTAGCAGGCGTTTTTTATACATCGGATGCTATACGTGAAGGAGCGAAAGAAATGATACAGGGGTTAAGACGAAGCGGTGTAAAAAATATTGTGATGCTCACCGGTGATAATCCTGAAACAGCGAAACATGTTTCTGAGCAGGTAGGCATTACAGACTTCAGAGCCAATTTGTTACCGGAGGATAAAATTAAAATTGTAAAAGAACTTCAGGGACAAGGTGAAAAAGTTGCTATGGTAGGTGATGGCATAAATGATGCACCTGCGTTAGTGCAGGCAAACATTGGGATTGCCATGGGCGCAATGGGTACAGAGGCTGCAATGGAAGCTGCTGATATTGTTCTGATGCAGGATAACCTGGAAAAGATTGGAAGAGCAAGGGCAATTAGCAAAAGGGCTTTCCGGACTATTAAAGAAAATATTATTGTAGGCGTTGGAGTTGTGCATGTAATCGGAATTACCCTTGTTTTAATGAAGATACTGGGGCCTGTTCAGGCAGCCGCGATCCACTTGCTTCCTGATACTTTAGTATTTATCAACTCGATAAAACTGTTGCGTGTAAAAATCCAGGATTGATAAAATCGAAAGATTTCATAATTAATACTCTATAATTCACTTAAACATTAATTAATAAATAGAAAATCAAAATGAAAAAAATCAAATCAATTGGCTTTGCATTCGCCCTGTTGCTTGCTGGCTCAACAATCTCCTATGCACAGACAGAAGGTCATGCACACAAAGCTGCTCACGGCGGTATGGTACAGCCAGCGGGTGAATACCACATTGAAATGGTAAAAGGAGCGAACACCATCAGCTTCTATTTACTGGATAACAAAGAAAACACCGTTTCGACCGAAGCAATTAAAGGAACAGCTGTCTTTGAATTTTCCAACAAAACAAAAGCCACTGCCCCACTCAAAAATAGTGATAAAAATGCCTTTCTGGTAAACATCCCTAAAGCGAATATTTTCGCTTACTGTACAGTTTCCCTCATGGTAAAAGGTAAAAATATTACTGCCAAATTTAAGAACGACGTTTCGCAAGCTGATCTTGAACACGGACATCAACATTAATCTTCCTTTTAAATACCAGTAAATATCAAATTAAAAATTAAAGAAATAAACATGAAAAAAGTAGTCATTATCACTTCACTGGCTTGTATTGTATTTTCAGCCTGTTCAAATAATCCTAACAATGCATCCGAAACGCCTGCGGTTACTGGGCAAAAATCTATGAGCGTAGATAGCACCGGTACAGACAGTACCAAAGCGGCAGATAAAATGGCTAAGGACAGTGCAGATGCGGCTCATGGACATACACATTAATTAAATTTGATCAACTCTCCTCCCGAACACATTCGAGGGGAGAGTTGATTGATAAACAAAACAAGTTATGAATTTAAAAAAAATAGTGTCTCTCCTTGTTATACTCATTTTATATAGCGTTGGCAACAACGTTTTGGCTCATGGAGTAGATGGCGACACACAAACCTTTTTATCTGGCAATGATGGTGTAGCCTTTGGCCCGTTCCTCTATATTGGCGCCAAACATATGCTCACAGGCTATGATCATTTGCTGTTTTTAGTTGGGGTTATATTCTTCCTGTATCGCCCGAAAGAAGTGTTGCTTTACGTCAGCTTTTTTACCATCGGACATAGTTTAACCCTACTGCTCGGAGTAATGGCCGACATTTCGATTAATTCTTACCTGATAGATGCCATCATTGCACTTTCCATAGTGTATAAGGGTTTCGATAATTTAGGGGGCTTTAAGCGGTTTTTTGGAGCCCAACCCAATACCAAAGCAGCAGTTTTAATTTTCGGGCTATTTCATGGCTTTGGACTGGCAAGTAAATTACAGGATTTCAAATTTGATAAAGATGGTCTGTTTACCAATTTATTGGGCTTTAATATTGGCGTAGAAATAGGGCAATTTATTGCACTAGCTTTTGTACTGATCCTTATTACCCTATGGCGAAGATCTCCAAGCTTTATTAGATTTTCTACACTAACTAATACCCTGCTGATGGCAGCAGGTTTCTTACTGTTAGGTTATCAATTAACCGGGTATGTCACATCTTAAAAATAAAACAATGGCAGAAATAAATCATCCGATTTTGGATAAAAAGAAAATCATAAGGGCGACAATCATTTCAATGATCATTGGAGTCGTCCTTTTAGTTACAGCCGTACTCCCTGCCGAATATGGCATCGACCCAACCGGTGCTGGAAAACTCTTTGGCTTTAGCAGATTATATATTCCTGAGAATACAACAAGTGGCACAATGGTATCCAGTAATTTTCCTTTGATAAAAATGGAAAAAGCAGGCTCAGGTCCAGATGTTAAAAGACCCTCAGAGGCTGATAATCCAGCTCCAGAAATACAATTAACACAAAGGGAAGACAGTGTTCAGGTGATAGTACCGGCAGGAAAAGGACTTGAGTATAAAATTTATATGCTCAAACATGGCAAAATGAAGTATGAATGGACAACCAATAATGGGGTACTTTACTTTGATTTTCATGGTGAAGTAAAACAGGCAAAGGCTACCAAAGCCGTTTATTTTGAAAGTTATACCATAGCTAATTCTAATAACATGGTGGGCACTTTTTTATCGCCCTATGAAGGTAAGCATGGATGGTTTTTCAGAAATAACGGAAGCAAAGATGTTACGGTAACCCTAAGATTAAAAGGGCAATATGAACTATAGAATTAAATTTTGGTCGATTGGCTTGCATCCGAAGAAGCCGATCATTTTTTTACATGTTGGCTTATTCAAATAGACTCTGCCAGGTATAAATTTAAAAAATGTTTGAACTCTTAGATTTTACGGCTCAGAATATTATCGCTACAAAGGCAGATGACCAGTTAAGACGAGTGGATTATGAAAAAATTTATCCACTCGTTCATAATATATTGCTAAGTGGTAAAAAGGTACGATGGTATCTGGAAATAGAGAATTTCAATCAATGGTCAGATAATAGTTACTCTCAGAAAATTATGCATACAAACGACTTTGAAAAAATAGGTTGCGTTGGAGCGATAGATGGTGATAAACGCATTATGAAAATGTTGGAGCCATTTAAAAATGCAGAAATTCTCTTCTTTTCTATTGCTGATAAAGAAATGGCAAAGAGCTGGATAAGGGATTGAAAATTTAGTAATGTAAGTCATAAACGCAATAGCAATGAAATTCCCTTATGAAAAAAATAAAATAAAGCGGTCTCAAAGAATAAAACCATTGAAAAAAGTGCCCCAAAAGACGAGCAGAGTTATACGTGTTTTGGTGATCACGTTCTTGGTGATAGGTTTTATTGCCATACTACTATTTACATATTTTATATCTCAGCTTTCAGTAAATACCATACATAAATAAATCTATTTTTTAACTAATCATCATCCCAATGAAAAAGGCAGAGTACAATGAAAAAAATTTGATAGTCGATATACTCACAAAATCTTTTGAATCTAACCAAAGTGTCAACTATATAGTAAAGCAAGATGAAAAGAAACTAAAGCGAATTGAAGCCCTGATGAATTATTCTTTTGAAGTCTGTTATTTATTTGGAGATGTCTTTTTATCTGATGATAACAAAGCTTGTGCGCTGGTGCTATATCCTGATAAGAAGAAAACAACTATCAAGTCCATAATGCTTGATGTTAACCTGATCTTGTCTTGCGTTGGCATAGAAAACATCAAAAAGACGCTCGATAGGGAAGCAATCATTAAAAAGATACAGCCCAAAGTACCAATGTATTATTTATGGTTTATAGGGGTTGATCCGGATTTTCAAAATACTGGAATCGGAAGTGTTTTTCTGGATGAGCTAATAGAAGATAGCCGAGTTAAAGGAAGACCCATCTATCTGGAAACCTCTACTTTAAAAAATTTACCCTGGTATCAAAAGTTTGGCTTTAATATCTACCATGAAGCAGATTTAAGCTATAAACTATTTTTTCTTAGAAGAGAGCTTGCTAAACCATAGCGCATATGCTGGTATTCGGAACAGAAATGCACATTGTCACGTTTGTTTTCGTGTGTTTAGAAACGGTTATACTTTTTTATCTGGCCACCTATAAATTATCCCGGCCGGATGATAAGAACACCAACCTAAACATAATTCTTATTTCTTTACTTATAATTTATAATGTGACAGGCGGCCTACTGCCTGATTCTGATTTGCCGGGATCGTTTTTTATTCAGGAAGTTATTGCGTACGCTACGGGGTTTATCACACCCTGTTATTTTCCCTATTATGTGTATAAAGCATTCGGGTTAGAGAAAATGAAATTCCATGTCTACAAGGGTGTTTATCTGTTCTTGATGCTTCCTTATCTCACCTTTGTTATCGTTTTTGCCAAATCAGATAACCTGCTGACGGCACAGCAACTGCTCATAGTGCCGGTTTTGTATGCTTTATGGGTTATCTATTCTTTAGTAAAAGCTATTCAATTTAAATACAACAACGAGTTTGGCAGTATAGAATCAAGAACGGAAATGGCGATTTTATTTTTTAGTTTAACGCCTTGGATCGGCCTGCCATTTATTGCATACTTCGATCAAAGTCAGGCAATAGAGGCTTCGGTTACCAACACAGGGTTTCTACTCCTATTCGGGCTACAGATGCATCGGCATATCCAACAAACAAGATCGGAGCGTCAACGGCTTATAGATTCAGAATTGCTTCTGCTGAACTGGAATACAAGTTTGCAGGAAGAGGTTGAGAAAAGAACAAAGGAACTGGAGAAAATGAACGAGCAGAAAACCGACAATTTTATTAACCTCGTTCATGAAACAAAGACACCGCTAACGCTTGTCAATAATTATTTGGAGGAATATATCACCAAATACGGATCAGTTGCAGAATTGGACATTATAAAAGGTGGTATAGACAAACTCACAAATGATATCACAAATCTATTCGATCTCGAACGGTTTACTAAAGGCTTTACTGTTTATAATCATAATCAAATAACCGATTTTAGTGAGATTATAAGAAACAGCTTCATTCTGTTTGAATATTACTGCAAGAAACAGAACCTCCAGTGTGTCAAGGATATCGAAGAAGGCCTTTTTGTAAACGCAGATCCTAATGCTATTAATAGAATTGTGAATAATTTAATAGAAAATGCCATCAAGTTTTCAAATGCGGAAGGAAATATAGAAATAGCACTGAAGAGTATTGGCGATAAAATCATCTTCTCTGTAAAGGATAATGGAATAGGGATATTACCCCATTTACAAAAGAAAATATTCAAGCCATATTACCAAATCAGCCATAAAAAAACCGGATTGCAGGGCATGGGGCTGGGCTTACCAATTGTAAAAAAGGTAACGGATAGTTTAGGGGCACATATCCAAATTGAAAGCAATCCTACTGAGATGCCGGGAACCACCGTTGAGATAACTTTTGAAAAATACAATGTAAAAGACAGTGATATTAAATCTCAGGCTACATCAAAGACCCAATCTCTGATTTACAGCATTGAAAATCTCGATATTGTTGATACTCCTTATCTACCCGAACGGCAATCAATCCTGCTTATAGAAGACAATAAGGCTATGCTTCATTTTCTATTTAAAAAGCTGAGCATTAGATACAATATTTTTTGCTCGTTAAATGGAGCAGAAGCACTAAAAAAATTGGAGAATTTACCCACGTTGCCTGATTTGATTTTATCGGATATTATGATGGATAAGATGGATGGCTTTGCCTTCGTTAAAGCAATTGGTGACCAAGACACCTATGGTCACATTCCAATAATTTTCTTATCGGCAAAATCTGCACCAACTGATAAACTTAAAGGCTTGCGATTGGGTGCGATTGATTTTATACAAAAACCCTTCTCGTTTGAAGTACTATATCAGAAAATTGAAACTGTGCTGATTAACATTATGAAGCAGAAAAAGGCCATTATAGATTCATCAATTTCAAACCTAAAGATTTTAAATGTCCCGGAAATTGGTACGATCTCAGGTAACGAGTTGTTGCCTTCCGTAGACCAAAAATGCAAGCTTTACCAACTGACCAACAGAGAGATAGAAATTGTTAAACTTATCTTAAAGGGAATTCAGTATAAAACGATAGCTAAAGCTTTGTTTATCTCCGAAAAGACCGTGTCCAAGCATATTCAGAACATTTTTGAGAAGGTTGAGGTTACAAATAAAGTAGAGCTTCTAAATAAGCTAAAGTCCTGACGAAATAATTCAGATTTTATTTGCAAGTTATTAATATACTACATTTTAAGTACAAAAATGCGGTAAATGCCTTATTTCCTTTGCACTGATAAACAGACAACTTTGGATATGGAAAATGTTCCCCTTATTCAATCTATGAAATATGTGCAGAAGATATATTTTGGACTGGCTGGATTCTCTTATTACCGTATCTCTTAACCCTGAGAAGACCAATTTAGCCACAATAACTGAACAGCAAATCGAAGCTGCCATAGCCAAAATGGCTGAGGAAAGGATTAAATTTCAATCTTTATTAAAAGATCATGTCTTTGGCTTAACTGAGGCAAAGCAGATTGAATTATTCCTTAAGCAATACCATTCGGCTTTGATTATCCTGCTTGACCAGGCTTCGCAGAATCATGAATCCATACCCAAGAAAAGAACAACACTCAGGCATCTTTCAAGTGAAGTCATTAACTGCCTGGATGAACTGCTTTTTTGTATTGAAAGTCGCTTTCCCACTTATCTGCCTTTAGATGAACGTGTCCCCTTAACTTATCTTTCAGTAATACAAAAGGAATTAGCGCAACGCATAAAGAAACAGGAAACAAAGTTATCATCACAGACAGTAGACCATCGGCTTAAGGTTATCGTTGTAAAATATCTAAATTATTTTCTACTTCCAGGTAAGAACAATTCTCCGATTACTTTTCATGAAATGTTTTATGTCAAGGAATTGCTTTATGAACTTGAATTGAAAGAATGCGATGTAAAAAGCCACATTTTTTCTCCATTGGATCGCTTGCTTATTTATTTAAACTTTAACAGCAGTGAATACATGAACTGCTTTACTCAAAATGTTGCAGAAAAAATAAATGTTTACGAAGATCTTTCAGAAAAAATGGATTGCCTGCTTTTTTATTTTAAAGAGTTTAATCAACTATGCCGAAAGGCAGAAACGGCATTACATCCCCAACAAAACGATCTTAAACAGGAACTAACTAATTGGTTTACCCAAGAGGTTTTTTACCTTGAAAAGAAACTTCATTTTTCTATTGTTCCCTTTCAGGATAAAACAGCAAGCCCCAAAGAAGTGAGGCCGGTTGAAAAGGAGAAATCTAAAGTCCTGTGCGTTCTGTCTACAGATCAGGCTGCACTTATACTGCGAGCCGCTGATGAAATGAAAATCTTAATCGCCAGATCCATGAACGAAGTATTCAGAACAATTGTTCCGCATCTTTCTACTCCTTACAAAGAAGAGCTTTCCTATGATTCTATGCGCAGCAAATCTTATGCTGCTGAAGAGAGAGATAAAAAGATAGCCATTGAAACTTTGGAAAAGATTATAGAGAAGATAAAACAATATTGATTCCAGAATAGTAAATGGACCATACACTATTCTAATATAACAAATTTCTATTTTTTTGCTATATTTGTTTCTTATAACAGGAAATGGTGTCTTCCTGACCCAACCGCTTTAATTAGCTAATGGCGCCTACAGATAGTAATATAAATAAGTAAACTATTTGTAGGATGAAAAAATTTGCATACTCTTTTGAACAATTTAATATTGCGAGACACCTTCTTTATTGGACAATTTTAGTTATTCCTGTTTCCATTACTGTAGGCTCATTAGTAGCCTTATTTCTTTGGCTTTTGGATGTTGCAACTGCTGTAAGATGGAATAATATCTGGTTAATATTCCTGCTTCCTTTGTCAGGGTTGCTTATTACCTTCCTTTATAAAACGTTTGGCAAAAATTCTGATGCAGGCAACAACCTCATAATGGATGAAATTCATAAACCAGGTGGCGGCATTCCTACCAGAATGGCTCCATTGGTTTTATTTTCAACTGTCATCACTCATTTGTTTGGCGGTTCTGCCGGTAGAGAAGGTACTGCCGTTCAAATGGGGGGAAGTGTTTCGTCACTTTTCTCTAAATGGTACAAATTAAAGGATCGTGATAAACGCATATTGCTTATGTGTGGTATGGCGGCAGGTTTTGGTGCAGTTTTCGGAACTCCTATAGCCGGAACTATCTTTGCCTTGGAAGTTTTAGCAATAGGCAGAATTAAGTATGATGCACTAATTCCTTGCTTCATTGCCAGTATTCTGGCAGACATAACCTGTTCTGCTTACGGCATTCATCACACTCAATACTCCATTGACTTTATAAGAGATACCAAGCAATGGATGCCCTTTATTTCTTTTGATCTCTGGCTGCTATTTAAAGTAATAGTTGCCGGGGTAGCTTTCGGCTTAGCGGGATATTTGTTTGGAGAAATGTCACATCGCATTAAAGATGCTGCAACTAAATACGTTCACAACAAATGGCTTACTCCTGTAATTGGCGGGATTTTAGTGATTGCCATCAGCTATGCCTTAGGTACTTTTGACTATTTAGGATTAGGTGTTACCAATCCCAATAGCGGTGTAAGTATCATCTCTGCTTTTGGATTAAATGGTTCACGCACCTGGAGTTGGTTTTGGAAGCTTCTTCTAACAGCTATTACGCTCAGTACAGGTTTTAAAGGCGGTGAAGTGACACCATTATTTTTTATAGGAGCTACTTTAGGTAATACCCTGGCGATAATGAGCGGCTCACCCATTGACTTGTTTGCAGGACTTGGTTTTATTGCAGTTTTTGCTGGAGCCACCAATACACCTCTTGCATGTACACTAATGGGAGTAGAACTTTTTGGTTCCAATAATCTCATCTATTACGCCGTTGCGTGCTTTACCGCTTATTATTTTAGTGGACATTCGGGTATTTATGGATCGCAAAGAATAGCCGTCTCCAAATTTCACTTATCCCATCCAGAAGAACGCACTCTTAAAGACATAAAAAAAAAATTCAAAACCAATGACAGAGGAACTCAAAATAACTAAGATGGGAAAGCTACGTATTTACATGACTACCGGAGAATCCATTCAATCCAAAAACCTGTTAAGAAAGTTTTTTCCTAAAATCAAATACTTAAAAATTATGGAGGAAGCAAAAGTCTCCGGTATTATGAATGCTCACGTTTTTCATACCCATGCAGCGGTACAAAAAGGCGGAAAAATTACTCAGTATTCAATTGAAGGCGATACATCGGGCTTAACTGTTTGTTTAGAATTAGTGGATGAAAAAGCAAAGCTGCAACGTTTCTTTATAACCCATAAAGACATCCTGAAAGAAAACACAGTCATCTATAAAGAAGTAGAGTTCTGGGAATACCCTCAATTATAAGATATGATTAAACTTTTTTTCATCGTCGGCTTAGGTGGGGCTTTAGGGAGTTTTCTAAGGTACTGTACAGGCATATTATTTTCTAAATGGCATCTCGCTGCTTTCCCTTACAGTACTTTTACAGTGAATATTTTGGGTAGTTTGATCATTGGATTACTATTCAGTACTTCCGAAAAATATCATTGGATTTCCCTTAACTGGCGCCTGTTCTTAATAACCGGTTTTTGTGGCGGTTTTACAACTTTTTCCACTTTCGCCTATGAAAATATTAAGCTATTGCAAGAAGGAAATACAATGTATTTTATTTTATATAGTGTGGGCAGTTATGCCCTAAGCCTTTTAGCAGTAATAGCGGGTATAAGCATCATTAAAATATTTTAAAGCAACATATCATGACTTACAAAAAAATACTCATCGCTGTGGATAACAGTGCCTTTTCGCTGAAAGCGGCGGAAATAGGTTTTGATTTAGGACATCAGTTGGATGCGGAAGTCGCCTTGCTTTTTGTCATCAACCGTCAAAAGGAAAATGTAAATATAGAAACTGGCCCAACCAGAGAAGTAAGTGAAATGATATTACTTAAAGAAGCTGAAGAAACCATAGATCAGTTAATCAAAATGTACAATGGCACTAAAAAGTTATATCGCTTTACACCGGAAGGTTTTCCAAAAGAAGAGATACTCAATATTGCAAAAGAATGGGAGGCGGATTTAATTGTAATTGGCACACACGGGAGGACTGGACTATCTCACTTATTCAAGGGGAGCATCGCGGAGCACATTGCGCATCATGCTTTAGTGCCTGTGTTTATTATTCCACCTGGAATAAAATAAAACACTTACAATATCTAAAAGATTTGAGAGCTTCCTATGGAAGCTCTTTTTTATTTTTTTCAATCGTCACTTAATTTTTTTCTCGCTGATAATCAGCAGGGTACAAAGGGTACAACTCAGGTACAGAAAAAGTTGGACTTGTAACGCCCTCTCTGTCTTTGTTCTTTTGCTATAGAAATCTTTAGTAAATGACCTGGCATAATGCCGGATTGAATTGAGAAAATGATAAAACGAAAAGCGTATGTTAACTAACATTTCATGGACAGACTACTTGATAGCAGTCGCCATATTATTAGCCATTTATTACCTGTATGTGGTAGTGCAATATTTTTCTGCCGATATCCAAGAATTCTTTTACCGGAAACGGAAAGTGAACTTCAAGGCAGCCTTGTCCAATGATACAGACGGAGGAACCATTTTGTCCGCTGAAGAAAGCAGCGGAACCGAAATAGATGCTTTTGAAGAAACCTCAGATGATGAATTCGCAGAAGTAGAACATCTCATCGAGCGCCTGAAAGGTGTGATTGCAGATGCCTCTACTAAAAAGCTGGTTCCACAAGAGTTTAAACATTACCTGCACCTGGTACTTAAGGAATATCCATCTGTACAGAATTCTCCCCTCCGGTCATCTGTCAATGAGCTGATCGTATCAGAGTGCGAAAAATATAGTGCTGTTACACTTAGTGAAGATGAGGTGGATTTGTTGTGGAAGGATGCCGTGTAACAGCCTTAGCGGAGTGTGCCTCCCTGTCCGTCCCGATGCGTAAGGGCAAAGTGTGGATGGTTAACGGGTACTGTGATAGCGAAGCCGCTCCGCTTCTTTTATTTCCCCTTGATTGATTTGAAACTTTAAAAAAACGTGTTATGGAAATGTGCAGAAGGAAAAGAAAAAGGTTTAACCGAAAAAGGTTTATCATATTATGCGCTGTAGTGGCGCTCATCGCTATTCATTATGGGGCGTTTGCCCAGGACGGTATTCAAGGCATCAATGAAGCCAATACCAAAGTACGCAGCTATTTCGCTGCTGGAACTCAGCTCATGTATGCCGTGGGCGCTTTACTCGGCCTCATCGGGGCGGTCAAAGTCTACCAGAAATGGAATGCCGGTGACCAGGATACCGGCAAAGTAGCCGCTGCCTGGTTTGGTAGTTGTATTTTTTTGGTGGTAGTCGCTACCGTGATCCAATCCTTCTTTGGCGTTTAAAACGGGATATATGCAAAGTATGCTCAAAGAAAAGTTGTGGACGTACATCGTCCACAACAATCCCGATCTAATGTTTAGCCTTCAAGAAGATTATTCAGTTACCCGTTATCTGGAAGAAAAGGTAAATTCAATTATGCCGGTCGCCGGGCAGTTGCTTACAGAAGGCAGGCCCCTATATGCTGTTGAAGAGCTCTGCCTGGAGACACTGACGGAGGATTTGAAACCCTCACGGTATCTATACATCCGGTCAGTTATCGAAGAAGAATTTAAACAGGATTACGACCGGCTGAAAGAAAATGGGGTTCTCACTTTTGAGATCGTAAATCTTATCGAAGCCTGCAAAGACATCTTTAGTGATTTTGGATTTAGTCGTGAAAATGAAGAAAACAGGCATTTAAAATATGCCATTATTGGGCAGATACATCAGTATTTGCTGTAAAGTCAAAGAAAAGTGAAGAAAGAAAATGTGTGGTTATGGCTTATAATGTATCCCAAAAACTTCGTGATAATCTAAAGGCGATCCGCATCGCACTGGACTATCAAAAAGGTAATCCGTTGTCAGCGGAAGATGTCGCCAGCTTGAAAAGCTATTCAGGCTTTGGCGGTATCAAAGCCATATTATATCCCCATGGTTCACCGGAGGAATGGCAAACCAATGGTGCCACTAAAGAGGATCTGAAACTGCACAAAGATATAATCCAGCTCCATGATCTGCTGAAAGAAAATTATTCAGAAAAGGAATACAAAGAAATTGTTGGTTCATTACGTAACAGTGTACTGACCGCATTTTATACACCTGATATTGTTCCCAAAACATTATACACTGCGCTTAGCGGCCAAGGCATTGAACCAAAGCGAATGTATGAACCCTCTGCGGGTTCCGGTGTGTTTATTAGTGAAGCCGTTAATGCATTTTCGAAACTGGAGCAAATTACGGCGGTAGAAAAAGACCGGCTTACCGGTCTGGTACTTTCGGCAATCAACAGCAGCCTGAATGTTAAAACGGACACGCATATTACGGGCTTTGAAGAAACTCCCGTTCAGGATAATGGCACTTATGATTTGGTCGTAAGCAATATACCTTTCGGTAATTTCTCTGTTTATGATGAAGCCTATCCTGACAAAGAGTTGTCGGGTAAAATACATAATTACTTTTTTGCTAAAGGCTTAGACAAGCTCGCTGATGGCGGGTTAATGGCCTACATAACTACAGATGCTTTTCTTAACAGTCCTTCCAATCATTCTGGAAGGCAATACCTTTTTAAGCATGCCGATTTTGTGAGCCTGTCCGTGATGCCTGATAACCTGATGAAAGATACAGGCAATACAGAAGCTCCCAATCATTTGCTGATTGTCCAGAAAAACGAAAACAAGGAACAACTTTCATATAGCGAGAAGTTGCTGATTGATGTTGAGCAACTCAAAAACGAATATGGAAGCTACAACCAAAACCTCTACCTGTTCAATCATAAGGAAGTAATTATTGGCAACGAAGTGAAGCCCGGTAAGAACCAATATGGTCAAGCTCATGAAACGGTTTGGCAGCAGGGCGATATAAATGCTATTGCAGGAAAATTCGCCGAAACCCTGAACGAGGGCTTTACCAAACGGTTTGACAGTAACCGTTACATACAGGCGCAAACGATAAGGATTATCCCGTCAGAAACAACAGGCAAAAAGCTGACCTATTTACCAATGCCGGAGAATAAAGCCGAAACCGTATCGGTGCAATTAGGCTTATTTGACACAGCCCCTGCGGAAAATATCAATAGAGCGATAGACTATATAAATCCGTTGGACGAAACAGTTGTACAAAAAGAAACAGCCCGTATTATAAGCACCATACGCACTACTGATAATCCCGGGCATGAGAATATCCTATTGCTCACTGCTAAACAACATAAGAGCAACCGTTATTTATATAAGCTGTATTCCAACGTAAAGGAAGTAAATCACCTTTCGGCCAACTGGATGGATGCTCGCCTTTTAACGCATGAGCTGACAGGAATATCCAATTATCTGAAGCAATTTGACCATGCTTTTAAATATGAAGGCGACCAGACCCTAAACGGCTTGTTTCGTTTTGAACAAAAGGAAACGCTTCCCTATACAAGATTGAAATCTTTTTACAAGGAAGGTACATTGGTAGTACATCTTGGACAGGTAGGTGCAATCGGTAGTCCAGATCCCGACTTTAAACAAGCTATATTTCATCCGCTCGGCATTCAGGGTAACAAAAGTTTCTATGAAAGCTATACAGCACTTCGGGATTTCTATCTTGAACTATCGGCCAAAGAAATAGCAGGCGAAACCATAAATGAACAGGATAGGGAACAACTTAATGACAATTATGACCGCTTTGTTTCGCAGTACGGTCTATTAAACAGTCCAGGTAACCGCAGGAATATCCTTGAAGACACAGCCTTTGGTATGGTTATGCTTTCCTCGTTGGAACGAAGGGAGGGTGAACGTTTTGTAAAAGCAGATATTCTCATTCATTCTGTACAGCAATCAAAGGAACGGTTTGCCACTGATGATCCTATTGAAGCCCTTGCCCATAGCCTGAACGATACTGGCCAAGTGGACATCGCCTTTATTAGTGCGGCATTAGGTTTGGAAGAAAACGAGACTATAGGACACCTGGGCAACCATGTGTATAAGAATCCAGTGAATAATGAATGGGAGACTGCCGATCAATACTTGAGCGGAAATGTGGTGGAAAAATTAAAACAGGCCGAACACCTATCCAGCCAGTTTCCGGACAATCCACAGTACCTGCGCAGCGCTGAAGCCATGCAAAAAATACAGCCCGAGCGCATCCCTTTTGATCTGCTTGATTTTAACTTGGGCGAACGCTGGATACCAACCCACTATTATGAAAAATTTGCCTCTAACCTATTTGAGCAGGAAACCAGCATCAATTACTTTCCCTCACTGGATGCCTTCAAAGTAAGTACCGGCATGAATATGAAAGTGGCCAGAGAATTTGCCGTTACGCCTAAAAGTGGCAGGACAACCTACGGTTATACCATGCTGGAACATGCGCTGGAAAACACCACGCCCTTCTTTACTTATGAGGTATCTATCGGTGACGGAAAAACCATACGCCTGCCCGACAACGAAGCCATACAACTGGCGCATCAAAAGATTGAGCAAATCCGTACAGGTTTCGTCGGCT
Source organism: Sphingobacteriia bacterium 24-36-13 (assembly GCA_002281875.1). GTDB lineage: Bacteria > Bacteroidota > Bacteroidia > Chitinophagales > Chitinophagaceae > Sediminibacterium. The sequence goes on along the minus strand of NCHN01000002.1, from coordinate 32,548 downwards.
GGCTCAAAGAGCTGCCTGATACAGAAAAAAAGTACATTGAGAATTTATACAATGATACATTCAATTGCTATGTACTGCGGGAGTTTGATGGCAGTCATCTCAACTTTCCGGGGCTGAATAAAAAAACACTTGGCATTGAAGATCTGTACAGTTCTCAAAAAAATGCAGCCTGGCGTATTATACAAAACAAAGGGGCATTGGTAGATCATGAAGTCGGCCTGGGCAAAACCCTGACCATGATTGTTTCCGCTCAGGAAATGAAGAGGCTGGGCATCGTACACAAGCCTATGATCCTGGCTTTAAAAGCCAATGTCAACCAGATTGCCGAAACCTATAAGAAAGCCTATCCCAATGCCCGTATTCTTTTTCCTGGAGAAAATGATTTTACGCCTGCCAAAAGGCTGCGCCTTTTCCATGAGATAAAAAATAACAATTGGGACTGCATCATTCTTACCCATGACCAATTTGGTAAAATCCCTCAATCGCCAGAAATACAGAAGCAGATTTTTCAATCAGAATTGGACAACATAGAAAGCGATCTGGAAACCGCAAAAGATCTTGGAGGCGACATCTCTAAAAAGATGCTAAAAGGTCTGGAAATACGAAAAAACAATCTGGAAGGCCAGTTGAAAACCGTATTAAAGAATATCGAGGAAAAGAAAGATGCCGGTATCAACTTCAGGGAAATGGGCATTGACCATTTGTTCGTAGACGAAGCTCATAAATTCAAGAACCTGACATTTACAACACGCCATAACCGCGTGGCAGGATTGGGTAATATGGCAGGCAGCCAAAAGGCACTGAACATGCTTTTTGCCGTACGTACTTTGCAGGAGCGGTTTGATGCTGATTTATGTGTGACTTTTTTATCAGGTACGCCCATCTCCAATAGCCTGACCGAGATGTACCTTCTCTTCAAATACCTGCGCCCTAAAGAAATGGAGCGTCAGCGTATTGAAAACTTCGACGGCTGGGCGGCGGTATTTGCCCGAAAAACCACCGATTTTGAGTTTAGTGTAACCAATGAAATTATCGCCAAAGAGCGTTTTAGACATTTTATTAAAGTGCCGGAACTGGCCTTGTTCTACAATGAGATCACCGATTATAAGACCGCCAAACATATTCGCCTCGACAAACCAGAACTGAACGAAACACTGGTAAATATTAAGCCTACACCTGAACAAACTGAATTCATCAAAAATCTGATGCAGTTCGCTAAAACTGGTAACGGCGAATTGATTGGACGTGGCAAGCTTACACCTGAAGAAGATAAAGGCAGGATGCTGATTGCGACCAACTATGCCAAAAAAATGGCTGCGGACATGCGTTTAATTAATGACAGGAGATTTAGCGACCATCCAGACAATAAAGTAAATGTTAGTGCCAGGAAGATTGCGGAGATATACAATCAAACTACACCGCATAAAGGAACGCAGATTGTCTTCTCAGACATTGGTACACCCAAACCAAACGAGTTCAATATTTACGATGCACTAAAAGTTAAGCTGTTAAGAGACTTTAATATTCCTGTGGCGGAGATCACTTTTATACATGACTGGACAGATAAAAAGAAACCCGAGCTTTTCCGTAAAATGAACAAAGGCGAAATACGCATTCTGCTCGGCAGTACGGAAAAAGCAGGAACAGGCTTGAATGTGCAGGAACGTGTAGTTGCCATGCACCACCTGGATATTCCCTGGAAGCCATCGGAATTGGAGCAGCGCAATGGTCGCGGGGCCAGGCAGGGCAATAAGGCAGCAAAAGAGTATTACGATAACAAGGTACAGAACTATGTATATGCCGTAGAGCAATCGCTGGACAATTACAAGTTCAACCTGTTGAAGAATAAGCAAACCTTCATTTCTCAAATGAAGAATTGTGAGCTGAATGTACGCACCATTGATGAAGGTGCGATGGACGAAAAGAACGGGATGAATTTTTCGGAATACATCGCCATTCTTTCGGGGGATACCTCCCTATTGGAAAAATCAAAGCTGGAAAAAAAAGTAGCGGTGATGGAAAGCCTGAAGGTATCCCATTTCAGGGAAGTGGGCCGTAACAGATATCAATTGGAGAGCCTGCAAAACGAAAGTGTTTCTACCATTAAAACACTGGAGAAATTAACTACCGATGAAACAGCCTATAAGAATAAACTTCAGTTTGAAAAGGACGGTATAAAATCCAACCCTATACAACTGGATGGCATCGGACCGTCAGACAGTGAAGGTGTAGGGAAGTACCTTATCAGTCTGTATAAAGACTGGAAACCCAGAACTGAAGAGGAACATGAGCGAAAAATCGGCAACCTGTACGGCTTTAACCTCTATATCAGGAGACAGCAGGAAGCATATGAAGAAAACGGCATGTTTGAATACCGTTATTCCAATAGTTTCTATGCCCAACGGGAAGCAGGCGGCATTAAGTACAGCTACAATAACGGGCTTCCGAACACTGATAATTCCAAGCTGGCTGCAAGGCATTTTCTCAATGCTATTGACCGGGTAGAAAGCCTGAAAGAAAAATACGAGCGTACACTTTCAGAGCTGAAAACAGAAATACCCAAACTGGAACAACTCACTACGAAACCTTTTTTACAGGAAGCAGAGTTGCAAGCGATGAAAAGCGAACTATCGAACCTGGAACGGCAGATCGCTATTAAAATACAAGAAAACCAGTTAAAGCAGCACCAGGTACAGGAGGCCGATGCAGTTAGCCCCGAAGAAACACCAGTAATCAAGTTGATGCCCGGTAAAGAACTATCAATAGTTAATGGGCACACAGTTTCAAGGGAGGTAATAGCTGCACAGCAATCCGAAGCGCCACGGGTACGCAGCAGGATGCGATTGTAAAATATTAAAGGAGAGTTATGGCAAACAGTGTCTATCAGGTCAATAAAGGAATTAACCAGAGTATTGAATTCAAGGGATTGAAGGCCCAATATATCTGGTATCTCGGCGGCGGCGTGGTCGCCTTGCTGATTGTGTTTGCAGTAATGTACATTATTGGCCTGCCCTCTTATATATGTATTGGTGTGATCCTGATCAGTGGCACATTACTGGTCATGCGCATTTACGGAATGAGTAACAAGTATGGCGAACATGGCCTGATGAAAGCCCTTGCCCGTAAGCAGGTTCCTAAAGTGATCAAATCAAGAAGCAGAAATGTGTTTCTGAAAAAGAAAAATAACAATACCGATAAGGTAAAAATTAATTGAGATGGAAAAAGTGTTGGATGAAATTTTACCGATTATGGATGTGGAACACGACTGCATCCTGAGCAAGCAGGGCGATATAACCATTGTCTTTAAAGTAGACCTGCCGGAAATATTTACGCTCTCCGATCAGGAATACGAAGCCTTTCATCAGGCGTGGATAAAGGCTATCAAGTTACTGCCCAAATTCAGTGTGCTTCATAAACAGGATTGGTTTTTACAAAGCAGGCATAAGCCCGACTTTACAAAAGATGACACCAGTTTTTTGAGCCGGAGCAGTGAGCGGTTCTTCAATGAACGCCCTTTTCTGGCTCACAGTTGTTACATCATGCTGACCAAAAAGCCGGTGGGCAGGAAAACGGCAAGCTCCCTGTTCTCCAACCTCCTTCGCAAATCTATGGTGCCTGAAGAAACCCTTAAACCGCAGTTGTTACAGGATTTTCTGGACAGTGCCGGACAATTCAAACGCATTATGGATGACAGCGGTTTTGTAAAGCTAACCAGGCTCAGAGAAAAAGACCTGCAAAGCCATAGCCGCAAAATGGGGCTGGTTGAACAATATTGCTATTTATCGGAACGAAACGATAGTTTCCTGATGAATGATATTTCCTTTGATGAAGGCTTGCAGGTAGGTGATAAACGTTGCCAGTTGTACACATTAGGCGATGCGGCTGATCTTCCGGCTTTGTGCGGCAGCCGTATCAACTACGATCGATATTCAACCGACAAAACAAAGTTTAGCGTGGGCTTTGCTTCCACACTCGGACAGCTTTTGCCTTGTAACCATATTTATAACCAGTACATTTTTATTGAAGATGCACAAAAGACTATCCAGAAACTTGAAAGCAAAAGGCTAAGGCTGCAATCCTTATCAGCATATAGCCGGGAGAACCTAATTGCCAGAGACGCAACCAATGATTTTCTGAATGAGGCCATCAGCCAGCAGCGGCTTCCTGTAAAAGCGCATTTTAATGTTTTGGTATGGACAGATGATAAGGAAGAACTGAAAGACCTGAAAAATATGGTATCCTCAGCACTGGCACAGATGGACGCCGTAGCCAAACAGGAAACGGTAGGCGCTCCTCAAATCTTTTGGGCAGGAATTCCCGGCAATGCCGCCGACTTTCCGATGAATGATACCTTCGATACGTTCGCTGAACAGGCTACTTGTTTCCTAAACCTCGAAACAAGCTACCGTTCCTCATTAAGCCCTGTGGGTATTCGCATGGGCGACCGGTTGACCGGTAAGCCCGTACATGTGGATATCAGCGATGAACCTATGAAAATGGGTATATGTACCAACCGGAACAAATTCATTCTTGGCCCATCAGGTAGCGGAAAATCTTTTTTTACCAACCACATGGTGCGCAGTTATTATGAGCAGGGAACGCACATTGTGCTGGTAGATGTGGGGCACAGTTATAAGGGCCTATGCGACATGGTAAAGGGTTACTACTTTACGTATAGCGAGGATAATCCCATTCGGTTTAACCCTTTCTACATCGGTGAAGGCGATAGCCTGGATACCGAAAAGAAAGAAAGCATTAAAACCTTGTTACTGGCATTATGGAAAAAGGACGATGAGACATTCAGGCGAAGTGAGTACGTGGCTTTATCAAATGCTATTGGCGGTTACTATGCTCATCTTGATAAACACACTGAAATCTTCGCCTGCTTTAACAGCTTTTATGCCTTTCTGAGAGATGAATATATACAAGTTTTAGAGGGCGACAGAGTAAAGGAAAAAGATTTTGATATTGATAATTTCCTGTATGTGCTCCGTCCGTATTATGAGGGTGGCGAATTTGATTACCTGCTTAATGCCACTGAAAACCTTAACCTCTTGCAAGAACGCTTTATTGTATTTGAACTGGATAATATCAAGGATCACCCCATTTTATTTCCGGTGGTAACTATCATCATCATGGAAGTCTTCATCAACAAGATGCGAAAGATGAAGGGGCTGCGTAAAATGATACTCATTGAGGAAGCCTGGAAAGCCCTGATGAAAGAAGGCTTTGCGGAATACATTAAATACCTCTTTAAAACAGTAAGAAAATTTTTCGGCGAGGCCATCGTGGTAACCCAAGAGATAGAAGATATCATTTCATCACCTGTGGTTAAGCAGGCCATAATCAATAACAGCGATTGCAAAATACTGCTTGACCAAAGCAAATACCAGAACAAGTTTGACCAGATACAGGAATTATTGGGACTGACCGAAAAAGAGAAGGCTTTGGTGCTTTCCGTAAACAAATCCAATGATCCCACCAAAAAATACAAGGAGGTATTTATCAGCCTTGGCGGTATGCTTAGCAAAGTGTACCGTACCGAAGTAAGCCTGGAGGAATACCTGGCCTATACTACGGAACAGACAGAAAAAGTAAAGCTGATGGAATATGCGGCAAGGTTTGGCGGTGAAATACAAAAAGGCATTGCAGCAATGGCAGACGACATAAGAAGTAAAATTTAAAATAAAGGATTTATGAAAAAGATTTTAGCAATAATAATCATGTGCGCAGTATTACTGGTTGTGCCTACCCAAAAGAGCCATGCTGTTGTATGGGTTGTAGTTAAAGCTGCCGTAAAAAAGGTAATCAAGGCTATTGACTTGCAGATACAGCGGCAACAGAATAAAGTGATCTGGCTGCAAAATGCGCAAAAAACATTGGAGAATACCTTGTCTAAATTAAAGCTGGACGAAATTTCGGAGTGGACAGAAAAGCAGAAGGAGCAGTACCGGAAGTATTATGAAGAACTGGCTAAAGTAAAAGCCATTATCTCCTATTACCAGCGCATCCGGGACATTACCAGAAAGCAGGTGCGGTTGGTGGATGAATATAACAGATCGTGGCAACTCATCCGGCAGGATGAACATTTCACTGCTGGCGAGATCAATTATATGGCAACGGTTTATTCTGGCATACTGAATGAAAGCCTGAAGAATATCGACCAGATCTCCCGCATCATAAAATCTTTTACCACAACCATGAGTGATGCCAAACGATTGGAACTTATTAATGATGCCGCTGACCGGATAGATGGCAACTACGATGACCTGATTCTCTTTAACCGCCAAAATGTGTTGTTAAGCCTCCAGCGGGCAAAAACTGCAATTGAGGTAGAAACGGTAAAAAAACTATATGGACTTCCCTAAAGCTAATGATATGAAAAAGGTACTTGTACTTCTGCTGCTCTTTGTGTCGGCAACAGGCAGCCTTCAGGCACAAACTTTTGCCGAGTGGTTCCAGCAAAAAAAGACACAGAAAAAATACCTGCTCCAGCAGATCGCAGCTCTACAGGTCTACATCGGATACGCCCAGAAAGGCTATAAGATAGCCAAAGAAGGACTTACCACGATCAGCGGTTTTACCAAAGGCGAGTTTAACCTACACGGAGATTATTTCAATTCCCTTAAAACCGTGAATCCCAAAGTCAGGAAATATGTGAAGGTAGCCGACATCATTTCACTACAGGTAAAGATTGTACAGGATTATAACCGAACCTATGGGAAGCTTGCTAAAAGCGATGCTTTTTCCAGCGAAGAACAGGACTACATCCGAAGGGTATTCGGCAGACTGCTGAATGATTGTGAACAGACGCTGGATGCATTGATTGCTGTTACCACCGATGGCAAACTGGAGATGAAAGACAATGAGCGGATGAAGAGGATAGATCAATTGTACACTGACATGCAGGATAAATACACGTTCTCCAAAAGTTTCAGCAACGATGCCAGCCTTATTGCAGCCGCCAGAATAAAAGAACAAACCGAAATACAAACCAGCCGTGCATTGCAGGGCATTAAAAATGAATAAACATGAAAAAGATAATTCTTATTGCTTGCCTTACTTCATTTGCCTTGCTGCCTGCCTTCAAAGCATCAGCACAAGCAGACGAAATTGCACAATTGGTATTGAACATAGAAAAACTGGCGCAATTCAAGCAAATACTCAGCGATATGAAAAAAGGCTACCAAATACTGGAAGGTGGCTACAACACCGTCAAAAATATTTCACAAGGCAACTTTAGTTTGCATAAAGCTTTTCTTGACGGACTGATGGAGGTAAGCCCGACCGTACGCAATTACAGGCGTGTGGCCGATATTATCAATTACCAGGTTGTACTGGTAAAGGAATACCGTAATGCCTATGACCGTTTCAGGCGAGACAATAATTTCAACCCCGATGAACTGGCTTATCTGAGCCGGGTATATAATAACCTGCTCAAAGAAAGCCTGCGCAACCTCAACGAACTGACCACTGTGATCACAGCGGGTGAAGCTCGCATGAGTGATGATGAGCGCTTGCAAGCCATTGACCGCATTTATGCTGATATGCAGGATAAGTTGATGTTCCTGCGACACTTCAATAACAACACAACGGTACTGGCAGTACAAAGGGCTAAAGAAAGAAACGATGCGCAGACCATCCGTAAAATATATGGATTAAACAATTAAATAAACGACATATGGTAAAGTGTAGAAAGATCGTCTGGATGGCGTTAGTGGGGTTGATGTTGCCTTTTATAGGCCATGCGCAAGGCATAGCAGGTGAAATGAACGGGATGCATGGTGTGTTAGACCAGCTGTATGATGAGATGATACCTTTATGTAGCCAGCTCATTGGTGTTGGACAAGGACTGGCTGGTTTTGCCGCCATGTGGTATATCGCTGCAAGGGTTTGGCGGCATTTGGCCAATGCAGAGCCGATAGATTTTTATCCGCTCTTTCGTCCGTTTGTTATCGGCTTTTGCGTATTGATATTCCCTTCCATTTTGGGATTGATTAATGGTGTGATGAAACCAACCGTAACGGCTACCGCTGCTATGGTGGAAGGTTCTGATAAAGCGATTGCCGTCTTACTCCAAAAGAAAGAGGAGGCGATTAAGCAATCAAATGTTTGGCAAATGTACGTCGGAGAAAATGGTGGTGGTGATAGAGATCGTTGGTATAAATATACGCATGATAATGCTGATCCATCTGACGAGGGATTTTTCGAGAGCATAGGCAATGACGTCAGGTTTGCCATGTCCAAAGCATCATACAGCTTCCGAAATTCTGTAAAAGAGTGGATGAGCGAAGTGCTCAGGGTATTGTTTGAAGCGGCTGCATTATGTATTGATACGCTACGAACGTTTCAATTGATTGTACTCGCCATATTAGGGCCATTGGTGTTCGGCATTGCCGTCTTTGATGGGTTTCAGCATACGCTTACGGTCTGGCTGGCCCGATACATCAACATTTTCTTATGGCTTCCAGTCGCCAATATCTTTGGCAGCATCATCGGCAAGATCCAGGAAAAAATGCTTACGCTGGATATATCTCAGGTACAAGAATACGGTGATACATTCTTTAGCAGGACAGATGTTGCCTATCTGGTCTTCATGATCATCGGTATAATCGGATATTTTACTGTTCCCTCCGTCGCTAATTACATCGTTCATGCTGGCGGTGGTGGCGCTTTGGGTCACAAGGTTACCAGCCTTTTCAGCAGTTCCTCAAGAAGTGTCGTCAGCACAGCATCAGCGGGTGCAGGCATGGCGGTAGACGCAATGGGAAATGCAGCAAGTCGCATATCGCAGAGCATGGCCAGCAACGGTTCTTCTAACCCTTATTTCAATGATAGCGGTAGCGGCAGTTCGGGTTATATGAACGACAAATTAAAGGGTAATTCTTAATCAGGTAAAAGGAGGAAATATGTTCAAAAAAATGAAAAATATTGATACGGCATTTCGGCATGTAAGAGGTTTTACCATGTTGATGATTGTAGGTTGTGTGCTTATTTGCTGTTTTGCACTCTATAAAAGTTTTAGTCTTGTGTCGCAGATGCAGGGCAAGATTTACATTCTTGCCAATGGTAAAGCCTTAGAAGCTTACGCTTCGGAACGGCGAATTAACATTCCTGTAGAAGCAAGAGATCATGTGAAGACCTTTCACAGGCTGTTCTTCACCCTTGATCCCGATGATAAAGCTATCCAGGCGAATATTACTAAAGCGCTGTATCTCGCAGATGGAAGTGCCAAACGAACTTATGATGACTTGAAGGAGAATGGCTTTTACGCAGGATTAATCTCGGGCAATGTCAACCAGACGATAATGGTAGATAGTGTAGCGGTCGACATCAACGAATATCCTTACCGGTTCCGCTGTTTTGCTACCCAAAGTATTGTCCGCCCCACCAGCATAACCACCCGCAGTTTGGTTACAGAAGGTGGACTGCGAAACGTATCCCGCAGTGATAATAATCCTCATGGTTTCCTGATCGAGCGATGGAATATCATTGACAACAGGGATTTAAAAACAGTTAGCAGGCATCAATAAATGGAGGCTATGAAATTCTTACTTAAAAATAAAAACCGAAAAGCACAGGAACCCGCTGTTGAAAGCAAAGTTGCTAAAGGGATGCAGGCATTGTATAGAAACCTTCAATGTACCTGGGCAACATACATGGAAAAGCTTACGGCAAAACTCTCGTCCGGCAATTGGAAGATTGTACTTGTTCTTTTTGTATTGCTTACCGGCGGGTACAATGCTTACCTGATATTAAATGCTTTTACTCAAAAAGAGATAAAATCATTTGCTGTTACTCCCATCAAAAAACCTGAACACCTGACCCAAACAGGTGATGCCAAAAATGGAGCCTTGCAAGTCTCAGAAGCAGAATACCTGCGAATTCGCAGTTTCAGGATTTACATGGATAGTCTGCTGGGAAGTCCTTCCAGTAAACCGGTATATGACAGTATCACCAACAATCGTCCCGGCCTCATGGATAGTGTGCGATTTATAGAAAACTATTACGAACAATTTAAAAATAAATAAACATGGAAAAGAAAGTAAAAACTCCAAAGATGATCAGACAACGCAGATTTATGTTGATGATGCCTTTGCTCGCATTGCCTTTTATGACTATGATGTTCTGGGCGCTTGGTGGCGGTAAAGTGCAAAAAGCAGAAGCGCAAGCCCAAAAACAGGAAGGCTTTAATCTCAAACTCCCATCTGCGAACTTTAAAGATGATAAGCCGATGGATAAAATGAGTTACTATGATCGGGCAAAATCAGACTCGGCAAAATTTCTCGAACTCGTAAAAAATGATCCGAACTACCGGAATATGACTTTATCCGATACAGAGGATTATTTACAGGAACCGAACGTTGGATCGAAAAGATCAGAAAAAGGTTTAAATACTTCTATATACGGAAGTAGTGGATATAATGACCCCAATTCAGAGAAGATCTACCAAAAGCTGGCTGTCCTTAATAGCGAATTAAACAAACCCGTAAATGTGCCCACTGCCGCGGAGGATAGGGAAACTCGCAACTCGATTAGTAATAAACGAACTTCTGTAGGAACAGCCGATGTAGATAGACTGGAACAGATGATGCAAATGATGAACCAACCCGGTGAAACTGATCCCGAAATGCAACAGATTAACGGGATGTTGGAAAAGATACTGGACATACAGCATCCTGATCGGGTACAGGAGAAACTAAGGCAAACTTCAGAAGCAAGAAAGGGACAGGTTTTTGCCGTTTTTTCTCAACCCGCTGACAACACAGTTTCTTTATTGGCCGGCCAACAAAGTAATAGCCAGATAAATGGCTTCTATCCACTGGACGATGCCTCTGCTATCGAAGAATCACAAAATGCTATACAGGCAGTTATCCATGAAACACAGACCATAGTTGATGGCTCTACCGTCAAGCTGCGTCTGGTAAATGATATATTTATCAGTGGAGTACATATCCCCAAAGATAATTTTCTGTTTGGTACTGCTTCTTTAAGAGGGGAAAGATTAAGCATTCAAATCAACAGCATCCGTTACAACAATTCTTTGTTTCCGGTCGAGCTTTCCGTGTATGACATGGACGGGTTGGATGGCATCTATATCCCAGGTGCCATTACACGGGATGTTGCTAAACAATCAGCAGACCGTTCCATGCAAACCCTCGGGCTGACCTCCCTTGATCCTTCATGGCAGGCGCAGGCAGCAGGAGCTGGAGTAGAGGCCGCAAAGTCTCTATTCAGTAAGAAGGTAAAACTTATCAAGGTCACAGTGAAAGCAGGCTATCAGGTACTGCTCCATGATGAAAAACAAAAACAGGATCAATCAAGCTAATTATTTAATCATTAAAATTCCAGAAGATGAAAAAGATCAGTGCAGTAATGGTAATGGGATTTTCCCTTTTTGTTACATTTTTCAGCGCCCAGGCGCAACAGGCAATCGGTAGTGTTCAGGTCAGATCAATTGAGCCTTACCAGGTTGCTATATCATTTTTCAAAACAACTAACATTATTTTTTCACATGCTATCATCAGTGTAGATCGTGGCAGTAAAGATGTCCTTGCACAGAAAGCCAAAGGCGTGGAAAATATCTTGCAAATAAAGGCAGCAAAGGAGGGTTTCCCAGAAACTAACCTTACTGTTGTAACGGCAGACGGAAAACTTAATTCTTTCCTTATAGATTACGCAGATCAGCCTTCCATACTAAACCTGTCACTGACTGGTAGCGAGCCGACGAATACCATTTTCCTTTCACCGGAAAACATTAATCAGGCCATTGTAGAGCGTTACGCAAAAACAGCGATCCTGTCGAAAAAGAAAGTAAGGGGGATTAAGGATAAAGATTTTGGTATCCGTCTCCGAATGAATGGCCTCTTTATTCAGGGCAATGTGATGTACATGCGCATCAACATCGAAAACCAGTCCAATATCAATTATGATATTGACCAGCTTCGTTTCTTTATACGCGATCAGAAAAAAGCGAAACGAACGGCAACCCAAGAAATAGAAATATTGCCTGTTCTCACCTATAATAATACCGATAAAATTAAAGGGCAGACCAGTAATACTATTGTGTTTGCGCTGTCAAAGTTTACTATTCCTGATAAAAAATACCTGGCCATACAACTCATGGAAAAGAATGGTGGCAGGCATCTGGAATTGCATATCAAAAATAAGACAATCGTAAAAGCACTACCGATTGATTGACTTAAAGACGGGATAGCTTGGTAATGAAGCCAACTATTCTATTCCCGTCGAATTGAACCTGTATTTATTTCCTTAAAAAAATGAATATGAAAATCAGTAAAGATGATTATCAGGATATTTTGGAATATCTCGTGAGAAAACGTGAGGAGGGTGAAGAATTTGTCGCTTTCCTCAGCGAACCCTACCCTCTCAATAAGGAAGATCTATCCACCTTCCCTACACAATATGAGGCTCAGGAGTTCTGCTATGAAATGTCAACCGATGTAGATAACTATGACTATCTGGCAATAAGGTCCGCTTACAGAACAATGACACAGGCTGTTGAAAACAATGACCTGATGATTGAAAGGGAAGGTATTGTTGATGTATCCTTAATGGTAGCGATGTATTATCAGCAATTAGAAACAGAACAATTAAATAACAATCAAAATTCAAAAATCATGAATCAGAAAAATTTTGAATACCTGCGTGATCAGGTAAAGTACACAGGTTTTGGTGAAGGGTTAGAAAATGACCTGAAGCAAAAAATTGAAGAAGGCAAACCGGAATTTAAGTTGCAGTATCAAACGCAGTATGGCAATGATTCGGTTTCTGCAACATTGAATTTCAGTCAGTCGAAACAAAGTGATATGTACTTCTTCAATTCCTACCAGGCCAGCTTGCAAAAAGAAAACAGTGCTGAAAAAATGGAGCAGTCCTTTTACATCAACAAAGGCAGTAATATCACTTTGAAGGAAGCTTATAATCTGATGGATGGCAGATCTGTCAATAAAGACCTCACCAATAAGGAAGGTCAGGTTTACAATGCCTGGGTACAGATGGACTTTAAGCAGAGTGATGATAACGGCAACTTCAAATTGAAGCATTATCATCAAAATTATGGTTACGATCTGGAAGCTACATTGTCTAAACACCCGATCAAAGAATTAAGTAATGATGATTTTAAGGCCAGCTTGCTCGACAGTCTTAAAAAAGGGAACCGGCAATCAGCAACCTTTTTGCAGAACGACACAGAGCAAAAACAATACATCGAGGCCAATCCCCAATTCAAGACAATCAATATTTATGATAGCGGCATGCAAAGGCTGGACAATCGCCAGGCAAAAACAGAAAGGCAATCCGAAGGCGAAAGCAATTCGGTTAAACAGGACAGTAAAAAGGAAAGGCAGACACCTGCTGAAGATGATGGTCCTGAAATACCGAAGGCTGCGAACAAAAGAAGGAAAAAGCAGGCGCAATCCATGTAATGGGCAACAGGATATTATATAACATAAAATGTTGACTTATGAACAACCAGCATCCCGTAAACAGAGTGGAAATGGAGCTGAACCAATGGCGTTCAAGGGAAGAGCGCTTCAGTAAACTGTTTTCATTTAGTCTTTCATCCAACAGTGTGTTACTCAAAGAAAAACTGGAATACTATGATCGCATTGCGGCAAAGTATAAAGGCACACAGGATTCGGATGAACGCTTTGGGCTGAAGGCACTAAGACAAGAGAGAAATCGGATAGAAAAGCAGCTCTATCCAAATCTCCTAATACGCCTGTTACGCAGGTTGTTGGTTGTTCCCTTTAAAGAGCAGGTTATTGTACGGCAGAACGAGCGACGGACTGAACAAAACAATCAACTGTTGCATAGTCAATTACAACGTTCCGGGTTTTCCGGTCTTTCTAAAAAAGTAGAGGAACAGATCAGGCAGGGGCAGCCTCAATTTGTACTCCCGGTTTCTTATTATATCAATGATAAAGAGAGGCTGGATCATCAGCTATCATTTGTCAAAGATCAGTCCGGGCAATACAGGTTTGAAGGTTATAAAATCAATCTACATAACGAGACAAAGCCTGAAGAACAGCGACAACAGTATTTTGGGATGAGGACAGACTACAATATAAATACTACTGAAGCTTATAACCTGCTTACCGGCCGTGCCATTCAAAAAGAAGGAACCTGGATGCAACTTGACCTGAATGATAAAGATCCGCATCGCAATTTCCGTATTAAAGAATTTCATTCCGGCTATGGTTATGATCTTCAAAAAATATTACAGCAAATACCCTTAAAAGAATTGCTCAATAAGAATGATGCGGATAAGCTACATGATGCACTAAGGCAAGGGAATCGACAGTCGGTAAGCTTTATAAAGGACGGTAAAGAACAACGCTATTATATTGAAGCCAATCCTCAATTCAAGTCAGTAAATATTTATGACGAACATTCTAGAAAGGTAACGCTCAATACCGCATTAGGAAACAAAACGATGCAAGCGGTTAAATTGACGCATAAAATCAATGAACGGCAGGAAAAAAATCACATGAAAAAGAATGCTATGCGTGTAAGCTAACAACGATTAGACATAATGGAGCAGTTAAACCCTTTATCTGATTTCTTTTCAGCCATACAACAGGATGGCCGTATCAGCATCACGCACATAGGTATATATGCTGCTTTGCTGCAATACCGTATAGATAATGGTTTTATCAATCCCATTCAGGTTTTCAGCCATGAGATTATGCAGCTTGCTAAAATATCTGCTCCAATAACATACCACAAATGTGTGAGGGAATTAAGTGAATACGGATATATCAATTATATGCCTTCTTTCAAACGTAATCAAGGGAGTAAGATTTATTTTCCTGATTACAGATAAGAACAATTAGAAGTGATGAAATTAAAAACTTAGCAAAGCCCGTAAAGGGCTTTTGCTGTCTAAACAGAGGAGGTGCAAAGTGGAAGAGGAAATGAACAGGCCTGTTTATCAGACAGAAAGTAATGAAAATAAAGAGAATTGTTTCTCATCATCCGAGCTAAAATTGCTAAATTTGATAGCAGAGTTAGTAGTTAATATTTCTATAAGAGAGAGCTATGAAAAAAGCAATACGATACCTACGCTTCAGCGATAGAAAGCAAAGCAACGGGTCAATAGAAAGGCAAGAGTTATATACTGGTCAATGGGTAAAAAATAATGAAGTTGAATTAGTCGATACTTTCATCGACCGGGGATACAGCGCAAAAACATTTGATCGTCCTGATTTTAAAAAACTACAGGAGTTTATTTCCAAACACCATAAAAGGGTTGATTATCTCATCGTAGACCAGTTGGACCGATTTAGCAGAAACGCAAGTGAGGCTATGGGGTACGTGAAAAAATTGCAGCAAACTTACAGCATACAAATCGTTAGCGTAACTGAAGGTATCACTTTTGACTATGATACACCCGGCAGCTTTTTTAGGGCTGGACTTCAATTATTACTTGCTGAAGAAGACAATATCAATAGGAGCATCAAAGTTCGTGGCGGAATTTACACTGCAAAAGCAAAGGAAGGTCGGTACATCTACAAAAATCCTCCATTTGGCTATTATAAGGTTGGGGAACGCAAAGAGAGGCGACTTGTAATAGACGAGTCGCAGGCTGCAGTAGTCAGGTTTATATTTACAGCATTTTTAAAAGAGGTGCCTATATATCTCATAGCAGAACAAGCCAGAGAGAAGGGCTTTAGAAGGTCTGGCAATGTGGCTATACAGCGCATTCTTAGTTATCCTCTTTATGCAGGAATGCAATATGTTGAGCCTTTTAAGACCTATCCCGGTGGTTTGTTTCCTGCACAACATGACCCAATTATAGACCTTGCTACATGGGAGCAAGTGCAACGCAAGCTTAAAAAACCTGAAAAGGAAAAGGTAGTAGTCAGCGATGAAATGCCTCTGAGAGGTGTATTGAAGTGCTCATGCGGAAAACCTTTAACGGGAGCACCTTCACGTGGAAAGCTTGGCCGTTACTACTACTATTATAAATGCAATAAGACAACACACCTCAATTTGAGTGCAATAAAAGCTCACGATCAGCTTCGTCAGGTTTTTGGCTTAATGAGCATGCCTGATAAAGCAATTAAAGTCATTAGGAATAGCGCCGACAGGATATTTGAAAACAAGATAGTGGAAGATAAACGGCTATTGGAAGACAAAAAAAGGGAGCTTGCTTCAGAGGAAGCAAAGCTGTTTTCAATAGAGGAAAAGTGGATTACAAACAAAATAACGCAGGATACTTATGAAAGATGGTTTAGCACAATTAACAACTCAAGAATATCTCTAAGAGCTTCAATTGAGCGTTTAAGTGGTAACCAGGATAAGACGTATAAAATTCTTCAAAAGAATTTGGATAAACTTTCTGACCTTGAATTTGTGTTCACAAACACGAATACACTGGAGAAACAAGAGTTGGTAAAGCTGGGGTTCGAGCAAAATCTTTACTATCATGATGGGGTGTATCGAACCCCGACAATGATAGATTTACTTGCTCATAACTCTCACATAATGAGGGAAAAAGGGTTGCTTATATATGAAAAAAAGCGGGAGAATTTTTCAATTCCCCCGCTCAGCGGACCGGACGGGACTCGAACCCGCGACCTCCGCCGTGACAGGGCGGCATTCTAACCAACTGAACTACCGATCCGTTCCTTATTCCGATAGGTTATATCGTTTTTGGGATTGCAAAGATAAGGGGAAAACACTTTTTGAAACAAATCTTTTCAAAAAAAAAAAGCAATGCCTATTTTTACCGCCAAATCATATAATATGCCTCAATACCCCAATAGACAATTTCTTGATTTTGAAACACCCATCAAAGAGTTATACGAACAAATTGATGCAACTAAAAAATTAGCTGAGAAGAATCCTAAGATAGATTATACCAATACGCTTCAACAATTAGAAGAGTCTATTTTAGAAAAAAGAAAGGAAATCACCAGTAATTTAACCCCTTGGCAAAGGGTTCAACTAAGCCGTCACCCTGATCGCCCTTATACCTTAAAGTACATTGAAAAAATGTGTACCAATTTTGTGGAATTACATGGAGATAGAAATGTAAAGGACGATAAGGCAATGGTAGGTGGGTTTGCTCAATTAGATGGGGAAACAGTGATGATCATGGGTCAACAAAAAGGCGTGAATACCAAGATGCGCCAAATGCGAAATTTTGGTATGGCCAATCCCGAGGGTTATCGAAAAGCACTTAGACTAATGAAATTGGCTGAAAAATTTAATAAGCCGGTCATTGCATTAATTGACACCCCAGGTGCTTTCCCTGGCCTTGAAGCTGAAGAGAGAGGTCAAGGAGAAGCTATAGCCAGAAATATTTATGAAATGATGCGCTTAAAAGTTCCAATAGTGATTGTTATTATTGGAGAAGGAGCCAGTGGTGGAGCTCTAGGAATTGGTGTGGGAGATAAAACCCTGATGATGGAGAATACTTGGTATACGGTCATTTCTCCTGAAAGTTGTAGCTCTATTTTATGGAGAAGTTGGGATAAGAAAGAAGTAGCAGCAGAACAACTCAAGCTTACTGCCAATGATATGAAAGGATTTGGTTTAGTTGATGAAATCGTACCCGAACCATTGGGAGGCGCACATTGGGATTATCAAGAAGCTGCAACTATTTTAAAAGGTTGCATTCAAAAAGCATTAGCAGAATTTAAAACAAAAGAACCGGCAGATAGAGTAAACGAGCGAATCAACAAGTATTGTAAAATGGGATTCTGGGAAGAATCTACTATCTAATAGAACTATGAAAATTCAAGAGCAGCTAAGGGGTACAGGTGTAGCAGTAATCACCCCCTTCACCAATGATAATAAAATAGATTTCCCTGCACTAGGCAAGGTTATTGAGCATTTAATTGTTAATAAAGTAGAATACCTTGTACTATTGGGTACTACAGGAGAAACCCCTGTATTGTCTAACCCAGAAAAAATAGCCATTTTAAACTATTCATATGATTTGGTGAATAACCGTGTTCCAATTCTAGTAGGAATTGGGGGCAATGATACAGCAGACTTAATTCATGATTTAACTCATTTTCCTTTAGAAAAAGCTGCTGCTATTTTAAGCGCTTCACCCTACTATAATAAACCCTCGCAAGAAGGTATATTTCAACATTACAAAATGGTAGCTGCTGCTTCTCCCCTTCCCATTATTTTATACAATGTACCTGGAAGAACTGGCAGAAATATGAGCGCGGCAACTACACTTAGAATAGCCAATGAAATAACCAATATCATTGGAATTAAAGAAGCTAGTGGAGATATGCAACAATGCATGCAAATTTTAAAAGACCGTCCCAATGACTTCCTGGTTCTAAGTGGTGATGATGCATTGGCATTGCCTCAAATGGCTTGTGGAATGGAAGGTGTTATAAGTGTAGCAGCCAATGCCTTCCCACTTGAATTTGGTGATATGGTTAGAGCTTGCTTGAATAATGACTATGCTAAGGCCAGATCCATAAATAATCATTTAATGACCCCTTATGATTTAATGTTTGTTGAAAACAACCCAGCAGGTGTAAAAGCATTTATGGCCATTCAGGGGCTAATCAGTAATCAGCTTCGTATGCCCAATATTCCACTCAGCGAAGGCGTTTTTAATCAAATTAATCATTGGATTAAGCAGCAGGGTTAAGTCAATTCATGCAATTTGATTACATTGGGTTATTCAATTCAATGTTATGTATAAATTGGCGCTTAAAATTGCATCTATCCTCGTTATTATAGCCGTACTTATTTTTTTTATTTATGTACCGGGCTATATAGATAAGTCTATGAACAAGGTTCAACTGAGGATCAAAAATCCCCCGAAAGTTGAATGGTATGATTCAATTCCTTTTATTGCCGATTTACATTGCGATCAATTATTATGGGATCGAGATGTATTAAAGGAGCATCAATATGGGCATGTAGATGTACCTAGAATGCAAAAAGCCAATATGGCTTTACAAGTATTTAGCATTGTCACTAAAACTCCTAGAGGTATTAATATTGAAAATAATACGGCAGAAACAGACAATATTACTTTGCTGGGCATTGCACAATTAAGACCATTTAAGACATGGTTCAATTTAACGGAAAGAGCATTAAATCAATGCAATGAACTTCATAATGCCGCAAAGGCATCTAATGGAAAATTAAGATTGATAACCAATAAAGCAGCTCTCAATCAATTTATTGTAGATAGAACTAAAGACAAGTTAATTACTGCGGGCATGTTGGGAATTGAAGGCGCACATGCTTTAAATAATGACCTAAACAACTTAGATAAATTGTACGAAGCAGGGGTTAGATATATTGGTATAACTCATTTTTTTGACAACGAATGGGCCGGATCTGCCCATGGCGTAAAAAAAGCAGGTTTAACAACAAAAGGAATTTCCTTGATCAAAAAAATGAATGAACTAAAAATTACTATCGATCTTGCGCATGTTTCACCTGAAGCAATTGATGATATTTTAAAAATATCCAAACAGCCTGTCATCATTTCTCATACAGGCGTTCAAGGTGTATGCAACAATAGAAGAAACCTTTCAGACAAACACTTAGAAGCAATTGGCAAAAGAAATGGACTAGTAGGTATTGGGTTATGGGAGACCGCTGTTTGCGGTACCAATGCTGAGGCAACAGCAAAAAGTATTAGATATGTTGCAGACAAAATTGGAGTGACCAAAGTAGCACTAGGCTCAGATTTTGATGGAGCAATTGGCACCCATTTTGACGTTACCGGATTACCGCTTATAGTAAATGCATTACAAAAAGAGCATTTTACTAGAACAGAAATTGAACTTATATTAGGTGGAAATATTCGTGATTTTTTCTTAGCAAACTTACCTGCGAGTAATTAGAAAAATTTTTGAACAAACTCATTCTCTTTCAATTCTGCCAAATTTTCCACACTGAGTGGTTTACTCACAAATTGAGCCACTACAGGAAATTTTTTGGCCCTTGAAAAATCTTCAGGGTCAATTGTTGAAGAAAGAATGATTACTTTGGTATTGGGCAACTTATCGGCAAATAATGGTATGTAGGCTTCTAAAAACTCCCAACCATTCATTACAGGCATGTTGATATCTAATAAAATCAAAGAAGGAGCTTCATCCACTGGCTGTGTACTAGTTGCAAAAAGATCCTTGAAATAATCAAGCGCATCACTACCATCAACAGCAGTTACTACATCGTTAGTAAACCCTGTCCTTTTCAAAAGTAGTTTTGAAATAGTTAGCGAAATACTATCATCATCTACACAAAGGATTTTATTAATCATCTAGCTAAAGTTCTGCTTTTACAAATGGTGTACTAATTGTTACTATTGAAGGTACATTAAAAAAAAATAAACACAAACTATTTTCGTTTAGCTTTTTCCCATAAAACAGATTGTTCTCCAAAGAAATATCTAGCAAATCCAGCAATAACTGCATAATTCATTAAACAAAAATAATAGGGTATAAAGAATACTTTTATTTTAAGTTGCCTTTGCTCCATTACCCACCCTAGTAAAGCTGCTACATAAAAAACCAGCTGTCCTAGTAACATTAACCCGTAGATAGTTGAATAGCCCTGGTTTATTACTAATGCAATATTGATAAAAAAAGCAGAAATCATTAAATAAGGAGTAACTACCCATCGTAAGATTCGATGACTAATATATTCAAAACTTAAAATAGGCTGCTTGAATGGCAAAAGCAAAGCCTTTAATCGAATGGTAGATTGTACCCCGCCGGCAGCTATTCTAATTTTACGTTTTAACTCCTCCCCTGTATTGGCTGATGCAAGTTCAGAGGCGAAAGCATCTGGTTCATACACAATTTTATACCCCTTTAATGCAATATTCATCGATATCATAAAATCGTCTAAAATAGTGTCTGGAGCAACTGGCTCATACAAATTTGTTCTTATACTAAACAATTCACCTGCAGCACCAACCACTGAATACAACTCCGAATCCCATTTTTTTAATTTAGACTCATATTTCCAATAAAAACCTTCTCCAGCTGTTGCATCAGCATTATCATCAATCTGTACTCTTTTTTCCCCAGCAATTGCTCCTACTTTTTCATCTTGATAATGCCTACACATCAATAGAATGGCATCCTTATTCAACATTGTATTTGCATCTGTAAAAACAACAACCTCCGTTTCTACCTTACCCATTGCACGGTGAACAGCTGCTATTTTACCGCTTCTTCCTGGCTCATGCATCCCCAATATTTGAGGGTATTTGGCAATAATCGCAGGTGTTTCATCCGTTGAACCATCTGAAATAAAAACAAATCGAATATTGTCTTTTGGATAATTTAAAGCCAGTGTATTTACAATTTTTTCTTCAATACAATAAGCTTCATTGTATGCGGCAACTACTACAGTAACAGTAGGGGTATATCCTAAATCAGGAATGACTTTTTTCCCGAATAGTAAAGCTTTAATTTTTAAAAGCAAAAATAAGAGTAATCCATACCCCAAATAGGTGTACAAGATGATGGTAATTGAAATCCAAAAAAATAGTTCCATAAAATAAGTTAAGGCTTATATCCTAAATGATTGCTGTTAATTCCATTAGTTAAATTCCACCAAATAGCCCTTAGAAGTTGTTTGATGAAACCATGATTTTTTTCTTTTAAATAGCTGATAATATTCCTTGGAGTAACTATCAATAAAAAATAAATATAGAAGCAAATGGCTTTGAATAAAGGGGCATTCCTTCTTATGAATAGGATTCGATTCCGATTCATATAATATTCTTTTAGTGCACTTTTTTTGCCAACCGAAACAGATTCTTTATGAAATATAGTTGCCTTCATATTTACCCAAACTTCAAAGCCGTTGTTTCTTATTCTATCTGCCCAATCCAATTCCTCATAATATAAAAAGAAGTTCTCGGCCATAGGACCAGCTTTTTCTATTGCAGCTTTTGTTACCATCATTGCTGCCCCATGAGCAAATCCCGTAGGTCCAACTAATTGATCATATTGACCTTTGTCTGTTTCAAATTGACCAATACAACTATTTCTTGCAGTAATGTAATTCATTGGAGTGTACCCCGCGTATTGAAGCATAGTAGGCTGATCATAATACAACAATTTAGGAGATATTACTCCAATTGAAGGATAACTATTTAATGTGTTTACCAAAGTTTCAATAAGTCCTTCTGTAAACTCAGTATCGTTGTTTACAAAGAATAAATAATCACCAGTAGCAACAGACAACCCAAGGTTATTACCTCCAGCAAAGCCAAGATTGGTTGCTGAACGTATGAAAATTGCTTCTGGATACTTAACTTTCCATTGGGGTACAGGATCTTCTTTACTCCCATTGTCTACTACTATTATTTCAATATTGGTATAGCTGTTTTTATCTCGTATTGAATTGAGCAATTCATCAGTTACATAGCTATGATTAAAGTTGACTGTTATTATAGAAACTCTTTTCATTTATCTAAACCTAGTATTAGTAACGTAAATTATCTAAATTAGCGGAGAATGTGAAATATTAGGTAAAATGGCTACAGACAACAGTCAGGTTTTAAAAGTAGAAAGAGTATTTGCTGAACTTTTAGAAGAGTTAGAAAAGCAACCCGTGAGCAAACAAAAAGCTATGGAAATGCAACACCTTTTCTTGCATACAATGGAAAAAACTTATAAGGTAAGTAGTCTGAGCTCTTACCATGATGATGACGCTAAAGGGAATGAAGAAATGGTATTAGATATGGATAAGTTATTAAGACAGCATCGTTCATTTAGTGTCAAAAACTTACCCGATAAAGCCATCAATTGGGCCGCTGGATTAGCTTATTCTGGTGTAGGCTTATTATTCATTACCATTGGGTTTTTAATGATTGTAACCCCAACATCTGCAGAATTTGAAATAGCAACTTTATTTTACTTCAACGAATACGATGGATTCACCGTTTTAGATGCTTTTGCTCTAGTAGTAATCTTTATTGGGATATTCTTTTTTATTAAAGCATTTGTTGCTCAAGATAAAAAAGAGTGATAATTACTGAATTGCTTTATCAATCATTTCAAGAACATCATCATTTGCAGCAAATTTTCTAGCGAAGAATTTTCCCGAATGCATAAACGAATCGAAATCTTCTTTAGTTAATATCTTAGGATTTTTATTCCCTTCCGACCAATCTATATATCTAAGGTTATTCCCAATAATATCTTCTCTAAAGGAAGAATTATATAAAAGAGTTTGAAAAATAAGCTCATCAGGTGCCCAAGTGTAGCGGAAAAATTTTACAATTTTCGGTGAAGAATCTAATCGCTTAATAAGAAAAACAATATGCTTGAGTGTTATTGTAAACCACTGTGATCTACCAACAGGAATTAGGCCATCTGGCATTTTTCTATTTGGTAGAATAAAATTTACTAGATTTTGAATCTTAAACTTACCAGGAAAATGCCAATGATTAAAATGATATTCTTTTACCCTAGAAATAGCTTCTTTCCATTCAGTTTCTACATCCAAACAATGCATAAAAGCTTTACCAGGATTTTCATTCAAAAAAGCATGAAAGTCTTTAGCAGATTTAATGGGATAATCTTGTGCACTGAGCAAATTAACATAGTCTATGTTGAGTCCTGATGAAACAATTTCTTTAAACCCATTAATGGTTGCTTCAACCATACTATAGGTTGCCCATTGAATATCAACTCGGTTTTGAATAAAATGGACATTTTGGTTACTCGCTAAAGCCAATTCAAAATCTTGAATATTCGATTTTAAATCTACATGAATAAAAAAAACCGTGTTTTGATAAGACAGCCTATTTACCAAACGACACAATTGGTCTGGATTAGCATGAACTAATATAAAATGGGCTACCATCATTTACTACTTTTTTAAAAAATTTTTGCGTACCATTTTTCTAATATTAATATATCCTGAAGTAAATACCAAAGACAATTTAAAGGGTATATGTTTATTAAAACAATAATACCCATAAAATATTCCAACAATTAGGGGTAAACTAGTGGCAAATGCAGCACCGTATAAATTTCCAGTTAGATAAATACCCACAAAATCGCCAATTACATTTACTAATAACATTAATAATACCTTGATGAAATTGGCTTTTGGCTGATGAATAATATCTAACGAAACTGCAATGAAACGATCAATTGGGTAAAATATAGCTAAAACCATCATAATTCTAAGTAAGTTAGCTGCTTCAGAATCTACATATTTCCCTCCTCCTAATAACCCTGTTGCTATATCAGCAAATAAGATTGCGCCTAAAGCAAGGGGAACAAAGGCCAAGGTTAAAGTTCCAGCATACTTTTGTAGAATATAAGCAACTTCCCTTTTATTCCCATTATTAAATGCTTTAGCCAAAGAAGACATTGCTGTAGCCAAGGTACTACGCAATGGAATTTCAATGATTTCCATTAACCTACCTGGCAAATTATAAATAGCTACAGCAGCAGGGCCTAACATATAAGCCACAATAAAAGTATCTGCACTTCTTAACATATTGGCACTTATAGTGGTTCCAACACTAAATTTTCCAAAATGATAAATCTCTTTGACACAATTTTTTGTTTTTGCAAATAGGGAAGATATACCAGACCACCCGGTTAAAATTGCAATGATACTTGCTAAAGACGCAGAAGCAAGATTTACAATAAAAACAGATTGCAAGTTCAATTGATCAAACACAATTAGCGCAACAATGGACAAAATAAAACTGCCTTGAGTAATTACACGAAGAATCAACAACTTATCGAATTTTTGATCTGCTTGTAAAATCCAAGAAGCAATTCCAGAAGGTAAAGTAGCTACAAAGCTTAGTCCAAACCATTGTATAATTACTAATACAGCAGGGTCCTGAAAAGAATTGATAAATGGAATAAAGGCCAAGTTAATTAATCCCATTACCAGCGTAATTAAAATCGCTAAATACCATACAGAACCTAACACTTCATTAGCTCTATCTTTTGAAGTGCCTGTATAAAATTTCACTAATGCAATTTGTAAAAATCCAGTCCTGAAAGTATCTAATAAAACCGCTACAGTTTGAAAGAAAACCCAATACCCAATCTCTTCTACTGTTAATGCCCTATATAATACTGCAACAGTAATCATTGCTAAAACCGACATAGCCCCATTACCTGCAAGAGATAAAAAGTGTTTATTATTGAGCTTATGAATCAGTTTATTCAGCATATAAATTCAAGTAAATAGCTAAAATTAATTAAATATAAGCCTATAAATGCTTTTGAATTGCTTTATATATTTCAGCAACACTATTTTCCCAAGTATGTGTTGAGGCAAAATCCTTTCGAGCATTTTCTAAATCATTAGTATTTTCTTTATGGGCTTTTTCAATTAAATCAATGTATTCTCTAGCCGTTTTAGCCAAATAAGTATGACCACTAAACACCGCTTCCATAAAGGGGGTGCTTGTAGCTACTACTGGTTTACCCATAGCTAAATATTCATCAATTTTTCTAGGATAGTTCCCAATGGTGACTTGACTCACCACTTGAGGATTTAAACAAATATCAAAAGAATGAATATATTCTGGCAATAGTGAAGGACTCTTTGAACCTAAAAAATAAACATTACTTAATTCATGAAGTTGACTTTTCAAAAACATTTCATCTTCAGGGCCGACCAATAAGATACTCCAATTAGGTTTAGCTTTTGCAATTTCAACTAAAAGTTCAATATCTAATCGCAAGCCACTTAATGCCCCTACATATCCAATTTTAAGCCCTTTAATTTGCTGAACATCAATAGGCAATTCAGTGGAAGTGTATTTCATAAATAAATCTAACTCACATCCCTGCCCTACATAATAAGAATGCGGATTGTATTCCCTACAGTA
Organism: Sphingobacteriia bacterium 24-36-13; assembly: GCA_002281875.1. Lineage (GTDB taxonomy): Bacteria > Bacteroidota > Bacteroidia > Chitinophagales > Chitinophagaceae > Sediminibacterium. The sequence continues at coordinate 6,699 of NCHN01000002.1, read as the reverse complement.
ATCGGCTAAATAGGTAGAATTTGCAACACAGATATCCGAATCAGCTATCAATTTAGGTTCTAACTTTTCACCATGTCTTTTCCAATAATCCACCGCCAACATATAATCACGAGAGTAATAAACCGTTAGTTTTGGCTTTAACAGTTCTTTTAAATGAAAGCTCCTAAACATATCATTGTCATTAAACAAAATATAATCAGAAAAGCCTAGTGTTTGAATTGCGTTTAAAATAGATTTTGCAAATCTTTCATTATTAATTCTATTTAAATACTTAAAAACAGTATGAATTTTAATCCAATTAATCGACTCTATAATAGTGTCAGGATAAAGATTCCACATAGAGGGATTTATTTGAACAAGCCCCGACTCTTTATGCTTGATTATATTATTTCTTTTCACAATTTTCGGGTCAGTTGACCCTTTAATTAAACTCACTCTATCCAATGCTGAATTCACATAAAGTACTCTGTTATGCTTACTGAATTCTAGTGCAATGTTTTTACAATTACTTCCAATTTCCACATCCCAAGGTTGCTGACCAACAATGATAATATCCCTTCCTGTTAGCATAGTGAAATTTTATTTTTGAGTAATGAGTTGTTGCTGTTCATTATCTAATCGCTTTGTAATAACAATAATTGCAGCTACTAAATAAAACAGCGTATTAGAAGGAAACTGTACTATAGCTTCTTGTGGATAATTTCCAACATGATAAGCAAATGCAACTAGAATCATTGCCAAACAAATGGATTTTAATGTTGGATCTTTAATCGTATAATAATTATTAATACCCTCTTTTAAAATAATAAACATTAAGGTACAAAAAACCAATAATCCCAGCCATCCTGCTTCTACTGCAACCCTAACATAACCACTATCGGGAGGGAAATTTGCTAAAAATGAATTAGGAGAAAAACGCTTACCCCACATACCTGTTGAACCAAGTCCACCACCTAATGGATGACTCTGAATAAATGGTTGAATACGTTTCTGATTGATTTTTCGCACATTAAAAGAGGCGTCATCGGATGGTTTAAATGCAGTTTGAAATCGATAAATTGTTGGGTTACTGGTGGGCACAAATATTAAAGCTGCAAAACCAATTGCCCCTACTAAAGCCCCAATCATTACTTGCTTGTTAAACTTTAAAATTGAATACAGGGCCAAAGCAACTGGCGGGAGAACATATGCACCTCTAGTACCAGAAAATAACATGGAAGTAAAACAGAGAAAAAGCGTTATACCCAATAATATTTTTGTCCGTTTCGAAAACGGACCAGATAATAACCCTATACACATTAATCCACTTACCACCATATTATAAGAGAAAGCAACTGGATCAGTAAAAATGGAGAACTTTCTCCATTGCCCTCCAATAAAAAGCAATCCAGCAATTTCAGGATCAGAATACAACCAAGCTTCTTCGAAGGAAGTGAAACCAATAAACTGTTGCTTATATGCATATAATGCGGCAATTACTGATAGTCCAAGCCATACCTTTAGTACTAATTTTAAAAACTGAATAGTTCTAATATTGTATAAGAAAACAAAAAAAGTAAGCATGATTACTGCAACTGAACGTACAGTATAAACCCAAGCCAATTTAGATTCTGCTGTTGGATTAATTACTTCAATGAAGTTGTACAAAATCCATATGATAATAATAACACTAATTGGGCCCTTAAATAGCGCCCAATTTGACTGCTTTTTCTGTTGAATAAATATACCTAGAATTAATAAAACTTCCATCCCATCCATCAAAGTACCTAAAGGGAAGTCAATTATATTCATCCTACCAATAAACATGATAAAATATGCTGCTACAATAAAAGTTAGTACCCCAAATTCAGGATAAAATATAATCCCGGCAACAAATGGAATACCAATCATTAAGAGTACCAATAAAACACCAGGCACCATCCCTAATTTTGCAACAACTATTGAAAAAAATATTGCCGCCCCAATAAAAATCAACAACCCAAAGGGGCCGCCCATTTTATTGACAAGAAAAAAATCATGAAGTACGGCAAGCAATCCCCTCTTCTTTTTATTTTGTCCTATCGGTATTTGAAAAGGTTCTTCCATTATAGAAACAATAATTTAACAAAGAAATAGTACACACTTACACCAGCAAGAGCAAGGGCAGCCAACCTAGTTAAATAGTCTAACCGTTGTTGGTCATATATTTCTTGCTCCTCTTTTGTAAGTCTTTTAGTAGCTGGCTTTGTCTTCATTCTAATTTATTCAAAGAATAATAAAGTTATTCCTATTTAGGTATAAAAAAGTAATTCAAAGATTGCTGACCTGTGTAATCTATTAATTTCTTATTGCTGATTATTTTAACAGAGTAACCTAAATTCTGCATTAATTCAATACAAGCTTTTTTACGGGCATTATCCCATAATTCTGCCATCACGATAGGCTTATATAATTTTATTAATCCAATAGTGCCCTGCAATACAAAGAACTCGAAATTTTCTACATCTACTTTTATACCAGTTACCGGATATTCAATCTTTCCAATTAAATCAGCATCTAAAGAAACCATTTGAACTTGTTCTTCTAAAAAATTAGTCAACAAATTAGCATCTTCTCTTTCTACCGCAACATCAATAAAACTCAACCCTTGTTTTTTCACCCCACTAATGATTGGTGTTTTAATAGTAACCATGTCATTGGTATTGCCAAGTGCTAATTGTTTTACCAACACATTTTGAACCTTAAAAAACCGAACAACTTTTGTAATTATTGATGACAAAAGTGAAACTGGCTCATAGGCAATAATGGAATAGTTCGGGAACTCTTTGGCAAAAATAACCGTGGTATATCCAACATTCGCTCCTGCGTCTATAATGGTGGAGGGTTGATTTGATTTAACTAATTCAATGAAAATATTGAAATCGGCATCATCTCTCAAGAGACGATATTTTAATGTTCTATAAATACTAAAAACAAACAAATATGTCTGGTAACCCAAAATTTTTTGAATAATTAGTTGAAGAAAACTTTTGAGTTTTTGTACCATCTGAATATGCTTTATTTAGTATTCTTATCAGCATGAAAATGTTTGGTTGCTACTGAATGTTTATTGGCGTTTCGAACTTTTAGCAATGATAATACCTGATAAAAAATAAACTTCGGTATCCCCCAAAGTGACTTGTATATGCGTGCATCCGTATTATTGATTGCTAATGCCAATATAAATCCAAGAATAAATATTACAAATCCTAGAAACCAAATAAACGCAATAAAAGGATTAAGAATCAAGTTCAAAAACATACAAAACAAACCAATCAGTAAAAAAATAAATAGTGGCGGTCTAAGCAATATGAGACCAAATAAAACCATATTCCAATTTAATTTAAGCACTCCTTTTCCAAATAATCCAAATCCAAACGAAAAGTATCTAAACCAAGTATTAATCCATCTTGCTCTTTGATTAACCAACTGATCGCTTTTAGAGGTCTTTTCATCATAAACAATTGCGTTATCAGCAAATGCAATACGAAACCCTCTTGATACTATTTCTTTCTGTAAAATTTTATCAAAACCAGCACCAGTTATATCCTGATGACCTAAACAGTCTTTATATAATTGGGTAGTAAAAGCCATTCCTGAACCAGCTAATGTTGCAGAAGACCCTACATTAAATAAGACTTTCCCGTCAAAAAAATGATAATATATATCTCTTGCCCCATCCAATGCAGCATAAAGCGTATCTAGGTTTTTAGCATCGCGCACACCTTGAACAGCGCTAAAACCTTGATCAAATAACTTATTTAATTCTAACAAATAATTGGGGTCAACTAAATTATCACTATCAATAATTGTTAAACGCTCATGCGATCTTTTAAATCTGTTGATTGCATAAAAATGAGACCTTGTATTGCTAGATAAAGTCTGCTCAGGCCGTAATACAATAACTCGTTCATCGTCAAACTTTAAACTGGAAACATCGCACTTGTCGGCAACAATATAAATCAGATAATTACTATAATTAAGCTTTAATAACGAAGAAACTACAGAAGGTATTAAAGTAGTTTGCTCATATGCAGTTACAATTATTGCATAATCTGCTTCAACTATAGAAGTCAATTTTTTTCTCCCATGAGATTTTACCAATGCATAAAGCATCAATAATAAAAAAGGTAATACTAAGTTGTACCCAATTGCTATTTGAAAAATATACCAAATCAAAGTGATGATATCTTGAAAACTCATAGCAGGGTATTTAAATTATTTTGGAATCTTATTCAGGCGATTGATAATTAACTTGTTTAAGGCCCAACCAGCAAAACTGTCACCCAAATCATTCAAGTATTCAATGCTTTGTTTTTTACCATTTTTAATGGTTGAACCTGCTGCAAATATTGCAACGACCTTATCGGCAAGAACAATCCATTCTCTCGACTTATTCAATTTGTCCATTGCAGGGGCTTCTATAATAATAATGTCAAAAACATCTCTTAGAAACGCTAATTTGGGCTTTACTATAGACTCATCACAAAATTCAAAAATAGAAGTATCTCCACCCCTATTTCCCAATACACTAACCCTGCCTTCCTTGATAATTTCAGAAAGAGTAATTCTATTTTTTAAATAGTCCTCTAAATAACAATTGGTACCAGTTGTTGCTGTAATAGTGGGTTGATCAAAGTTTCCATCTATGACTAATACGCGCTTATTTACCATTGAATATGCATAAGCAAGGCCTAATGAAATCAACGTTTTACCTTCGCCATCCGACAAGCTAGTAATCACTAGTTGCTTTTTGTGCCCCATTTCTCTTTCAATTTCAAAACGAAGAGATCGTAACAAATTTTTAAAAGCAATGGTGACTTTATTTCCCTCTCCATTCTTCCATAGATTAGTCAAATCTAACATTGAAGTGTTGATATAAGGAAGGTAGGCTAATACCGACAAATTAGTCTTATTGGCTAAATCTGTTGCGTTTTGAATACTATCATCTAGGTAGAAAATAACAAACAAGGCAGCTAAGCAAAATATGAAACTGATTATACCAGCTAATGCAACAAGTATTAATTTTTTTGACGGTTGAGCAGGTCCAGGCATTGCCATTTCAATTTGCCTCAATTGAACGGTCATACTCGACTCCAATGAAGTTTGATTAAACCTATTTTGAATATCAAGGTATTCTTTACCAGCAACATCTACCAAGCCTTCGTAGTTCTGAATAAGTGCTTCATGGGGAACAAGCATGTCAAACTTTTCGTTAAGCCTTCTTAACTCATCAGAGAGTGGAGCTATACTGCTCTTAGATTGGTCTAATGCAATTTCTAAATTAAATCTTTGCTGTACCAATAATTGCTTATTGGCTAAAGGACTTACTAATAACCGATCGGTAGATTGTAAAACTTGCTGTTCTAATAATGCTTTTAATGAGTCTTGCTTTTGTTTGATTTTTGGATCAAAATTACTTTTCACTAAATCATTGGTAACTACACGGAGTCGTTCTCTTGTGGCTAAAACTGATTGATTAATATCTACCACTACACTTTCCAAATACCGCCGATCTTGGGGGCTAAACTTTTGGTCAATTCCTTTTATTGCTCCTTCATATGACTCAACATCTTTTTTTGCCACTTGAAGTCTTGATTCAAAATCGGCAATCTGCATATACAAGCTCTTGGCTTGTTCATTTAAATTTAAAACCCTATTTCTGATTTTATAATCACGCAATAAACGAGTTTTAGCAGATAAGGAATCAAACTTCTTTTTCATCAACATGTCTAAGAAGTTCACTGCTTTTTCTTGATTCCCTTTTATATAGCTAGAGTAAAAGTCAATAAATTCACTAATAAGGGTATTAATAACAAAAGCAGATAAAAATGGATTCTCCGACTCATACTCAAAGTCTATAAAGTCACTGTTATTAACTCTATAAATAAATACTTTTTTTTGTAAAGTGGCTTCATCATATCCCATCGAAATGAGTAACTGATTAATCCCAAACTGATCTTTATCAAACAAAGAAAGGGGTTGTTTTGAAGCAATATGTGCTTTAAACACTTCCAAAGCATGCGCCCGTGCTTCAGGTCCAATTTCTGTTACTAACTTACTTAACGGTCGAAAAGGCTTGTTACTAGTTAAATCATGAACCATTAATTGAAATGAAACTTGATCAAAATTTCTTTTCAGCCTATTCATTTCAATTAGGTTACTGAACTGTTGCGAAGCTTTGTTTTCATCCTGTCCACTATTTTTTTCTAGAAACTGTTGAGACTGATCTACCAAACCGGTGGATATTCTAGATCGAGACTTAAAAGTATCCGGAAGCTTACGTACTAGAAAATAGGTTATAAAGACTGCTATCATTGGAACAATGACCAGTATATATTTCCTTTTGTATAGCAGTAATAAAAACTTCTGTAATTCCATTTACTTTATCTCTTCCAATTTTTTCCCAACTAATTCTTCTAATGTGGTCTTAGCAATTAAAACTGTGCTTTCCGCATCAATTATTTTTTGCTTCTGATCGGCATTTTGAATCATTAGTTTTGTATAATTCTCCAATGTTTCCTCCCCCCTTTCGTATTTAAATTTTATCTGTTTAAACAATGCTTCAATATCAATGGCGTTCTGATTTTGAACCCTTAATACACTTAAAGCTTGCATATACCTAAAATACCTATTTTTCACGTCTGTTTCTAAGGTTATTACATATTGGTCAGCAGTTAG
>NCHN01000029.1 GCA_002281875.1 Sphingobacteriia bacterium 24-36-13 | reverse complement strand
ATTTGCTCATATTACCACGCTGTTTTTTATTCTTTTAATCATAACAGCTTCCTATTTTGTGATTTCAACTCCAGTAGAATTGCCTACTTCTTTCAATAATAAGTTAACAGGAAGTGTTTTTGCTTGGAAATGGGTTCGTTATTTTTCTCCACTAATTAATATTTATGCATTCCTTTTTTTGGTTGGCGGTGCTATTTATTCCGCTTATAAATATTATAAACAGGGAATAAAAGAAGCTCCATTCAAGGGCAATATTTTCATTGCAATTGGTGGATTACTTCCAGGCATTGGTGGGTCTTTTACAAGAGCAGGATATGTAGAAGTGCTTTATGTTACTGAATTTATAGGCTTAGTTGCTATTTACTACGGGTATAAAATTATAAAAGAAAATAAGGTATTCATTAATACTGATCACTCCAGCTAAAAATTGTTTTTGCTACTTGATTTTTTTCTTGTTTTAAATATTTAAGATAGGCTTCAGCAACAGGAGAATGTTTTTTCCCTTTCAGCCAAATTAAACTCCAAGTTGTTTTGATAGGTAATCCTTTTGTAGGAATAATGAATAATTGTTTATTAATAACTTCATTTTTTATTCCAATGATGGGCATGATAGAATAGCCTAATCCAGCAATGATTGCTTGTTTAACTGCTTCGTTGGTACTTAGTTCCATCTTCTTTTGAATCGATAACTTGTTTTTTTGAATGAACTGTTCCATTGCTTGTCTTGTACCAGAACCTTTTTCACGAAATATAAGTGGTAAGTCTTGGATTGACAATTTTGTTTGTGTATTCCCAATTAAGAAGAGTTTATTAGTTAGAATATCAATTTTCTCAATATTAATTGCAGCAGGTAAAATGGAAACCAAGGCAAAATCAACTTCATTTTTTTCCAGACTTTCAATAACCATCGACTTGTTCGTTACATCAATATTTAGTTGAATTCCAGTATGTGTTTGCATGAAACCGTTTAGAAAGTATGGCATTACGTATTTACCGGTGGAGACTACTGCAATTTTAAGTTTACCGCTTAATTGTCCCTTAAAAGCTAATGTTTTATTATTCATTGTATGTACTCCTAGCATAATACTTTCTGCAGAAGTTGCAATTTCTTTCCCAAATTCAGTGATATATATTTTTCTGCCCACTACTTCAGTTAATGGAATTTCAAATTGGTCTTGAAAGTTCTTTAGTTGGATGGAAACTGCTGGTTGACTTAAATGAAGTTCTTCTGCTGCTTTCGTTACACTTAGTGTTTCCACAACTTTTAAAAAAATCTGTAATTGATTAAGTGTATAATTCATAAAATAAAATTATGGTTAGTATATTAAAGATAAATAAAAACTTATGTAAAATATACCCAAATTTGCACCCATTACTAAAGTGATTTCGCTAATGAGTAATACACTCTTTATTGTTTGTCCATTTTCTTATATGGAAAACACAATCAAACGTAAATTTGGTTCAAACACTTTTTTCATTTCTTGTCCTGGAGCAGTAATTCCTTACCAGGATGATTCCTTTGTTGAATTGTTGAAGGAAGCAATCATCATCAATGGCATCACACGCATTTATTTTGTAAATGATACAGCCTGCAGCATTTTAAATAATGTGTTAAGCAATAAGACATTGTTCGGTTTGGAAGCAGAGCTTTTAATTCTTTCTATTTTTAATAATGTGTATAATAAAAGCTTAAATGGTCGTTCACTTCAATATCAACAGTTTCGCTTGGCAGAATTTAATTTGCAATTTCAAAAAGAGGAATTTTTAACCAATGGTGTTTTCACTGATTTAGTAATTGATGGGCAATTAGAAATAAAAACCTTGGTTACAAGTAGACAGATGCACATTTTTAAAGAATGCCGAATAGGGTCTAGCGTTAAAAAAGCTTATGAGTTATAACTTACTATTAGATAATTTAACCAATCCAGCCTTATTGTTTTTTGTTTTAGGTATTTTGGCAGTTTATTTAAAAAGCGATTTAGAAATACCGCCTAATTCTTCAAAGTTTATTTCACTTTACTTATTATTTGCAATTGGTTTTAAGGGCGGCCAAGAACTTTCACATGAATCATTTAACTCTGAAATTGCTTGGTCAATGCTTTTTGGTGTAGGTATTGCTGTATTCATTCCTTTGTATACATTCTTCATTCTTAAGAAAAGATTGAATATATACAATGCTGGGGCGATTGCTGCTGCCTATGGTTCAGTGAGTGCTGTTACTTTTGTAACTGCTGTTACTTACTTAGAAGCCCAGCAATTTAATGTTCATGGCTACATGGTGGCTATTATGGCTTTAATGGAATCTCCTGCTATAATAGTTGGATTATTGATGATTAGTTTATTTGATAAAGAAGAAGTTAGTGATATCAAGAAAAGAACTGTAATAAAACATTCATTTACTAATGGGAGTGTTCTTCTTATATTGGGTAGTTTATTAATTGGATTTGTAGCTAATGCCAAGCAAGCAGAAGGAATTAAACCATTTACCAATGATTTATTTAAGGGATTTTTGGCAATCTTCCTTTTAGACATGGGTATTACAAGTGGCAAAAAGTTAAAAGCATTTTTCTCATTCGGGGTATTCCCCTTTCTATTTGCATTTTTGATTCCATTAATAAATGGGTCTTTTTTTGCATGGGCAAGTGCATTTGTTACAGATGATATAACCAATCGATTTATGTTTGCTATTTTAGCTGCAAGTGCCTCTTATATAGCTGTTCCAGCAGCAATGAAGATATCTGTTCCTAAAGCCAACCCTGGTTTATTCTTGCCAATGGCACTTGCTATTACCTTTCCCGTAAACATAACCATTGGGATGCCTCTGTATTTTTTCATTGCCCAAACTACTTGATATACTGGTTTATCTTTTTTATATTTATAGATAAAACAATTTTATGAAGCAGAAAATATTTACAGTTGCCACTGTGTTATTCGCGTTAATGTTTATAAATGGAGGCTTAAATAAATTTTTCAACTATATACCTGTGCCGCCAGATATGCCAGCTGAGCTAGTTAAAGATAATGCTGCTTTCATGGAGGTAGTTTGGTTAATGCCTTTAATAGCTGTTGTTGAGTTAGTAGGTGGCGTTTTATTATTGATACCCAAGTTTAGGGCATTAGGTGCAATTATTCTATTTCCTATAATGGTAGGTATATTACTATTACATGCAACAGTTGCTTTAAGTGGATTGCCACTTGCAATTATTTTATCTGGAATTTTAGTATGGATATTATGGGAGAATAGAGCTAAATATATGGCAATGTTGAACTGATTATCAACTGTTAACTCATTTATAATTATTTAATACATCCTTTTGGCATAAAATTAGCTATTTGAATGTCGCTTAGTTAGCTAAGTCTTTCATTTTATCATTTTAAATAGCTGCTTTATGATTTCTGTGATTATTCCAACTCTAAATGAAGAAGAAAATATTGCTAGTGTAATTCAATTTGCTAAAGCACAACCATATGTTACTGAAGTAATTGTTGTTGATGATAAGTCTCAAGATAAAACAGTTGCCATTGCTCATTCAAATCAGGCTAAAGTAGTCACTAGTACAAAGCTTGGTAAAGGGGCTTCAATGAAAGATGGAGTGCTTTGTGCTAAAAATGATATTGTTGTTTTTTTAGATGGAGATATTGATCCTTATCCACACTTTACCATTAAATTATTGACCGATCCAATTTTACAAGACGAAGTAGACTTTGTGAAGTCTTCTTTTAGTAGAAATGCAGGAAGAGTCACTGAACTTGCTGCCAAACCATTATTGAGTATTTTCTTTCCTGAATTATTAAGGTTTAGTCAACCATTAAGTGGTATGATAGCTGGAAGAAAAACTTTGTTTGAAAAACTGGATTTTAGAGATGATTATGGGGTTGATATTGGTATTTTGATAGACATGCATTTGATGAATGTTAAAATGAAAGAAGTTGAGATTGGCTATATTGAAAATAAGAGTAAACCATGGCAAGCATTAGGCAGGATGAGTAAAGAAGTTGCTCAAACAATCATTATGAAAGCTGCAGCTTCTAACAACCCCAATTATAATTTTGAAGAGTTGGGTGTTTTAAATGAAATACGTTCCCAAATGGAATTAGCTTTAAATAGCCAATTAGAATCATTGGATAAATTGGTTGTATTCGATATGGATAATACGCTATTGCAAGGTAGATTCATAGACGCCTGCGCAGTAAAATTCGATTTTAAATCAGCATTAATGAATATTCGATCAAGTGAATCGGATGTTATTATCCTAACAAAACAGATTGCTACTTTATTAAAGGGTAAAACTTTTAATGAATTAATAGAAGTGGTTGATTCAATTCCAATTATTGAAGGAACAAAAGAAGTGGTAGCAGAGCTGAAAAGTAGGGGCTATATTGTTGGTATAATTTCAGACAGCTATGATTGCATAACCAATCATATTAAGCATAAACTGGGGATGGATTTTTCTTTAGCGAATGAATTAGAGTTTTCAAAAAGTATTTGCACAGGGGAGGTTAAAATTCCATCATTCTTATTTAGTAATACCAAAAGCTTATGTAAACATTCGCTCTGTAAAACAAATGCTGTACTGAGTTTACTTGAAAAATATAATATTCAAAAAGAAAATACCATCGCAATAGGTGATAGCATGAATGATCTATGTATGATTAAGGAAGCAGGCTTAGGTATTGCGTTTTGCTCAAAAGATGAATTATTGAATCATCATGCCGATGTTATTATTTCAGAAAGCAGTTTTAATGAATTATTGAATTTAACTAAATAACGAGGGTTTAAAGAATTTGATAAATGACTGCTTCATATGGTTGCAAAGTCTCTCCATTTAGATTCGGGTAATTTTGAATCAACGGCTTGGCTTTGGCTAAATTTAATCCTGTATTAACTTTAGAAGTTTGATTACTAAAGTTGAGTAATACCAACATTTTCATTCCTTTCCATTCTCTGGTATAGGCATATACAGTTGGATTGTCTTTATCTATTAAATTGTATTTTCCGTAGACCAATACCTGATTAGATTTGCGTATTTGAATCATTTTCTTAACATAATTCAATACACTATTCGCATCCTTTTCTTGATCCGCTACATTGATACTTGTATAATTTTTATTCACCTGAATCCAAGGAGCTCCTGTACTAAATCCGGCATTAACTGAATTGTCCCATTGAAATGGAGTACGACCATTATCTCTGCACTCGAATTGCAATCGCTTCAAGAATGCAGGTATATTTCCTTTTTTATTTAATTGATTCTGGTATTCATTTAAAGTGGCCATGTCTCTATAGTCGGTTATTTTGCTAAAGCCAGCGTTGGTCATGGCCAGCTCATCTCCGTTGTATAAGTAAGGGGTGCCTCGCATGCTTAATATGAATGTATTTAGCATTTTAGCTGATAAATCACGGTACGCTTCAGAATCGTTTCCAAACCTACTGACCATTCTGGCCTGATCGTGGTTAGCTAAAAAAATAGCGATCCACCCTTTATTGTTAAATGCACTATCCCATTTTGAAAATACTTTTTTGAAATGGGGAATACTATATCCTTCTGCTTTGGCAATATCAACACCCTCAAATGCATAAGCCATGTTTAATTCTTTGCGAGATTCGTCTACAAGGTTGTGTGCATCTTCAAAACTATTGCCTGCACCTTCTGCTACACTCATTACGTTGTATTTACTAAATACTTCTTTATTCATTTCTTTTAAATAATCATGAATAGCTGGTACCATGGAATAGTAAGCCATGAAGTTTTTTTCATACCCTTTGGGAAAGGCAGGAAAGCTGGTGTCTTTAGCAGCAAAGCCAAATGCGTCTAGCCTAAATCCGTCAATACCTTTATCGGCCCAGAATTTCATAATATCATATACTTCTTTTCTTAGCGTTGGGTTTTCCCAATTTAAGTCGGGTTGTTTTCTAGAAAAGTAATGTAGGTAATAAGAGTTTGTTAAAGAGTCATATTTCCATGCATTATGATTGACGTCAAATAAACTATACCTATAATTGGGTTTTCCTCTTTCTGCGTCCCACCAATGGTAATAGTTCCTATATTTATTTGTTCTTGAACTCCTGCTTTGTTTAAACCATTCATGTTCGTCGCTGCTATGATTCACAACAAGGTCCATTACCAATTTTATTTTTCGATCATGTAATCCTTTTAGAAGTGTATCAAAATCTTCCATTGAACCATACTCTTTCATAATGGCTCTGTAATCACTAATATCATATCCATTATCATCGTTAGGAGAACTATAGAAAGGATTAATCCAAACAGCGGTAATGCCTAAGCTTTGTAGGTAGTCTAATTTTGAAATAATTCCTTTTAAGTCGCCAATACCATTTCCATCGCTGTCTTTAAAACTGCGCGGATAAATTTGATAAACAATGGCTTCTTTCCACCATTTTTCATCCGAATTCACCACTGAAGAAAGTTGCTTTTCTTTCGTGTTTTGACACCCAGTTACTAATGAAATTGAGAGAATAGTTAAGAAAAATATATAGAAGTATCGCATGGCAAACATTTTATTAATTCTAATTAAATGTACTAAAAAGCGATATTAATTTTGCTAACTGTATTTGTTTCTCCTAATCTTATTAGGGTTAATTTGTATCTTAACAGCTAACTGAATAGAACTTGGATAATCTTTTTACCATATTGCCAGATTTAGTGGGAACATTTGCTTTTGCAATTAGTGGAATAAAGTTAGCGTCCGGAAAGCAGGTTGACTGGTTGGGTGCTTATATTATTGGTTTGGCTACTGCAATAGGAGGGGGAACAATTCGCGATCTGCTCTTAGGGGTAACCCCATTTTGGATGTTAGATAGCCGTTATTTTATAACAACAGGAGTTGCTTTATTAGCTACACTTTTATTCAAGGAAAAACTATTTAGATGGAAGAATACGCTTTTTTTATTTGATACGATTGGATTGGGACTGGTAACTATTGTAGGGATTACAAAAAGTTTAGATGCCAATTTTCCCTTTTGGGTTTGCATTGTTATGGGGGCAATAACTGGATCTGTGGGAGGTGTTATACGAGATATTCTATTGAATGAAGTACCACTATTATTGCAAAAGGATATTTATGCCTTGGCATGTATTGCAGGTGGGCTTGTTTATTTTGGCTGTCTTTATTTGGATTTTTCAACAGGTGTGATTGAATTGATTGCAGCAGCAGTGGTGATGCTTGTTAGAATATTAGCAATTCAATTCCATATTCATTTACCAATTTTAAAATCAATACAATCCCAATCAAATAAATAAAACTATTTTTTATGTCAACTATTAAAATTGAAATTAAATGGGCCATACTTTTCTCTATAATGGGATTGGTCTGGATGCTTTTAGAAAAACTAAGTGGATTGCACAGTACTTATATCGATTACCATCTTTACTTGACCAACCTCTTCGCTATTCCTGCAATTTGGCTGATGGTATTGGCTCTAAAAGAAAAAAAGAAAGTATATTTTGATAACAAAATCACTTATGTTCAGGGTTTGGTATCGGGCATTATTTTATCAGTAATCATCGCATTATTAAGCCCAATCACTCAATGGATTACAACCTATCTGATTACCCCTGAGTATTTTCCTAATGTAATTAAGCGTTCTGTAGAAATTGGTTATTACAAAACATCTGCAGAAGCCGAAGCCAATTTTAATTATCCTAATTATGCGGTGCAGGGAGCTATTGCTGCTTTTGTAATGGGTTTGATAACAACTGCAATTGCCATGATATTTATTCGAACCAGAAAGCAACCTCAGTAAAAGAATAAAATAGGGTAATCTAGTACCAGATTTTACTAATCTGTGAATAATGTATTATTTAGACGTTGTTCTGTAATGTTTTTCAATAGAAAGTCTTTGACCTTTAGTTTTTATAACAACTAATAATAAAAACTACATGAAAAACACTACAGAGTTATTGGGTAATTGGAAAGAACTCAAAGGTAAATTAAAACAAAAGTATGCCATGCTAACTGATGACGATATGTTGTTGGTAGAAGGAAAGCAGGAAGAGTTAATGGGCCGTCTTCAATCCAAATTAGGTAAGTCTAAGGAAGAAATGCACGAGATCATTAACAGTTTGTAGTTTAATCAATAACAAAATCATCATTATGAAATCATTTAAATACATTATATCTGCGCTGGTATTATTTGCTGGAATCGGATTAATAAGTTGTAATTCCTCTGCAGAAAAAGTAGAGAAAGCAGAAACAGCAGTACAAGAAGCCAATGAAAACTTGGATGAGGCCAATGCTGAATATTTAGCGGATGTAGAAAAGTTTAAAGCTGAAACTGAGCAAAAAATTGCGGACAATGCTAAAAGTATTGCAGATTTCAATGCAAGAATTGCAGCAGATAAAAAAGAAGCAAAAGCAGATTATAAAGAAAAAATTGCTGCATTAGAGTTGAAAAATACCGATATGAAGAAAAAAATGGCTGATTATAAAGCGGATGGTAAAGATGGTTGGGCTAAATTTAAAGAAGAATTCAACCATGATATGGATGAATTAGGAAAAGCCCTAAAAGATTTTACTATTAAAAATGATTAAACAGTTTTTTAATATTGAAGTGAATGATGCATTAAAAGCATTACACACATCAACCAATGGATTATCCCAATTAGAAGCCACTAGTCGTTTAGCCAAATATGGCCTGAATGAATTAGTAACCAAAAAAAATAAACCCGCATGGGTTTATTTTTTTGACCAGTTTAAAGACTTCATGATTCTTATTTTAATGGTAGCTGCTATTCTATCTGGAATAATGGGAGATATGGTTGATGCAGTTGTTATTTTAATCATAGTAGTATTAAATGCTTTGTTAGGGTTTAGCCAAGAGTATAAGGCTGAAAAGTCTATGCTGGCTTTGAAAAAAATGAGTATTACTACAGCTAGAGTTAATCGGGATGGGAATCCAGCAATAATCCCTTCAGAAGAATTGGTTCCTGGTGATATTGTTTTTTTAGAAGCTGGTAATATTGTTCCTGCAGATATAAGATTAATAGAAGTTCATGGTTTAAGTATTGATGAATCTTCTTTAACCGGGGAATCAAATGCTATTCACAAGAAAATTGAAACAATTAATGATAAGGATATTTCCTTAGGTGATCAGTTGAATATGGCATTTAAGGGCACACTTGTAACTGCTGGTAGAGCAACTGGATTAGTGGTTGTAACGGCTATGTCTACCGAATTGGGCAAAATTGCAGGACTGCTTCAAGAAGAAAAAGCATCAACCCCTTTACAAAGAAGAATGGAACATTTTGGTAAAAAACTCTCCTATATAATTTTACTGATTTGTTTAATTCTATTTATTAGTGGCCTCGTAAGAGGAGAAGACCCATTTACTTTATTATTGCTTTCAATTAGTTTGGCGGTAGCGGCTATACCAGAAGCTTTACCCGCACTTATTACTATTGCTTTGGCAAAAGGCGCTGCAAGATTGGCCAAGCGAAAATCTTTAATTAGAAAATTACCTGCTGTTGAAACTTTAGGTTCAGTAAGTTTTATTTGCTCTGATAAAACAGGAACACTTACCCAGAATAAGATGGAAGTGGTTGAAAATTTTGAAAATACGGTTTTGTCACCCTCTTTTTCAAATACCCCTTTATTGCTTTCTGTTTTATTAAATCAAGATGTCCAATTTAGTCAAACAGGAGATTCATTAGGGGAGTCAACAGAATTAGCATTGGTAAACTATTGTATTTCAAAATTGGGTATTGTTGAATTTCATGAACTATACAAACAATATCCACGTGTAGCAGAAATTCCATTTGATTCTGATAGAAAATGTATGACTACCATACATCCTTTCGGTGATCAATTTTTGGTAATCACAAAAGGAGCAAGTGAAACAATACAAACTTGTTTATTAGACGCAACTGCAAAACATCAACTGTTGACGATGTCTGATAAATGGGCTTCGCAAGGTATTCGTGTTATTGCTTATGGGTTTAAGTTATTAGACGTACTGCCCGCACAAATTACGAGTAAATCAATTGAGCATGATTTAGTTTGGCTTGGTCAAATCGGATTGATGGATCCTCCGAGAGTGAATGTAAAAAGAGTTATTGAAGAGTGTAAAGGAGCTGGAATTAAACCTGTAATGATTACTGGGGATCATCCGGCTACTGCAAAATCCATTGCATTGCAAGTTGGTATTATGGAGGAACAAGATAAATTAATGTTGGGTACCGAGTTAGCACAATTAACAGATGAACAATTTGGGATGCTCGTATTAGATATAGCTGTTTATGCAAGGGTTTCACCCAATCAAAAACTAAGAATTATTAAGGCATTGCAAAGTAAAGGCCATTTTGTTGCAATGACCGGGGATGGAGTAAATGATGCACCTTCTTTAAAAGCAGCTAATATAGGTGTGGCAATGGGAATTACAGGTACCGATGTAAGTAAAGAAGCTGCAGACTTAATTTTATTGGATGATCATTTTGGAACAATTGTAAATGCAGTTAAAGAGGGAAGGAGAATTGTAGATAATATTCGCAAATTCATTAAATATATAATGACTTGTAACGGAGCTGAAATCTGGACCATTTTTTTAGCTCCTATTTTAGGAATGCCTATTCCATTATTGCCCATACATATTCTATGGATTAATTTAGTTACAGATGGCTTACCCGCGCTTGCTTTAGCAAACGAAAAAGGCGAAATGGATATTATGAAACGGCCACCAAGAAAAGCGGATGAAAGTTTTTTTTCGGATGGGGTTGGGTACCATATCGTTTGGGTAGGTCTATTAATGGCAGGGGTAACTTTAGCTACCCAAGCATATGCTTTGCATAATGAGTTTGCACATTGGCAAACGATGGTATTTACCGTTTTATCTTTTGCTCAATTAGGACATGTTTTAGCAGTAAGAAGCGATAAAACATTTTTATTTCAACAAGGAATTTTTTCGAATCCTCTTTTATTGCTTTCCGTTTTATTTACTTTTTGTTTACAGTTGGGAGTAATTTATATACCCTTCTTAAATGAAATATTTAAAACACAACCGTTAAGTTTACAAGAGTTGGGTTTTTGTACACTAATGGCGATGATTGTATTTCATGCAGTTGAGTTAGAAAAACTAATTAAGCGCTTGTAAAATATCCGCTAGAATATCTTCCTTATTTTCTAGCCCCACACTAATTCTAATAAGGCCTGGTGTAATATTTACTGCCTGTCTTTCCGCTTCAGATAGTTTGGCATGTGTGGTACTAGCAGGATGGGATGCAATACTTCTGGTATCTCCTAAATTAGCAGTGAGTGATAGCATCTGTAGTTGGTCTAAGAATTTTCTGCCAGCTTCAATCCCCCCCTTTAATTCAAAGCATACAATGCCACCACCATTTTGCATTTGTTTGGTCGCAATTGAATAATGAGGATGCGATTGTAAAAACGGATATTTCAAAGTTGCAATGCTCGTATGATTTTCTAGTGATTGTGCAATGAATAATGCATTAGAAGCATGGCGCTCCATTCTCACATCCAAGGTTTCAATACTCTTACTGAGTACCCATGCATTAAAAGGAGAAAGTGCAGGTCCAGTACTCCGGCAGAATAAATAAATTTCTTTGATTAAATCTTTTCGGCCAACCACTGCTCCACCTAAAACACGTCCTTGCCCATCTAGCCATTTTGTTGCCGAATGAACTACTAGGTCTGCTCCAAATGCAATCGGTTGTTGATTCACCGGTGTAGCAAAGCAGTTGTCTACATTTAAAATAATATGATGTTTTTTGGCCAACTTTCCAATCATTGCTAAATCCAATATTTCAAGACCTGGATTGGTTGGTGTTTCTAAGTAAATCATTTTTGTATTAGGCGTAATGGCGGCTTCCCATTCTTCTTCGGTTGCATTGGCTCCTATATAGCCATATTCAATTCCATATTTGGGTAAATACTTAGCAATAACGGTGTGGGTACTTCCGAAAATTGAATTGCAAGACAATAATCGATCACCTTGTTTTAGCAATGCCATGAAAGATCCAAATACAGCACTCATTCCAGATGCTGTTGCATAGCCTGCTTCTGCTCCTTCTAATGCAACTAATTTATCTGTAAATTCTTGTACACTTGGATTACTAAAACGTGAGTATATATTATCATCTGATTCGTCAGCAAAAGCAGCACGCATTTCTTCGGCATTATCAAAACAAAAACTACTGGTTAAGAAAAGAGGCGTGGAATGTTCCATTTCTTGGGTGCGTTCTGTTTGAATTCGGATGGCCTGAGTTTGCTTTTTCATAGTCCTAGTGCTGCTTTTAAAATTTTCTCAAAGGTACGCTTCACTTGTCTTTATTTTGTGGTAGAATTTTGAACAATGGCCATACAGCATTATACCTGCGAAGCACCTTTTTTATTGGAATGTGGTGAAACATTACATGGATTAGAAATAGCTTACCATACATATGGTAGCATGAATGCAGAAAGTTCCAATATAATTTGGATTTGTCATGCTTTAACAGCTAACTCAGATGCGGCAGACTGGTGGAAAGGATTGGTAGGAGCAGGATATTTGATCAATCCCGATGAATATTTTATTGTTTGTGCAAATATAATTGGTTCTTGTTATGGGTCAACCGGGCCTTTGAGCAATAATGTAGCCAGCCATCAACCTTATTACTCACATTTTCCTTTGGTTACCATTCGAGATATGGTGGCAGCGCATATGATGCTGAGAAAACATTTGGGTATAGAATCTATACAATTGTTAATGGGTGGCAGTATGGGTGGATATCAAGCCCTAGAATGGGCGGTGATGGAACCATCGGTAATTAAAAAATTATTTTTGATAGCTACATCGCCATCCGAGTCGGCTTGGGGCGTTGCTGTGCATACCGCGCAAAGATTGGCCATTGAAGCAGATTCTACTTGGCGACATCATATTACAGATGCAGGTGCTGCGGGATTGAAAGCGGCTCGTGCTATCGGCATGCTCACGTATCGCAATTACGCTACTTTTCAAGAAAAACAAACAGATCCTGACCCTGAGAAAATAGATGACTTTAAAGCTTCCTCTTATATTAATTATCAAGGACAAAAATTAGTGAATCGCTTTAATGCTTATAGTTATTGGTTGCTCACAAAAGCAATGGACAGTCATCACTTAGCAAGAGGACGGGGCGGAAATTTAATTGCCGTTTTACAAAGCATACAACAACCAACTTTAATTATTGGAATTAGTTCAGACATTCTTTGTCCTATCGACGAGCAACAATTCATGGCAACTTATATGCCTAATGCTGTATTAGAAATAATTCATTCCACCTATGGGCATGATGGTTTCATTATTGAAACGCAACAAATAACCAATTTATTAAAACCCTTTATGCATCAAGGCTAGAGCGGATTGTATTTTTTGACAGCTTGTTGGTAAACAGTTGCTTTATTTAATGTCATCGTTTTAGTTTGCTGTTTCACATACATATCCATTTGGTCTGTATAGTGTGGAGATTCTTTTCTTGCAGATGCACCATACACATTCACACTTTCAATAATTGGCCCGTCCTTGGTGAAGCGAACTAATTCAATATATGCGTCTCCTTGATTGCCTTTATACATCCCGTCTTTATACGGTATTGAATACATTGGAGCCAATACGTCTGGTAAACCTGGTAGCGGTAATACTACATTGCCACGAACTAATTTTTGAATATCACCTAATTGTAAATTGGTTCTATTGAAATTGGTTAACATTTTATTTTTTGCAGCTCTTATAATTTTAACAGCTTGTTGTTCGGTTATTGTTTTTTGTTTGATGTAAAGTGCTCTATCATCATAAACAGTGTGGGTAATCATAAAGAAAGTTCCAGCACCAATACTTTCTGCATTACCAATTTTATCCCAAGTTTTTAAGTTTGAAATTAAGTCTGCAATATCGGTGTACTTCGTTTCATCTAGCATGAACAACGTATCGATATTATAAGGAAAGTAAAAGTTAGATGGGAACTGTCTACTGAATTTGATTTGCTTAAAGTCTTCGTAACTCACTTTGTTCAATGGTTGGAGCATCTCCTCAAAACGCTTGCTGCGATTGTTTTCTAGCGTTTCATATCCCATCGTAATATCTGTTACTTTAGGATTTTCAGTGCCTTCAGTAGAATGAAAAGGAGAGTGGTTGGTATTGTATACAAAGCCAGATTTGGGTTGTAATACCTGGGGTAGTGACTCAATTGGGTGTAACTGATTCCATAGCGTTGCACTGGTGTTTCCTGGTAAAGTTGTTTTCCAGTTATAATTTTTATCTCTTACCGGAATTCTTCCATTGCTAATGTAATAAATGCTATCATATTTATCCGCATAAACAATATTATATCCTGGGATGGCTTTCATATTTAATGCCGCTTTAAATTCTGTAAAGTTTTTGGCTTTGTTAAAACGGTACCATTGTTCTAGTCCTCTTATATCCATTTGTGCTGGCATTCTGATAGAGAAAGTGCCTCTATCTGTAATGATGGTTGGTCCATATTTACTCCAATACGCTTTTTT
Organism: Sphingobacteriia bacterium 24-36-13; assembly: GCA_002281875.1. GTDB lineage: Bacteria > Bacteroidota > Bacteroidia > Chitinophagales > Chitinophagaceae > Sediminibacterium. The sequence continues at coordinate 19,055 of NCHN01000029.1, read as the reverse complement.
CTTTATGTTAATTTTTAATCCAGCAATTTTTACTTTTAATGGGGCTACTTTTTCTTCTAATGTCTCCCATTTGCCATCAAATTTGTATTGAGTCTTGTTTTCTGGGTTTATTTCTAATTGATATACATCTAATTTATCCGGATCATTCACCGTATGAGCCCAACCTAAATGTTCATTAACACCATGTAGAATCGAAGGGGCACCAGGGAAATTAGCCCCTAAGATATTCCAACCTTCTTCGCTGCTTAAATGCGCTTCATAAAATGCAACTGGTCCCTCGAGAGGCTGATGGGCATTGATAGCTAGGTATACGTTACCGTCGGTTGTTTTATTGCTATTAAAAGCAAAAGCATTGCTGCCCTGTGTTTTATAGTTTTCTAATAAGGGGACAGTGCCACCAAATATTGCAGCCAATGCTTTATCTGCTCCTGAAAGAACACATAGTTGTAAAACAGAGTATTGTACCATGTCTTTAGGAGTAACAGGGAATATTTTTTTTAACAATACTTCTTTAGGATGTTTAGCTGCATAGGCATTTAATCCAGCACTGTACCCTTCCAACAATTTTTTGAAATCTGGCGCTAAATCAGATTCGTAGCGCTCCTCTACCAATTCAGGAATCCTTAGCAAGTGAACAATATAATCAATAGAAGCACCTTTCTTGCCTTGGTACTGCGCCAACATGGCTTTCCCAGCTAGTAAAGATTGTTGAATGGTTGTAAAATCATCTTCTGCATGTGCCCAAGCGAGTCCATAAGCTACTTCTGGGTCAGTTTTTCCGAAAATATGGGGAACACCATATTTATCACGTATGATATCAATTTTGGCTGGGTTAATTTGGGCCTGAGTTTTCAAAGCAACTGCCAGGCAAGCAACAAGGATAATTCTTAGAAGCATATATGATTTTCAGTTTTAACAAAACTAAGGGGATATAGTTGATTGAACTAAAATGCATTCAGCATGTTATCTTTGTAAAAATTACTAACCATGGGAATCTGGAACCAAATTCAACAATACTTATTTATAAAGAAAGCCGATCCTGATGCGCCTAAATCTACTTGGATGAAATACATGCACGGCATGAATAGGGTTTCCTTGGTGATGTTCTTATTAGCAATAATTTTTATTATCGTTAAGCAGGTTATAATACCAATGTTTCGATAACTTATTTTTTTAGAAAATTCATTATTAGCGAAGTTGCATTCTTCGAAGCATGCCCTCCAGCCGATAGGAGTTGGTAAAGTTTTGAATACTCCATCTTAAGATTTTCTTGCTGATTGGTATTGTTCAAAAGCAAGTTAAGTTCTCTAACTAAGTTGTGGGTATTTAACTCGTCTTGAATTAACTCTTTCACAATTTCCTTGTCCATGATTAGATTGACCAAGGAGATAAATTTGATCTTAACCAAGCGTTTAGCAATTTGGTAACTGATATTGCTTCCTTTATAACAAACAACTTCTGGAACGCCAAATAAAGCCGTCTCTAAAGTAGCAGTTCCGCTGGTAACCAGCGCAGCACTGGATTGCATTAATAATGCATAAGTGCTGTCTTTCACTACTCTTACATTGGTCTGACCTTCTAAGAAAGGTTCATAAAAAGCATCTTCTTGGCCGGGTGCTTTGGCTACCACAAATTCATATTGAGGGAAATGCGGAGCAACACTCAACATGATGGGAAGTTTTTTAGCTATTTCTTGTTTACGACTTCCTGGTAATAAAGCAACAATTGGTTTTGGTTCCGATGGATGGGTTAATTTAAATAGTTCTATTACTTCAATTAAAGGATGGCCTACATAATCCACCTCCCAATTCCACTGCTCTTTAAAATAGTTTTTTTCAAAAGGAAGTATGCACAACATTAAATCGATGCATTGCTTCATTTTTTTTACACGATTGGCTTTCCAGGCCCAAACTTGAGGTGCAATATAGTAGACCACTTTAAATCCCTGTTGTTTTGCCCATTCAGCAATTCTTAAATTGAATCCAGGATAATCTATCAGAATTAGTACATCGGGTTGAAAAGCGGCAATGTCTTTTTTGCAGAAACTTAAGTTGCCTAATATGGTAGGTAAGTTCTTAATCACTTCGGAAAAGCCCATAAAGGCTAATTCTCTGTAATGCTTTACTAGATGGGCTCCTGCGGCTTCCATCAAATTGCCACCCCAGCACTGTATTTGTGCTGTAGGGTCTTGTATTTTCAATTGCTTTATCAGGTTACTCCCATGTAAATCTCCACTGGCTTCCCCCGCTATGATATAGTATTTCATGTTGAATAACTAAATAAATAGTTAAATAACTAAAAAAATAGTTGTTAAACTAAAAAATTAGTTATAGGTTTACTCTTGTAAATGTACATCATGAAACCATTAACCAAAGCAGAAGAACAAATAATGCATTCCATCTGGAAGTTGGAAACCGCTTTCTTAAAAGACATTATTGATGCACAACCAGATCCTAAACCCCATAGCAATACCATTGCTACTATTGTAAAAATTTTAGTAGACAAAGGATTTGTAGGAGTGAACCAAATAGGAAGGGTGCACCAATATTTTCCAACTGTTAGTAAAGAAGACTATTCTTCTAGCACTATTCGAAATTTAGTAGATGGATATTTCGAGGGCTCTTTTGCCGATGCAGTTTCCTTTATGGTGAAGCAAAAAGACATCAGTGTAAAAGAGTTGGAATTGTTATTACAAGAAATGAAAAAAATTAAAAAATAATTGTATGCAAACCACTATTTATTATTTTCTTCAGGTAGTTTTTTGTTCTGCTATTATGATGGGATATTATTGGCTTGTGCTTAGAGACAAACAATTTCATCAATACAATCGATTTTATTTATTAATGGTTGCAGGATTTTCATGGTTGGTTCCATTAATTAAAATTCAATTGAATGGAACTAATATTTCTGAAGACACCAATATATATTATCTACTTTCTGCTGTTGCAGATAACAATACAATAATTGAATCTAATCTCAAATTCAATTGGTATAATCTTAGTTGGCAGAATGGATTAAAACTGCTGTATGCAGGAGGAGTATTGTTCTTATTGACTGGCTTTTTTGTTTCCTTGTTTCGAATTTATCAATTGTTTAAATTAAATAAAGTTAGATCCCTTGGTGAAATTGATTTGGTAATAACCAATGCAAAAGGAACGCCATATTCTTTCTTCCGATATATTTTTTGGAATGAAGCCATTGATTTGTCAAGCGCTACTGGTCAGCAAATTTTGCAACATGAAATTATCCATGTAAAAGAAAAACACTCTTTTGATAAAATATTTATGCAGTTGATATTGATCGCAGGGTGGTTTAATCCATTCTTCTGGCTAATCAAAAAAGAGCTTCACATGATTCATGAATTTATTGCCGATAAAAAATCTGTTGACAATGGTGATACTGCTTCATTGGCGCAAATGCTTTTGGCGGCAGCCTATCCCCAGCATCAATTTAATTTAACTAACCCTTTCTTTTTTTCACCAATTAAAAGACGAATTGCCATGTTAACCAAACAACAACATTCAAGATTCAGCTATTTGCGTAGACTAGTAGTATTGCCTTTGTTAGCTATTACTATCATATTGGTAGCTTTTCGAAATACTGAAACAACTCAGCCTATTTCTGTTGAAACAGTCATGGAGAATATCTATGAGGATATTTCGGGTAAGCCAGTGGCTAGTGTTGTGCCATTAAATATAACTTTAAAAAACACCTATACCATCGTAATCAATGCAGGACATGGTGGAGCAGATAAAGGTGGAGTAGGTGTTGATGGAAAATCTACAGAAGCTGCATTAACATTGGAGTTGGCCAATACCATCAAATCTTTGAATCAAAATAATCGACTCAATTTAGTATTTACCCGAAGTGCCGACGAATCACAATCTGTAGCTGAAATTGCAACTATTGCCAATAAAGCCAATCCAGATTTATTTGTTTCATTGCATTATAATTCTAGTAAAAATAATCAGTTGTCAGGAACTGAAATTTATATTGCCAATCCTATTAAAACAAATAGCTACAATAGTCATTTACAATTTGCCAATCAACTGGCAAATGATTTAGATGATTTAAAAATACCTTTTAAAGGGATCAAGAGTAAACAGGAAGGTGTTTATGTTTTGCAAAATGTAAACTGTCCCAGTGTGTTAGTTGAAGCGGGTTATTTATCTAATCAAGTGGATTTAGAAAAAATCAAAAGTCCCCAATTTCGAGAGCAATTAGCAGTTGCTTTATTAAATGGAATTCAAAAGTATATCCTTGCAAAAGAGTCTGGAAAATTGGTTAACCCTGAACCTTTATACTTACTAGATGGTAAAATAGTGGACAAGTCTGTTTTCAATAGCATTAATCCTAATAGTATTAAATCTGTTGAGGTGCTGAAAGCAAATAAAGCTTTAGAAGCATTTGGTAACGATGGAAAGAATGGGGTGATTAAAGTGGTTTTGAAGTCTTCTAATGATAAAATGTTAGAAGGTGTACAAATTTTTACCGCTGTTCAGGAAGAACCTAAGTTTGATGGTGGTAAAGAAGCTTGGTTATCTTTTTTAATTAAAAATTTAAATAGGGATATTCCTGTTGAAAAAGGAGGTCCTCCCGGAAAATATACGGTGGTGTTATCTTTTATAGTTGATACAAAAGGTAAGGTAAGTAATGTGGAAGCAGAGAATGATCCTGGTTATGGCACTGCTGAAGAAGCGGTACGTGTAATGAAATTAAGTCCTAACTGGATACCTGCTAAGCAAAACGGAAAGCCTGTTGTATACAAGCACAAGCATACAATTACTTACGTGATCAGTGAAGAGTAATTAAACAAACCACTTAAAGCCAAGGGAGATTAACGCATACACACATGTTGCAATAAATACTCCCTTGGCTGTTTTATCTTTTTGCTTGTTAATATATACCGTAAACACAATGGCATTGGCAATTAACGCAATGCTGATGATTCCGCTTAATAAAGATTTTTGTAGCATGAGTACCTGAAAGAATTCATTCAAAGTGAATAAACTGAACTTCCAATAGTAATAGCCAAATAAGCCAAATATGGGAGCAATAAATCCCAATAGCAAGCCAAATCCAAAATGATCTTTATTGAATAGCATTAGAATTTCCAGTTTTTTTCCAACTGCTTTTTGAGTTCATAGTTGGTTAAGTCAAATTGAACGGGTACCACACTTACATAATTATTTTTGAGTGCCCAAACATCACTCTCCTTGCTCTTGTCAAAATTGACAAACTCACCCGTTAACCAAAAATATTTACGGCCATGTGGGTCTTTTCGTTCGTCAAATTTCTCTTGGTATTTAGCATATGCTTGAGAACAAATTTTTATGCCTTTGATAAGTTCTGTTTTTACTTTAGGAATATTTACGTTTAAGCAAATATGCTTATCTAGTTTTTTACTGGCTAATAATTGTTCTACAATAATACGAGCATATTTTTTGGCGCCCTCAAAATCGGCTTCTATACTAAAGTCTAATAAACTGAAACCAATACTTGGGATACTTTCAATGGATGCTTCTAATGCAGCACTCATAGTGCCCGAATAAATTACATTAATGGAGTGGTTGGCACCATGGTTAATACCACTGATGCAGATATCTGGTTTGCGGTGTAATACTTTGTCTACTGCTAGCTTAACACAATCTACTGGTGTACCACTACAACTATAGGCTTCCACTTCTCCCAAATTATGGACTTTATGCAATCGCAAAGGTTCTCCTATAGTTATAGCGTGACCCATTCCACTTTGAGGTTTGTCTGGTGCTACCACTACAATCTTTCCCAAACCTTTTACTGCTTCTACCAATGCATGTATCCCAGGTGCGGTAAAACCATCATCATTGGTAACCAATATAATCGGCTCTTCTTTTTTCTTACTTGTTTTTGCTTTTACTTTTGCCATACTGCAAGTTACGATAGGCAATGGCCTATCTTTTCTTTTTCGTTGTTGTAATTGTGCTAAAAAATTTAAATACAGGATAGGCTACTGGTTGTGTTGTTACTCCTTTTGTATTTAAATAATGGTCAAAGAAGTTCCATGTAAGTAGCCCATCATCTGATTGTGGTTCTAATGCATAGAAAATAAGGTTGGCCAATGGTTGAGCTAGGTCAACCATATAATCTCCTTTTTCAGCTGTAAAGGTTTTAGCCACAAATTTACCTTCTGCTGAAGCCATTTGATGTCCTTCAAATTTTCTATTGGCTTTAGTGAATTTTTCAATCATGAATTCCTCTCCTTTGAATTCTGTTTTTTTCTCTAGCTTTTCTACTTTTGCGCCCATCATTTTCAACTGTTCAACTATGCTGTCCAATGCAGCTGGTATAATATATCCTCTAGGTAAAATGGCATTAACAGTGTCTTTAAAATCGGCATAATAGTTCACTTTGTCTATATGGGTAATTCTTCCTGTTTTCACTAAACTATTAGTTCCATCTTCTTTTTTAAATGGTATATAATCATAGGTTCTAAAATTGCGGATGCCATCTATTGTAGGAACCATTTTGAATCTTACTCCTTTAGAAACCAAACCGGCATTATTACGTACATTTTCAATGGCATTTTTTTCTGCTTGTTGGTTAATTTGAATGATTTCTGCAGCATTATTATTGCAATAGGTTAAAATTTCTTTTACAAAATGATAGGTGCTATTGATTCGCTGATAAAAACGTTCATGGGCAAATGATTCGCTTAATATAGACATCCTATTTCTTAAACCTATTTGATTAATTATGTAGCGGGGATGATGATTATAGGTATAAAAATTTTTTACTGGCCATCCTTCTCTTGTTGAAAAATCTCCAAATGGTCCAAATAATAAATCATTTTTTTTCTTTACCTGATCAGTAATAAATGGTAAGATGGTGCTATTGGTATAATGATAGGGGCCTGGTTCACCTGCTGATAAATAACCTGGGGCCCATGTTAAATCGTATCCATGCCAAGTTCCGTTGGTGGTATGTAAGTCTACTACCATTTGTGGATCCCATGCATTTAAAATATTGGCTACCATGGCTTTGGTTTCAGGGGTCTCCATTTTCATGCCATCTCTATTTAAGTCGAGCCCTTGACCGTTTTCTCTGATACCTGTTTCGAGTGGGCTATTCTCTTGAGACGGCCTTAATCCCTTTGCAAATTTGTCGTTCCCATCTGTATTGTAGATTGGTACAAATACGATGATTTGTTTGCTAAGTAATTCGGATAAATTCCCCAATAAAATATCACGCATCAACATCATACTCACTTCTTTGCCTTCTACTTCTCCGCCATGAATATTCCCTTGAATATACACAACAGGTTTTCCTGATTGTTTTGCTTGTTCAGGAGAACTAACGGCAGGGTTCGCTAATACAGCAAAGGGAATGTCTTTTCCCATCGTACTTTTTCCTATTGAACCCACGTGAATGAGAGGGCTCATGGTTTTAATGGTATTTAAAAACTGCATTACATCTGCATAGGAAGATGTTTTTTCAAAATTGGATTTCTCGGGCGTGATCATAAGTGACGCTGGAAATGATGCAGGTTGTTGAGCAATTGTACTGATTGAAACACAAATTGAAAGGATAAAAGCTATTTTTTTCATGGTCATTTATTACACACGGAAAGTACTGCAAACATTTTTTAGAATTGACTTGAAAAAAGAAAAATGAAAATAAATTTGGAAAAACTAAAAACTTTAGTAAATTGCACTAAAAGTATTAGTTATGTCAAACGCTGGAAAAAATTTACGGTATCTGCGCAAACTGCGGGGCTGGACCCAGGAAGAGTTTGCCAACAAGCTAAAAATTAAGCGCTCATTAGTTGGTGCTTATGAAGAAGAAAGAGCTGAACCCAAATTAGAAGTCATGGAACAGGTCTGCAGTATTTTTAAGCTCACTTTGGAAGATTTTCTTTTTAAGGATCTTACAGAAACTGTAGGTGGTTCTTATTTGGATAGAAGGCGTCAATTGAAAATGGTTTCCGAATCCAATGAAATTCGTTTTGTTCCTGTTAAAGCTGCTGCTGGTTATATGACTGGATATGCAGACCCTGAGTTTGTTGACGAGCTAAATACTTTTACATTACCTATGTTGGCACCAGGTCAATATAGAGCCTTCGAAATAATGGGTGATTCTATGTTGCCTACACCTAGTGGAAGTGTTATTGTGGGAGAAAAAGTAGAGGATTTAGATGATTTAAAAAACAGCAATACTTATGTTGTATTATCTCGTAATGAAGGTGTTGCATATAAGCGAGTAATGAAGAACAATCGCTTAAAAAACAAGATAACGTTGATTAGTGATAATCCTCAATACGAGCCTTACAACGTTAGCTCAGAAGATGTATTAGAAATTTGGAAAGCAGTTTATATTTTGCAGAAAGCCAATGCAGCACCTGTATGGGATGTGAATCAATTAGCAGGTATGGTTAACAATTTGCAAGAACAAGTAAGTACACTCAAGAAGAAGTTAAACTAGCATGAGCAAAGACCATCATTATAAAGTTGCTGTAAAATGGACTGGTAATTTAGGTACTGGTACAAGTAATTATAAAAGTTATTCAAGAAATCATTTAATTCAAGTGGAAGGAAAGCCTCCGATTGAATCTAGTTCTGACCCTGCATTTAGGGGTGATCCTAATCGGTATAATCCAGAAGAAATGATGGTTGCAGCTTTGTCCTCATGTCATATGCTTTGGTACTTGCATTTCTGTTCTGAAGCTGGAATTATTGTTACATCTTATATTGACTATGCAGAAGGAACCATGGTTGAAGACCAGTCAGGGAGTGGAAGGTTTACAGAAGTAATTTTAAAGCCTTCCATTTCATTGGCTAATATGCAAATGATGGATCAGGCTAATGCTTTGCACGCTAAAGCCAATCAATTTTGTTTTATTGCGAATAGTTGCAATTTTCCAGTAAAGCATCAAGCCATATACAGTATTGGTTAGCTGTACAAATCTGCAGCTATCCTAAATGTATTGCAGTGTGCTTCTACGATGGTTTTCACATCTGGAGAATAACCACCCCCCAATGCCACGGTTACAGGTATTTGGTGCTGCTTTAATTGATCAAATACTATTTGATCTCTTTGTTTGCAATCGTTCAGACTTACCTTTAGTTTTCCAAATTTATCTGTATCTAAAATATCTACCCCCGATAAGTAAAATGCGAAATCTGGTTTTACTTGATTGATGAGTTTGGGAAGTGTTTCTTCTAGTATGGCCAGGTATTCTTGACCAGTTGTGCCATCTTTTAATCCAATATCTAAATCAGATATTTCTTTATGAAAAGGATAATTATGTGCACCATGCATACTGAATGTGAATACGCTATCTTCATTTTCCATTAATTTGGCTGTGCCATTTCCTTGGTGCACATCTAAATCGATGATCAATATTTTTTTGGACAATTGTTTACGCAATAAATAATTTGCTGCAATAGCCATATCATTCAAAAGGCAAAAACCTTCTCCTCTATCTGCAAAAGCGTGGTGTGTACCACCTGCAACATTTAAGGCGACTCCGCATTCCATTGCATATAAACAAGCATCAATGGTGCCTTGTGTAATGATTAATTCTCTTTTTGTTAATTCTGGGGATTGTGGAAAGCCAATTTTTCTTTGTTCGGATGCACTTAATTGTTGATGCAATAATTTATTTAAATATGCTTGATCGTGGGTGTATAAAACAATTTCTTCTTTGCAAATTGTAGGGGCGAAAAAATTTTCTTCGGTATAGGTTCCTTCATACATCAATTGTTCAGGAATCAATTGATACTTCAACATCGGGAATCGGTGGTTCTCGGGCAATGGATGCGCATATATAGGGTCAAATGCTATTTTAATCATGTTAGTTTAATAATATTATCATTCGCAATTGCGTATACCTGGTCTTGTTTTTTGGGCTTTACAAGGGCCAAACCACTAAACTTGCTAAAGGCAGGAAGTATACATTGATTCTCTCTGAAATAAAAACAAGGGAATCGAAGAGATTGTTTGCCTATGCCTTTTATTAGTATTCCAGGGTGAACATGCCCTGAAAAAATAAATGAATTTGCTTTGAGTGGGTAATCATTCTCAGCAGGATCGTGTTGAAAGCGAAATTGACCAATCTCGTAAAAATCTTCTATCAATTGGATGCCCGCATTTTCATACCAGGTATTTCCCAAAATATCATGATTCCCTTTAATCAATGTGATTTGTAATGAGTTGAAATCATTTTTCCATCTTAAAAACAAGTTGTGTTCTTCATTATTGGTGCTATGAAAAAAATCGCCAACGACCAATATTCGTTCAGGTTTTAATTCTGTTGCTAAACTAAAAAATCGTTGTAAGTCTTCTTTGTAAACCTGCTGTGGCACTGCAATTCCACTTTTTCTAAAATGCCCTGTTTTACCAAAATGAGTATCTGAAACAATCATGGTTTTTTGTTCTTCCCAGTAAATACTTCTCTGGGCCGATAGCCAAAAGTGTTGTTCATGAATGATATGTAGTAATGAAATATTCATTAGATACTAAGATAGTTGTTGTTGCATCTTTTTAATTCGGTCTTCTAGTTTTTCTGAAGAAAGATTATTTCTGTTTAGGCCATCTACCACAATGGGGAAGGAGAGGGGTGTTAGTTTTTTGGGGAAACGCAACACAATCTTACTCTCTTCAATTCTTTGTAATGCTAGTCTTAATCTTACCTCATCCATTTGTTGTTCTAATACTTCATTATAAGCTTGCCTTAGTAAAATATTTTGCGGATCAAATTCTTCAAAAACTTTAAATAATAACGAAGCGGACGATTGTAAATGCCTTGCTTTGGTTTTTTCACCAGGCATACCTTGGAAAATTAAGCCTCCAATTACAGCAATATCTCTAAACTTCCTTTTAGCCATTTCGGTATTATTGATACTCTGTTGTATATGTTGTAACAAATGGTTGGAGCTGAACAGTTCTCTAACATTACTGTCGTCAACAGGAATAGGTGAATCACTTAATAATTCAAAACCATAATCGTTCATTGATATAGAAAAACTCATGGGTTGAATTTGCCCTATTCGATAAGCTAAAATAGCACTTAACGCTTCATGTACTTGCCTACCTTCAAATGGGTAAACCAATAAATGAAAGCCATCTTTGTCTTCTATTTGTTCAATCAGTAATTCATTGTGTAGCGGGATATGCGATAACTCCTTTTGAAGTTTAAAGAGATGGATTAAACTTGTCAATTCTATTCCAGCTTGAGGAGTTAGTGCTTCCGAAAATGTCCTTCTTAAAACAGCGCCTAAATTTGCCGTCAAACTCATTCTTCCGCCCATCCATGCAGGTATTAGCGATTTTTTTGCAGTTGATTTTTTTACCAGTACAGTCATTTCTTTTATCATCACTAATTCTACATTTCTACCAGCTAATGTGAACACATCTCCAGGAACTAATCTGCTGATAAAATACTCTTCAATTACACCAATATAACCGCCACTTAAAAATTTCACTTTCAGCATAGCATCACTAACAATAGTGCCAATATGCATTCGGTGGCGCATGGCAATTCTCCTACTGGTTATTTTATAAATGCCGTCAATAATTTCAACTTTTTTATAGTCGTCGTAAGCTTGTAATGCATTACCTCCTGTAGTAATATGCTGCAATAATTCTTGCCATTCATTTTCTTGCATGTCTGCAAAGCAATGCGTTGATTTTACTTCATCATAAATTGTTTTAGCAATAAAGCCTTCTCCTGTTGCCAAAGTGCAGAGGTATTGAAGTAAAACATCAAAACAAAGCAATAAGGGATTTTTACTTTCTACATTCCCTTCAATCAGTGCTGATTTTAATGCAGCAGCTTCTACCAATTCTAAACTATGTGTTGGTAAAAAATATATTTTACTAATCTCTCCAGGCCTATGACCACTTCTCCCTGCTCTTTGTAAGAATCGAGCAATCCCTTTTGGTGAACCAACTTGAATAACGGTATCTACAGGTCTAAAATCTACCCCTAAATCTAAACTGGCAGTACAAACCACTGCTTTCAACTTTTCCGTATGCAAAGCTTCTTCTACCCATAGTCTCAATTCTTGTTCTATACTTCCATGATGTAATGCAATCGCACCAGCTAATTCAGGAGCTACAGTGAGCAAGGTTTGATACCAGGTTTCACTCATCCCTCTGGTATTAATAAATATTAATGTGGTTTTGCTTTCTGCTATAATTGGTATAAGCGTGTGCGCCAGCTTAATACCTAAATGACCAGCCCAAGGGTATTTGTCAATTTCATCGGGTATGATTGTGTGTACATCAATGGGTTTGTCAATATCTGCTTTGATGATAGTGCCCGCTATTTTTAAAGGTGCCAGCAAAACATCTTTGGCTTCAGTTAAATTTCCAATTGTAGCACTTATACCCCAGACCTGTAATTGCATTGCGCAATTTGCAATTCTACTAATGGCTAGTTCTGTTTGTACGCCTCTTTTACTGCCCATCAATTCGTGCCATTCGTCTACTGCAAGTATTTTTAAACTATTAAAATAACTTGGATAGTTTTTTTGTGTAAGTAGTAAATGCAAACTTTCAGGTGTTATAATAAGCACTTCTGGCATTTGCTTTTTTTGCTTTGCCCTATCTGCGGTAGACGTATCTCCATTTCTTATGGCCACTTTCCATTGAAGCCCTAATTGCTCAATTACTTCTTCCATGGCTCTCCCAATATCTTTAGCGAGCGCTCTTAAAGGGGTGATCCAAAGTAATTGTAGCCCATTGTTTTTTTGGGTTTCCCAGTTGGTTGGATTGAATTGGATAAACTGCATTAAAGCACCTAAAAAAACGGAGTAAGTTTTACCGCAACCTGTTGGGGCATTAATTAGTCCACTTTGTCCATTCAATATTGCTTGCCATGCTTGTTCCTGAAATGCAAAAGGAGTAAGTTGATGTTGTTGAAGCCACTGATGTATAATATCATTTCCCTTGTTGGCGTGCATTTCCTTTATTTGAATTTCTACACCGGTCGCTACAATATTTTACTTCATCCCAATTCTTTTCCCATTTTTTTCTCCATGAAAAAGGCTTACCACAAGTAGTGCAATTTTTTTGGGGTAAATATGATTTGTTTCCTTTGCTTCCGCTCATAGCTATTTAACAAAAACAAACCCAAACGGTTTATTGAATTGATTTAATTACTCCATCTGTCTTTTTAACAAAATAGATTCTTTTGTTTTCTAAATAAGCAGGAATAGACTCTCCATTTGTTTTAACTGGAACAAAATCAAATTCATTAAATAGTTTGAAACTATTATCAGATAACTGAGTAGCAATATTATTTCGGTGTTTAATGAGCAATTTTCCAAAATGATACATAGCTTCAAATCCTTTAAATACCATATCTGAAGGCCTCCCAGAAACTTTACTTCTATAAATTTGAATGATAGATTGTGCCAACTTATCTGTTCTAGTATAGTTGTAGGGGGTAGAATAAATTATTTCAGTGCCCTTGCCCAAATCTTTGATGGCATCCCAAGTTGGCATTCCAATCAGTATTGACTTATAACTTTTATTTGCTGCTGTTGTTTTAACTAAGTTAATTCCAAAATTTTCGTTTAAACTGCCACAAAAAATAATATTGGTTTTAGTACTATCCATAACTTCATTAAAGCTAGCTATATTAGTACTGTCATTTGCGCTAACTATTCTAATTTTTAAAGGTAATGCAGGTGTCTTTTTATTTAGGTCTTGAAATAACCCTTCAATCATATCTTCTAACGCCCCCGATCTTTTTAAGTATAAAATGGGCTCTGTTGGATAGTTTTTTTGTAAGTATTTAAATATGCCCTCTACATGTGTAGTAAGCGTAGAATTCACTAATGCAAAATATGGATTAGCCTTAACGCCACCATCATTTGGGTAAGTCATTGAAATCAATGGAATCTGCTTTTTTAGAGCAAAATCTGCCAAGGGCTTAATATCATTTCTATTATTAAAAGCAGCAATAATCATTGAAACATCTTGCAATGATTCTGTTTCTAATATTTGCTTAACAGATTGTGTATTGCTTTTACTATCATAAAATAAAACAGTTAATGACTGTCCTTCTGCATTCAAAGAATCTATGGCTAATTGTACACCGTTGTAAAAATCCAATCCCGGTAAAATATTACGTGGTAAATTATTGTTTCCCAAAGTATAGTTGCTGCCATTGAACACAGTGTCTAAATAAACTGGAGCAAATACGGCTATTTTCAAGGGAGCGGTTTGCTGCGCCCAAAAGCTATTGCAAGCAATAAAACCCAATAAGCTTAATAAAATTTTTTTTAACCGCATCACTCATTTAATTAAGTTCAACTATTCCCACTCTATGGTTGCTGGTGGTTTGCTACTGATATCATAAACAACCCGATTGATACCTCTCACATTATTGATAATCTCATTAGAAATATCTGCTAGGAATTCATAAGGTAAATGAGCCCAATCTGCAGTCATTCCATCTACTGAAGTTACTGCTCTCAGCGCAACAGTGAATTCATAGGTTCTTTCATCTCCCATCACTCCAACACTTTTAACTGGTAAAAGTATGGTGCCTGCCTGCCAAACCTGCGTGTATAATCCTGCCTTCTTCAATCCATTAATAAAAATGGCATCAGCTCTTTGTAATAAATCTACTCTTTCTGCAGTTACTTCACCTAATATTCGAATGGCTAAACCTGGTCCAGGAAAAGGGTGTCGGTTGATCATATCCGCGGGTATTCCTAGCTCTAGCCCAACTTTTCTGACTTCATCTTTAAACAAATACCTTAATGGTTCAACCAATGAAAGATGCATCGTATCGGGTAACCCTCCAACATTATGGTGACTCTTGATGGTTTGTGAAGGCCCATGAACACTTACACTTTCAATCACGTCCGGGTAAATGGTTCCCTGTCCTAAAAAAGAAATATTTTGTAATTGAAGCGATTCAGATTGAAATACATCTATAAATAATTTTCCTATTGCCTTTCGTTTTGCTTCTGGATCTGTTTGGTCTTTTAATGCACTATAAAAAAGTTCTTTTGCATCAACTCCTTTTACATTTAACCCTATAGCATTATAGGTATCTAGTACTTGTTCGAATTCATCTTTTCTTAATACCCCATTGTCTACAAATATTCCATGTAATCTTGGTCCAATGGCTTTTGCAATTAATGTGGCAGCAACAGTACTATCTACCCCACCACTTAATGCCATGATAACTTGCTTGTCTCCAATTTCTTCTTTTAATTTGGCAACTGTTTCCTCTACAAATGAAGCTGGAGTCCAGTTTTGGCTGCATCCACAAATATCCACCAGAAAGTTTTTAATCATTTTTTTGCCCTCTGTAGAATGGTATACTTCAGGGTGAAATTGAAAACCATATAATGGACAAGTGTCTGAACCTTCTTTCTTAAATGCAGCAACTGGAATACTTTCTGTAGTTGCTAAAATGGAGAATCCTTCTGGTAAACTCTTAATGGAGTCGCTATGGCTCATCCAAACTTGAGATTTTAAACTGATTCCGTTGAATAGTTGGTCTTGCTGTTGAATATCCAACTGAGCTCTACCGTATTCTCTTTTATTTGATTTGTCAACTTTTCCTCCAAATACTTTAGCTGTTAATTGCGCACCATAACAAACCCCCAAAACAGGTAATTGGGCTATAAACGATGCAATATCTACTGAAGGAGCATTGTCTTCATTTACACTGAATGGAGAACCGCTTAAGATGATCCCTTTTAAAGTAGGATCAATGGTAAATGCCTTATGAAAAGGGATTATTTCGCAATAAATATTGGCCTCACGAACCGCACGGGCAATTAGCTGGGTATATTGACTACCAAAATCAAGAATCAGTATTTTTTCTGTCATGGGGCAAAGTTAATTCAATTTTACTTGTTCCCATATTTATGCGCTTTTTTGCTACCTTTCGTGTACCATAATTTATTTAATATGAAAAGCAACATTTTTGCTTCTATTTTGCTATCAATGGTTTTGGTTTCCTGTAATTGGATGGGAAAATCCATTCATGGCAATGGAGATATTATAACGGAGAAAAGAAAAGTCACAAAAGCAGAAAGAATAGTATTGAAAGGTAATTTCGATATTGTTTTAGTGCCTGGTAAAACCGCATCGGTATCAATTGAAACAGATGAGAATTTACAAAAATATGTGCTCTTATCTGAAAGCAATGATGAATTGGTTTTTAAAACAAAGTCTAAGTTTAATTTGAAGTCAGATCATGGCATTAAAATCACTATTACAACACCTATTTTAACGGGGATTAATTTGGCTGGGTCAGGCAATGTAAGAGGCACCGACAAGTTTACTGGGGGTAAAGAACTTAAAATTGATATTGCTGGGCAAGGAGATGTAGATTTAATGGTGAATACTCCAAAAGTTGAAGTGGATATTAAAGGGTCTGGAAATGTTAATTTGCAGGGCGAAACCAAGACTGCCTCATTTGATATTGCCGGAACGGGGGATTGTAATGCCGAATTACTAAAATCTGAAAATGCCTCTATTAAAATTGCTGGTAATGGGAATGTAAAAGTATATGCAGATGTTTCACTCAATATTAAAATTGTGGGTTCTGGTGATGTATTTTATAAAGGAAATGCAGAAGTGAGTCAAAAAATTGTAGGTGCTGGTAATGTAAAAAAAATTGATTAATGGAGAAGAAGTATAAAATACTTTTGGCTGAAGACGAAGCTAAATTAGCAAAAGCCATTCAAGAAGAGTTAACTAGGGTTGGGTATGAAGTTGATGTAGCAGAAAATGGGTTGCAAGCAGATAGAATGTTTATGGAAAACGATTATTCCATGGCTTTGCTAGATATCAATTTGCCTGGTAAAACAGGGATGGCACTTTGCAATGACTTTAGAAAACGAAGCGCCAATATTCCCATTGTCATGTTAACTGCGGTTGGAGAAATACATGATAAAGTAGCTGCTTTTAATATTGGTGCTGATGATTATTTAGTGAAGCCATTTCATTTTGATGAACTTTTTGCCCGACTTAAAGTTTTGTTTAAAAGAACGGACTCAGTAGAGAAGCACGAAAAATTAATTTATGCAGATTTAGAAATTGATTTTAAACTTAAATCGGTTTCGAGAAGCGGCATTAACATTAATTTGACTTCAAAGGAATTTACTTTGTTAACCTTATTGGTAAGAACTCCGGAGAGAGTAATATCAAAGCAAGAAATTTTAGAAAAAGTTTGGGATTTAAGTTTTGACACTGGAACCAATACAATTGAAGTATATATCAGTTTTTTAAGGAATAAAATTGATAAACCCTTTAGTACCAAATTGATTCATACTAAGCCAGGCTTTGGTTACTTTATAAAGTAATTACATGAATTTAAAACTTCGGTTTGCGCTTCTTTTTACAAGCTTTGTTGCTGCCATTTTATTTATTGCTTGTACTGGAATTTATTTTTTGTATTCAACATATAGGGAAGATGATTACTACAATCGCGTGCAATCGGAGGGCAACGACTTGTATGATATTTATAGTAATTTAAAACAGAAGTCACCGGTAGTTCAGCAAGAAGATATATTGAGAGTACATAGAATTGCACTGGTAAATGAGCGATTATATGTGTTAGACTCAACTGGTTCGTTAATCTTTAGTTTAGGGAATAGAATCAATATTAATTTTCCTATTCTTGATTTAAAAAGAGTCAAAAAATCTCGTGTAATTAGATTTACAGATGTAAATAATCATCAAATTGTTGTAGTATACAAGCCTGCTCAAAATCAATATTTAATTACAACCGCATTTGATAGAGTCGGCTTGCGGAAGCTGAGTACTATGAAATTGATTCTCGCAAGCGTATTTGGAGGTTCTTTGTTATTGACTGCTGTAATGTCTTTTCTTTTTGTGCGTCAAGCAATAAAGCCTATTGTAGAATTGAGTAATCAAATGCAAAGAACCAATGAGCTTAATTTATCAGAACGAATTTTTGTAAAACCTGCAAAAGATGAAATAAATGCCATTGCACAAAATTTTAATGCAATGCTTGAGCGAATTAAAACCGCATTTGAATTTAGGAAAAGCTATGTTCATCATACATCTCATGAATTAAGAACACCACTTGCTGTAATGTTATCTCAAACTGAAGCTGCATTAAATAGTAACTATGATGTTGAAGGGTATAGAAAAGTGTTGATATCTTTAAAAGAAGATCAACAAAATTTAATTGAATTAACTAATTCCTTGTTGTTGATTTCTCAAAATGAGCAAATTGAGTTCATGGATGAATGGCCATATTTGCGTATTGATGAATTGTTATTTGATACAGTTGCTTATTTCAACAAAAGTTTTCCTGATGCTAAAACCGCTTTTTCTTTTGACAATTTGCCTTCTGAAGATGAACAACTGATGGTAAAAGGTAATGAGTCTTTACTCAGAGCTGCTTTCATGAACTTGATGAAAAATGCGTATTTGTATTCAGAAGATCAATCGGTAAATATTCGTTTAATAACAGATAACAAAACCGTAAGAATTAAATTTCAAAATAAAGGAGATCAATTGAGTGTAGAAGAGGCAGAGAAAATGATGATTCCGTTTTTTAGAGGGAGTAATGTTGGTAAGAAAAAAGGCTTCGGCCTTGGGTTAGCAATTATAAATCGTATTATAATCATACATAAAGGGAGCCTAAGTTACAAAGCGATATCCGAGAATCTGAATAGTTTTGTAGTAGTCTTACCAGTTAAGAAATAAAAAAAGCCAATCAATTGATTGGCTTTAACTATTTAAAGTAATTGGGCAATTATGCTAATGCAGTTGCTTTCTTCACTAGTTTGCTCTTAAGGTTGGCTGCTTTATTCTTATGGATAATTCCACGTTTAGCCAACTTATCGATCATAGAAATAACATCAGGAAGTTTTTCTTCATATCCTTTCTTTTCTGCGCTTGTTTTTAAGTCACGGATAGCGTTACGGGTAGTTTTACCATAGTAACGGTTACGGTCACGGCGCTTAGATGCTTGTCTGACGTCTTTCTTTGTAGCTGAGTGATTTGCCATTTTCTATTTTTTTCAGGACGGCAAAGGTAGGGGCTTTCTAACAAATTTCAAATTTAAA
>NCHN01000072.1 GCA_002281875.1 Sphingobacteriia bacterium 24-36-13 | reverse complement strand
CCAAAGCAAATTACTTATAAAGTTGTTACATAATTGCTAAAGATAGTTTAGAACGGAAAAAAAGGCCAAATGTTGCCTGTTGATAAAAAGAAACCCCTCATTAGAGGGGTTCTTCTTAAACAATTATTTTGTTGCTTTTGCTGATTTTTTTGTTGGGGCTTTTTTACTGGCAGACTTTACTACCGGCGCAGCAGCTAAAAATTGGTCTAAAGCAGCCACCATGCTGGGTCGTTGTGGGCTGGGTACTTGAATTTCTAGATTGAAGCCAGCTTCTACAACAGCTTTTGAAGTATTGCTACCAAATGCGGTGAGAACAGTACCATTTTGCTTGAACTCAGGAAAATTATCCAATAAGCTTTTTACTCCACTTGGGGTAAAAAAGCAAATCATATCATAATCGTTCTTTTGTAAAACGGGCTTGATATCATTGCTGATGGTTCGGTACATATATGCCAACTGGAAGTCGCATTTATTGTTTTTTAACCAACTACAAATTTCACTGTCCTGTTGGTTTTCACTGCATACATATAAAAACTTCTCGGCTTCTTTATGCTTGTTAATTACGTCTAACATGCTCTTATTGGTACCATCTGCACCATAAAAAACCTTACGCTTTCTATAAAGAATAAACTTTTGCAAATAGAGGGCCACCGCTTCAGTAATACAGAAATACTTGGTATCCTGAGCAATACTCAATTTTAATTCTTCGCTCATTCTAAAGAAATGATCGATGGCATTACGGCTGGTGAAAATGATGCCAGAGTATTGCTGCACATCAATTTTTTGTTTGCGAAAATCTCTAGCAGGAATTCCTTCTAACACAATGAATGGATGAAATACCAATTCAACATTGTGCTTTCTTTCTAAGTCAAAGTAAGGAGATCTTTCACTCTCTGGCTTTGGCTGTGAAATAAGAATCTTTCTGGCTGTTTTCGAATTTACTTCTTGCTTAGATCCGTTTTTGCTCATTGCTTGCTCTTGTATTTTGCAAATGTAAAATATCAGCCCATATTTTCTACCAATAGCTTATAAATCAGGGCCATTGGTAAAATTTCCACGGCGCAAAGGTAAAGGAAAAAATGAAAAGGATTCAGTTGAAGATCAGTTCTAAGAAGGCCAAATGACACCAAGTACCGGTAAATAAATAACAATGTTACAACACCGAAAGAGATGGTGGCAACAATCCCGCCAATTGTTGGGTCAGCAAAAGCCAATAATACAGTTAAGGGGAGCAATACCACTCCCATGATGCGGTTGACTACTGCAACCAAAAATAAATAGGATGCAGCAGATGCGCTATTATTAAAAACCCAGCCTGCAAATGAAATAAAAAGGTATTTCCCTAAATAGATAATACCCAAAACAGCAGTGACATATGCATAAAGCAACCAAAATTGCAAACTTGCCCACTGGTTGTACTGAATTACCAAAGTGATAAACATTCCTGTGGATAGCAAGAAAAGTAGGTTGATAAGCAAGGATGCAAAACTATCCTGTGTTAACTGTTCCTTGGTTTGCTTTTGTCTTAATGAAGTTTGAAAAAACAGTTTGAATAGATTTTGAAAATATTTAGGAAAGGCCGACTTTATAAAACCTAATAAAAAAACCAAGACAACTAGGGAATAAAAAAGTGCGTCCTTCGATTCTTTTTGGTGATAATCTACCACCATATAAATAGCGCGCTTATTTAATGGTAGGTATGGATGAAATGGCAAGAGGCTTGTATCCTGCTGCGCAGAAACCAATAGCCCCATTGTTGCAAAAATGAAAATCAAAAAAAGTCGCAGCTGCATTCCCACAAAATTATTGATTGATAATGATTAAACGTTCAGGTTAGCAGAACAATGCTAATTTTAATTTTTTAACAGCAAATGGCAGGTATTTATATTCATATCCCTTTTTGTAGAAAAGCTTGCAACTATTGTAATTTTCATTTTTCTACCAATCATCAATTGATTGATCAAGTGATTAAAGCAATTATTCATGAAATAGAACTACAAAAAACCTATCTCTCTGAACCCATTGAAACCCTTTATTTTGGGGGAGGAACCCCGTCATTGTTGAATCGAGCCCATTTAGCTAAAATCATGGATGCAGTTAAACTGCACTTCAATTTAATGCCTCATGCAGAAATAACACTGGAGGCTAATCCTGATGATATTAATAATGAGCAACTAAATTATTGGGTTGAATTAGGCATTAATCGTTTGAGTATCGGCATTCAGTCTTTCAGAGAAGAAGATCTTCAATGGATGGGGCGCGCGCACAATGCTGATCAAGCATTGGCTTGTATTGGTTTAGCACAATCAGCAGGAATTCAAAATATTTCGATTGATTTAATTTATGGTGGACCCAGTTTATCGAATAAAGATTGGATACAGAATCTTGAAATTGCCATTAAAACGGGGGTTCCCCATTTATCCTGTTATGCTTTAACGGTAGAACCCAAAACTGCACTAGCGCATAAAATTAATAAGCAAGAACTACCCAATGTAGATGCTGCACACCAAGCTGCTCATTTTGCCATTTTACAAGAAATGACTGCTGCTGCTGGGTTTGAACAATATGAAATTTCCAATTTTTCATTACCTGGTAAAAGAAGTATTCACAATGCCAATTATTGGTCAGGACAATTTTATTTAGGGATTGGACCTGCGGCCCATTCTTTTAACGGCCTAAGCAGGCAGTGGAATATTAGTAATAATGCTTTATATATTCAATCTTTAGCCCAAGGTATTGTTCCTTTCGAAAAGGAAGAACTAACCCTTGTTCAACAAACCAATGAATACATCATGACTGCCCTCAGAACTATTGAGGGTATTGATGCAAATAGATTGGATGCCATTGCTGGCAAAGCAACTTTTGATGTCATTTTAAAAGATGCCGCCCACTATATGAATGACGGCTTGTTGGTGTATAATCATCCACACTTATGCCTTTCATCTGCTGGCAAGTTTATGGCAGATGGAATTGCTGCGCACTTATTTAGAGAGGAGGAAGCCAATTAATCTTAGTGAATATTGTCAACGGTTGTATCTACTGTTTGCAATAAACTCATGACAATTGGGTAGAAATCGTGTTTCTGTGGATGCTTCTCATTTAATTTGTCGGCAATCTGATTGATGGCCATTAACAAATTGTCTTTATTTATGCTTTCGGTATGAATATGGTTGGGCTTATGTATTTCAAAGTCGTCTCTCAACAATTCCATTAATGAAACTTCTAGAATTTTAGACAAGTCTTTGATATGCTTCACGGTAAGTTGGGTATAGCCATTCTCAATTTTGCTGTACGCATTTTGAGATATACCCATTTGCTTTGCTACAAAATCTTGGGTGTAATTTCTTTGTTCTCTAACTTTTCTAATGATTGTTTCAGGCACTGTTGATAGTTTAGCTATTAATTACATATTTTAATATATTTTGTTTAAAACTATATTAAAAAACTTTCAATTTGTTTAAACCCATCTTCTGCTGGCAGTTGTTCCCATAGGATGGAATAGATGGCACCGGCAATAGGCATATTGGCTAAAATCGTATTATTGGTTTTATGAATACACTTACTGGCAAAGTAGCCTTCAGGCAACATATTGAGTTCAAGTTGTGCCGATTTAACTGAATACCCCTTACCCAACATATTACCAAATGTGCGGTTTCTACTGAATAAAGAATAACAGGTTACCAATAGATCTCCCAAATAAACAGAAGCCGTATAATTTTTTTCGATACAGGTTCCAGGGGCTATCTTTTCTAAAAAGCCGCCCATTTCGTTGGCACAATTGGCAATATATACACTCAGAAAATTATCGCCATATTCTAAGCCATGCGCAATACCTGCGCCTAAAGCATAAATATTTTTCATTACCGCTGCATACTGCACTCCTACTACATCGGTATTCACTACAGTATTAATATAATCGGTATTAAAACATGCAGCAATGGCAGCAGTTTCTACTTCATCGGCACCTGAAAAAGTGAGATATGATAATTTTTCCGCTGCCACTTCTTCAGCATGACAGGGTCCTAATAAAGTAAAATAATTGTTCAATGGAAACTGAACAGTCTCTGCTAAATACTC